>JAKALO010000076.1 GCA_021824125.1 Deltaproteobacteria bacterium | reverse complement strand
GACCTTGGCCATCGCCTCGGAGATGATGTTCCCGATCGTCTCGTCGTTGTTCGCGGAAATCGTCCCGACCTGGGCGATCTCCTTCGGGTCCTTGGTCGCCTTGGACATCTTCTTCAGCTCGGCCGCGACCGCCTCGACCGCCTTCTCGATCCCGCGCTTGAGGTCCATCGGGTTGTAGCCGGCCGCCACGAGCTTGGAGCCCTCCTGGTAGATCTTCTGCGCGAGTACGGTCGCGGTCGTGGTCCCGTCGCCCGCCACGTCGCTCGTCTTGGATGCGCCCTCTTTCGCCATCTGGGCGCCCATGTTCTGGAACTTGTCGGGAAGCTCGATCTCCTTGGCGACGGTCACGCCGTCCTTGGTGACCAGGGGAGATCCGAACGACTTCTCGATGATCACGTTGCGGCCCCGGGGCCCCAGCGTCGCCTTGACCGCGTCGGCCAGGACGTCGACGCCGATCTTGATCGCGGCACGGGCCTCCTCACTGAACTTCAACTGTTTCGCCATCGTGTAATTCCTCCTTTTTCTTTCGTCTCGTTTGTATGGGTTTCGTTACTTTTCGAGGATGGCGAGGATGTCGTCCTCGCGGAGGATCAGGTGCTCCACTCCGTCGACCTTTATCTCGGACCCGGAATACTTCCCGAACAGGATCCGGTCGCCCTTCTTCACCTCGGGGGTCACGCGGGTACCGGTGTCGGTCACCTTGCCGGGCCCGACGGCGACGACCAGCCCTTCCTGGGGCTTTTCCTTGGCGCTGTCGGGAATGATGATCCCGCCCTTGGTTTTGGTCTCCTCCTCCACGCGCTTCACCAGAACCCTGTCCATCAACGGCTTTACCTTCATGGTTTCTCCTCCTGCTGCTGTTTATGGGATGGTGGCCATCCGGCTGTTAGCACTCGGTCAAGACGAGTGCTAACAATGAATGTACACCGTCCGGGAAAAGGATGTCAAGGGGTAGAAAGAACCCGACCGTTGGGGGCGGAGGCGGCGAGGCGGACGGCTGACTACAGTTTCCGCCGCTTGAACTCCTCCTCGAAGTACTTCCGGTAGAGGATTTCCCACTCCCTCCCCCCCTCGGGGACGCGCCGGGAAAGCCTGCCGATCTTCTGCCGGACGAAGGAATCGACCTCGTCCTCGGCCCGGACGTACGCCTGGAAGGCGCCCTTTGCCTCGCGCAGCGCCATCCCCTCGTCGGTGAAGTCCGCCAGGTCGTCCTTGTACAGGCGGTCGATCACCTGGCGGGACAGGTGGGATATGCGGTCTTCCGTCAGGCGCACGTGCGTGCTCCTTTCACAGGACGATGCCCCGCTCCTTCGCGAGGCGCTCCTTGATCTTCCGGAACATGAGGTGGGCGCTGGCCTGCGATTGGGACATCTCCCGGGAATGCTTTTCAAGCAGGGCCTCGACCTCGCGGTCGAGCGCCTCCTCCCGCTCGAAGTCCTTCATGACCGCGCCGATCATCCTGGACAGGAGAACGTCCTCGGCGGCCTTAGGCCGGACCATCCCCTTCTCCTTCCAGCGGGAAAGGATCGTCCGGCAGATGCGATGGACCTGTTCCTCGCGGATCTTCATCCGTTCCTCCCGCGGGGCGCGGACACCCACTTCCGGAAATCGTCCCCTATCATGCCCCCGCGGCGATATCTTTCCATCGATACGGCGCAGGGGCAATCCCTTTCCTTGCCGGAGAGCGACCGGGCCGCCGCGATCGCCAGGAGGGGGATGGCGTTTTTCGCCCTCTCGACGCGGGCCGCGCTCTCCCCGGGCAGCATCCCCTCGAAGAGCGTACCGCGCCGGTAAGGCATCGGCTTCACCCCCTCGGCGTAGTTGGTCAGGTAGGCGATGGGGGCGTAGCAGATCTCCAGTTCCCTGGCCAGGAACGCCTCGGGGCACAGGGTCATGCCCACCATGTCCGCCCCCGCGGAAGCGAGGAACCGTATCTCGGCGGGCGTCTCCAGCCGCGGCCCCTCCGTGCAGGCATAAGTCCCCTTGGGGTGTAGCCGGGGTGCTCCCCGTCCCGTTCCCCGGCAGGCGCGAACCGCCCCGCGCAGCGTCTCGCAGAAGACGGGTGATTGCCGGATGAAGCCGATCCCCTTTCCCTCGTAAAAGGTGGACGGCCGATTCCGTGTGAAATCGAGCAGGTCGTCCGGGAGGGCGAGGTCCCCGGGGCGGTATCCCTCGGTGATGATGCCCGGTCCCGTCCACGCGATAATCCGTTCGACCCCAAGGGATTTCGCCGCGAATATGTTGGCGCGGTAGTTCACGAAAGGGGCGGTCTTCTCGTAGGCGCGCTCCCCGTGCCGGGACAGGAAGAGGAAACGGAACCCGTCCTTCTCGAACAGGTGGACCGGGTTCGACGGGCCGAACGGCGTGCGCACGCGGCGAACGGAGATCCGCCCGCCAAGCGTCCCCGGCGGAAGCGCGTAGGCCCCGGACCCCCCGACGAGGAGTATCCGGGGCGTTTCCCGCGGCCCGTGTCGCCTCAGAACGATACCCGGACCCCCATGCTGATCGTCCAGCCGCCGACCTTGACGTCCACCCCGTCAAAGGTTGGTTCCGCGAAGTGGTACCTGCCCTCGAAATTCAGCGCCAGCCTCTGGTTGAGCCAGGCGTCGACGCCGGCCGAAAAGTAGCCGCCGAACACGGCGTCGGAATCGTTTATCCCCGAAGAAGGCTCGTCGAGTTCGGAGAAATAGAGCCCCAGCCCCCCGCCTATGTACGGCTCGACGACCGGCGCGGGCACGATCAGCCGCACCCCGAACGTCATCGGGGCCACCGATACCTCGTTGGGGCCGATGTCGGCCGAATAGGCGCCGAAGGTCCCCTCGACCGCCAGGTTCGGGGAAACGCGGGACCCGATGCCGATGTCGAAGCTGCCGCCGGAATCGTACCCTTTCAACCCGGTGGAACTGTCGTTGGGATCGAACAGGCCGACGTGCCCGAAGAAGTACGGCTGCCCGTGAACGGCGTGCTGGGGAGGCGGTGCGCCCGCCGCCCGCGGTGGGGGGGCCTCGCCCCGGGACCGCTCGTACCGGTCGTACGATGGCGGTTGCGCCTGCGCCGGGGCCAGCCACAACGCGCAGAGAAGCGCCGCGAGGAACAACACCGTGATCTTTCTCATCTTCCTCCTCCTTCTCTATGTCGGATGTCCGGGAATGGGACCAGAATACCCTCCATCCGTATGGAAATAAAGGGGACGTTTCGCCTATAATGGTTCCCTTTCCCGGATTGATACGCATTGCGAAAGCGAGATATTCATGCGCCTGAAGCGCGTCTTCCACCCGCGCATCCTCCTCGCGGCCGCCGTCCTCCTCTTCCTTCACGTAATGTACCTTTACTACAAGGTCGGCGGGGGCATGGCGCGCGATTCCTGGGAGGTGCCGTCGATACTGTACGGACGGCCGACGCGGATCCACCCCGGCGACTCCTTGGACAACCTGCGCCTGTCCGAAAGGCTTCGGCGCCTCTCCTACAGGAAAGTCGACGGCCCGCCCGCGGCGGAGGGCACCTGGTCGGAGGAGCCGGGGAAGGTGCGCATCCACACCAGGGACTTCCGCTACGGGGCGCTGGAGGAGCGCCACTTAACGGTGGAGATCGGGATCCGGGAGGGACGCGTCGACACGCTCGCGACCTCGGCCGGCATGCCGCTCGAGGAGGCCCTCATCGAGCCGGAGGAGGTCGGCCGGATCCTCGGACCGGGAAAGGAGTACCGGCGGCTCGTGCCGCTTTCCGCGATCCCGGGCCACCTCCAGCACGCCGTCCTGGCCGCGGAGGACGCCCGCTTCTACTCCCACTTCGGGATAGATCTCATCGGCGTCGCGCGCGCTCTCCTTGCCAACCTGCAGGCCTTCCGAATCGTCCAGGGAGGCTCCACAATCACGCAGCAGCTGGCCAAGAACTTCTTCCTGACACCGGAAAAAAGCCTGTGGAGGAAGCTCCGGGAGGCCGAGCTGGCCCTGGTCATGGAGTTCCGGTACTCGAAAAAGCAGATACTGGAGGCCTACCTCAACAAGATCTATTTCGGGCAGGAAGGCGCGAGGGGCATCTACGGGGTCGAGGAGGCGTCGCGCTTCTACTTCTCCAGGAGCGTGGGCGACCTTTCGCTCGAGGAAGCGGCTCTCCTGGCGGGGATCATCCGCTCTCCCAACCGGTACTCGCCCCTGCGGATGCCCGCGGGCGCCAGGGAGCGGAGGAACTGGGTCCTCTCCCGCATGTCCCGGCTGGGGATGATCGGGGAGCGGGAAGCGTCGCGGGCCGCGCGTTCCCCCGTCCGGACGAGCGCGAAGCGCCCCCCGGCAGGCGCCGCCGGCTATTTCACGGACTACGTCCAGCGGTTCGCCGAGGAGGGCATCGGGGACGCCAAGCTTTTCCGGGCGGGATACCGGATCTACACCTCGCTCGACCCGTTCCACCAGGCCGCCGCGGAGGCGGCCGTCGCGCGGGGGCTCGCCGAGATCGGGTCGGGAAGACGGACGGACGGAGAGCCGCTCGAGGCCGCGCTCGTTGCGGTCGACCCTGCCACTGGGGAGCTGACGGCGATGGTCGGCGGGCGCGGCTATGCCGAAACGCAGTTCAACCGCGCCGCAGACGCGCGGCGCCAGCCCGGCAGCGCGTTCAAGCCCTTCGTTCTCCTGGCCGCGATGCAGCAGGCCGCCCGCGGGAAGGGGGCGATCACGCTGGCCGGCGCGCTCTCGGGTGAACCGCTCTCGGTGCCCGTTCCGGGGGGAGCATGGACGCCGGCCAACTTCGAAGGGAAGCAGTTCGGCACGATCACCGTCCGAAGGATGATCGAGGATTCGGTCAACACCGCCGCCGTGCGCCTCGCCATGCAGGTGGGCCTCAAGGAAGTAGTTTCGGCCGCCCGGGACGCGGGGATCACGAGCCCCCTTTCCCCCGTCCCGTCGCTTGCGCTTGGCAGCTTCGAGGTCACCCCGGTCGAACTCGCTTACGCCTACGCGACGCTGGCATCGGGCGGG
This sequence comes from Deltaproteobacteria bacterium, assembly GCA_021824125.1. Lineage (GTDB taxonomy): Bacteria > Desulfobacterota > Deferrimicrobia > Deferrimicrobiales > Deferrimicrobiaceae > JAKALO01. The sequence goes on along the minus strand of JAKALO010000076.1, from coordinate 6,352 downwards.
ATGCGCCACGAACCGTTCCCGCTGGACACGATCCTCGCCCCCGGGGGGAAACCGGTCTACACGGGGAAGCCCGACGGTAGCCAGGCCGTGGACCCCCGCGCCGCATGGCTGGTGACCGCCGCGCTGGAAGGGGTGGTCGACCGCGGAACCGGGAGTACCGCGCGCCCGTGGATCGGCTTCCCCGTCGCTGGCAAGACCGGCACCACCGACAACTACCGCGACTCATGGTTCGCCGGGTACACGCCGGAAGTGGTGTGCGTGGTGTGGGTGGGGACGGACTCGGGGGAGGACACCGGCCTGTCCGGCGCCGCGGGGGCGCTCCGGATCTGGACCCGGTTCATGGCGGCGCTGTACCCGGCCGCCGGCCCCCGCGCCCCCGTGATTCCCCAGGGGATCGTCACCGCGGTCATCGACCCCGCATCGGGCTATCTCGCCACGTCCGCCTGCCCCGAACCTCTCACGGAGTCGTTCCTTGAAGGAACGGTCCCCAGGGAGACGTGCCCGCTCCACCCCGTCCATCCCGTCGTTGACACGGTCCGGAAGGGGCTGCGCGGCATCGGCGAATTCTTCCGCAACCTGTTCCGATAGCAGGGCGGCGCAGCCGAAGCTGATCCGGGCCCGCGCGGGGTATCGACACGGCGTTATAAGTGGTATAAGTAACGTTTTACCGTTTCGAGGAGCATCGACCCCGATGGATTACAAGAACACGCTGAACCTTCCGCAGACCGGCTTCCCGATGCGGGCGAACCTCGCCCAGCGGGAGCCCGAGATCCTCGCCCGGTGGGAAAAGACCGGGCTGTACCACGCGATCTCCGCGCGTCGCAGGGGGGCGGCCAAGTTCATCCTCCACGACGGCCCGCCCTACGCGAACGGCCACATACACATCGGGCACGCCCTGAACAAGATCCTCAAGGACGTGATCGTGAAATACCGGGGCATGTCCGGATTCTGGTCCGAGTACGTTCCGGGGTGGGACTGCCACGGGCTTCCGATCGAGCACCAGGTCGACAAGGACCTGGGGAAGAGCAAGGAGACGATCCCCACGGGGGAAAAGCGGCGCCTGTGCCGCGAGTACGCCGCGAAGTTCATCGACATCCAGAGGAAGGAGTTCCGGAGGCTTGGGGTCCTGGGGGACTGGGAAAACCCGTACCTGACGATGACGTTCGACTACGAGGCGGGTATCCTGCGGGAGTTCGGCCGGTTCGTGGAATCCGGCGCCGTCTACAAGGGGACCAAGCCGGTCTACTGGTGCAACACCTGCAGGACGGCGCTCGCCGAGGCGGAGGTCGAGTACGCGGACCACACGTCCTCTTCGATCCACGTGAAGTTCCCCTTCGTCGATCCCCCGGAGAAGATCCACCCCGCCCTCGCGGGGAAAAACGTCTCCTTCGTCATCTGGACCACCACCCCGTGGACGATCCCGTCGAACCTGGCGGTTGCGCTCCACCCGGCCTTCCCCTACGTCGCCATCGAATCGGCGGGAGAGGTGTACGTCGTGGCGGAGGGGCTGGCCGACCGGTTCACGGCCGAGGCCGGCCTTTCCGGATCGACCCGCCTCGCGACCTTCGGCTCCTCCCACCTGGAGCGCCTGCGGTGCCGCCATCCCTTCGCCGGCCGCGACTCGATCCTGGTCCTTGCGAGCTACGTGACGCTGGAGGCAGGCACCGGATGCGTCCACACCGCCCCCGGCCACGGCCGCGAGGACTACGATACGGGACTCAGGTACGGCCTCCCGATCTACGCCCCGCTGGACGACGAGGGGCGTTTCACCGCGGAGGTCCCGTTCTTCGCGGGCAAGCAGGTATTCGAGGCGAACCCCCTGGTCAACGCGAAGCTGGCGGAGGTCGGCGCTCTGCTCCGGGAGGACAGGCTCTCGCACTCCTACCCCCACTGCTGGCGGTGCAAGCAGCCCGTCATCTTCAGGGCGACGAAGCAGTGGTTCATCTCGATGGACAAGACGGGCCTTCGCGAGAAGGCGCTATCCGAGATCCGGAAGGTCCGCTGGATCCCCTCGTGGGGGCAGGAGCGGATCGAGGGGATGATCGCGAACAGGCCGGACTGGTGCATATCGCGCCAGCGCGCGTGGGGGGTCCCGATCGCCATCTTCCAGTGCGGCGGGTGCGGCCACTACCTGCTCGACCGTGCGCTCATCGAGCACGTGGCGGACATCTTCGAGAAGGAAGGGGCCGACGCCTGGTTCAACCGGGACGTCGCCGACCTGGTGCCGAAAGGCGCCTCCTGCCCCGCCTGCGGGGGGAAGGAGTTCCGGAAGGAAACCGACATCCTCGACGTGTGGTTCGACTCCGGCGTGTCGTACGCCTGCGTCTGCGAGGGGAAGGAGAGCCTGGGTATCCCCGTCGACCTGTACCTCGAAGGATCGGACCAGCACCGCGGCTGGTTCCACTCGACGCTCCTGGCCGCCGTGGGGACCAGGCAGGCCGCCCCGTACCGGGCGGTCCTGACCCACGGATTCGTCGTGGACGGCAAGGGCGAGGCGATGCACAAGTCCAAGGGGAACGTCATCGCCCCCGAGGAGATCATCCGGAAGAACGGCGCGGAACTGCTGCGCCTGTGGGTGGCCGCGGAGGACTACCGCGACGACATCCGCCTCTCCAAGGACATCCTGGAACGACTGACCGAGGCCTACCGGAAAATACGGAACACGATCCGGTTTCTCCTGGGGAACCTCGACGGATTCTCGCCGGAGCGGGATGCCGTGCCGTTCGCGCAGATGCGGGAGATGGACCGGTTCGCGCTCGTCCTTTTCAACCGGCTGGCCGTCAAGGTCGCGCGGTCGTACGAAAGCTACGAGTTCCACACCCTGTTCCACGCGGTGAACAACTTCTGCTCGGTGGACCTGTCCAGCTTCTACCTGAACGTCCTCAAGGACCGCCTCTACTGCTCGAAGGCGGACGACCCGGCGAGACGCTCGGCCCAGACCGCGCTGTTCACGATCGCCCGCGACCTGCTCTCCCTGCTCGCCCCTGTCCTCTCCTTCACCGCGGAGGAGGCGTGGGGTTACCTGCCGGCATACGCAGGGAAGCCGGAGAGCGTCTTCCTGTCGGACATCCCCGCCCCCGCGGACCTTCCAGGGGCCGCCGGGATCGCCGCGCGCTGGGAGCGGATCCTCGCCCTCCGGGCCGAGATCGCACAGCCGCTGGAAGCCGCGCGCAAGGAGAAGGTTATCGGAAGCGACCAGGACGCGCTTGTGACCGTCTCCCCCGGCCCATTCGCCGACCTGTTCGAGACCCATCCCGACGAGATCCGCGACGTCCTCATCGTGTCGGGGATCGAGGTAGGGGAGGTCGCGGGCGCGGACGTCTACGAAAGCGCCGCCTTCCCGGGCCTGAAGGCGAAAGTGGGAAAGGCCCCCTGGGGAAAGTGCGAGCGCTGCTGGAACCACACCCCCGCGGTCGGGACGATACTGGGGGCACCGGAACTGTGCGCCCGGTGCGCCGCGGCCGTGTAAGACGCCCGCTTGCGGACCCTGCGCAAATTCGCGGTCCCGATCCTGGCCGCCCTGGTGCTCACCATCGCCGACCAGTGGAGCAAGTCGTGGATCGTCGGCCACTTCCAGCTCTACGAAGCGAGGGCCGTTTACGAAAACTGGTTCCACGTCGTGCACGTCCGCAACACGGGGGTCGCGTTCGGGTTCCTCTCCAGCCTGGACCCCGCGTGGGTCAATCCCCTCCTGATCGTGACGACGGTGCTCGCGGTGGCCGCGATACTTGGGTACCTGCACTACCTTCCGTGGCGCGGGCCCGGCCCCTGCGGGCTCGGGCTCATACTGGGGGGGGCGATCGGAAACCTGATCGACCGCGCGCGGCATGGGTACGTGGTCGACTTCCTCGACGTGCACTGGCACCGCTACCACTGGCCCGCCTTCAACCTGGCCGACGTCGGGATCACCCTGGGAATCTTCCTGCTCATCCTCGACATGCTATTCTGGTCGAAGGAGGGCGACGGTGCACCCCGTACTCGTTAAGATCGGCAGCCTGAAGATCTACTCCTACGGCGTGTTCGTCGCGATCGGCTTCCTGGCCGCGCTATGGGTCGCCGGCAACGAGATCGCCCGCAAGGGTCTCGATCGGGACAAGTTCTACGACATGGGGTTCTGGGTGGTGCTCTCCGCCATCGTCGGGTCCCGGCTCTTCCACGTCCTCGTCTACTGGAACGTCTACCGGGACGCGCCCGCCGAGATCTTCAAGCTGTGGAACGGGGGGCTCGTCTTCTACGGCGGGTTCCTGGCGGCCGTCGTCGTGTGCGTCTGGTTCCTTCGCCGGCACCGCATGCCGTTCCTCCCCGTGGCGGACGCCTCCGCCATCGGCATCCCGCTTGGGCTGGCCTTCGGCCGTCTCGGCTGCACCGCCGCCGGCTGCTGCTACGGGAAATTCACCACCCTGCCTTGGGCGGTCGTATTCTCCGACCCGGCCTCGCTTGCCCCCCTTCACGTCCCGCTGCACCCGACGCAGATCTACGAGTCGATCGCGGGGTTCGCGATCTTCGGGTTCCTATACGCGACGCGTGACCGGTTCGAGACCCCCGGGATGCGGTTCTGGGTCATGGTCATCCTGTACGGCGTCGTCCGCTCCTTCCTGGAGATCTTCCGCGACGACCCGCGCGGCTTCCTCGGCCCCTTTTCCGAGTCGCAGGTCGTCTCCGCGGTCCTGATCCTCTACGCGGTCGTCTCCATCGTCCGCGCCCGCTCCCGGTCGAAAAACACCGCTTAATCATTTCGCCAATCCCTTGTAATTTATACTTGATCCCAAATAGGGAACATCGTATGCTTTGCTAATGCATGTCATTGCCCGGAAAACACTTAAGGATTTCTGGGAACGACACTCCGATGCAGAACAACCGTTACGAGCGTGGTTCACGGAAACGACGTCGTCGATATGGCATGGTCCCGCGGATATCAAGAGCCGCTACCCAACGGCAAGTTTCTTAAACGATAATCGGGTCGTGTTCAACATCAAGGGAAACAGTTATCGTCTTGTCGTTCACGTCCGATACGATCTCGGCAGAGTTTATATCCGGTTCGTCGGCACACATGCCGAATATGACAGAATCAACGCCGTAACCGTTTGAATGGAGGGCTTTGCGATGAAACTGAAACCGATTAAAACCAAGGCCGCCTGTAAGGAAGCGCTGAAGGAAATCTCCGAGCTTCTCAATGCCCCGCCTGGATCATCTGAGGCGGACAGGCTGGAAGTGCTGTCGATTCTTGTCGAGGCGTATGAGGATGAGCATCATCCTATCGATCCTCCCGATCCCATTGAGGCGATCAAGTTCCGCGTGGAACAGCAGGGCCTGACCCGGCGCGACCTGGAGGCATACATCGGAAGCCGCGCCCGTGTCTCGGAAGTTCTCAACCGGAAACGCCCACTCTCGGTCGAAATGATCCGGCGGCTTCATAAAGGTCTCGGCATTCCGGCTGAAGTACTGATCCGGCCATACAAAACCGGGAAAGCGGCATAAAACGATGAAGGAAAGGCCAAACCATATCAAATTCGGCAACTCCTCAAACTCGTAGAGCGGTACAATCTGGAACTGGAGGATGAGGAATGAAGGATTATCACATTAATATTTATTATAGCGAGGAGGACGGCGGTTATATCGCCGATATCCCGGATTTGGAGGCATGTTCCGCCTTCGGCAAAACCCCCGCGGAGGCATTGGAACAGGTCCAGGTGGCGAAAACGGCTTGGCTGGAAACCGCGCGCAGCTTGGGCAAACCGGTTCCACGCCCGAAATTCAAACCCGCGATATATCAGGTCGGCTCATAATCTTCTCCTCCCTCCCTGATTTACGGAAGGGCGCCGCCGATGACCACCCGGAGGGCGTGGTTGCCCGAGTCGGCTATGTAGACATTGCCGCGTGAGTCGACTGCCACGGCGGAGGGCTCGTTGAGTGTCGCTGCGCTTGCGGCCAACCCGTCGCCTGAGTACCCTGATGTGCCTGTGCCGGCCAATGTGTAAACCCTGTTGGTAGGACGTATGATAAAAACCCGGTGGGAATACCTTTCGCGCATAAAGAAATTCCCCAACACGCGTTCACCTTCAAACAGCACAGGCCACGACAGGGTCATCACGGAGGGGTCGATGCCTTCGGAGAAAGCTGTGCCAGGTGTGGCCCCCGCAATCGTGTAAACTCTGCCAACTCCCATCGATACGGACTTTATCCGGCCCCTGTCGCGTTCCGCAAAATACAAATATTGGACAGTTGGGTTGTAAGTGATGCTCGACGGATAAAGCAGCGGGTAGGTGTTTATGTAGGCCCCCTCGGCGGTCGACGAGGCGCCGTTGTCCCAGACGTAGTCGGAGCGGGCGCCGGACTGGACGAGGTAGACCTT
>JAKALO010000242.1 GCA_021824125.1 Deltaproteobacteria bacterium | reverse complement strand
CGATGCCGGACTCCTTCAAGTCTTCCGCGGCCCTTTCCCCTCGAAGATCGGCGTGTATTCCGGGTAGATCACGAGGAGAAACGTCGTCGCCCGGGGATCCTTCAGGCGCCGGACGAGCGCGTCGAGTTTCCCCTTGGCGCCGGTCGCCCCGACGTCGTCCTTCCGGACGGCCACCATCATCTCGACCTGCCGGGCGTAGTCGTACGGCAGTTCGAGGAGCCGCAAGGTGTGTCCCGTGGGGGCGGTGTCGAGGATTACCACATCAAAATCGTCACGCTCCACCAGGCCGGAGAACTCCTCGAAGACCGCCATCTCCTCCGTGCAGGGGGATTCCAGCTCCTCCCGGACCACGGCGAGCATCTCGCCGGTGTGGCCGGACGCGGCCGCCTGGGAGAGGATCTTCTCCTTGTACGCCTTGACGCTCTCCTTCTGGTCGATCCGGACGGCGAACAGCCCGGGGTAGCCCGGAACGGGGCGAACCTCGCTCGACACCTCCGCGGAAAGGACCGACCCGGTGTGGGCCGCCGGGTCGGTGGTCGCCAAAAGGATCCGTTTTCCCTCCCGCGCGAGGCGCGCCGCCAAGGCGCACGCCGCCACGGTTTTCCCGACCCCCCCCTTGCCGGTCAGGACGACCGTCCTTTTTCCGTTCACGCCGGTCACCATCTTCCTCAGGACGTACGGAGGAGAAAACCCCGTGAAGGGGCGGGTGCCCGTGAACCCATCGTGGAGGGAATCTTCCTTTCCGTCGAAGGCGATGGCGGCGAACCGCCCCAGTGCGGAAAGACCCTTCACCTCCCCGCCCTGGAGGGGAACCTCGATGCAGGGTCGGTCGATCTTCCCGGAAAGACGGCGGACCTGCTCGCGCTGGGAAGAGGACTGGTTCGCGAACGGCCCGCCCGCCCCAACCGGGATCACCCCGTTCACCACGATCCGGAAATTCCCGATCCCGAGCGTCCGGAGCTCTTTCCGGGCCCGGAGCAGTTCGTCCACGGAGGTCCGCTCCGGACGACAGACCAGCGTGAACTCCGTCTTCCCGGGGTCCCGGAGTGCGGCGATGGCATGGTCGTATTTCGCCTTGGCCCCTTGCAGGGAGGCGACCGGACCGATACACGTCTGGCCATTCCCCTGCGCGGCTTCCTCGATATGGCGGGACCAGTCCACGGGGAGCTCGAGAAGGCGAAGCGTGTGGCCCGTGGGGGCGGTGTCGAAGACCACGTGGTCGAACTCCGTGTCTTCGAGAAAATCGGTGAACCGGTCGAACGAGGCGATCTCGACCGTGCAGGCGCTTCGGAACTGTTCCTCGAGAACCTTCATGGCGTCCGGAGGAAGAACGGCGCGCAAGGGGGACAGAGCCCGCTCTCCGTAATCCTTCGTGGCGGCATCCGGATCGATCTCGAGCGCAAACAGGTTCGGCGCGATCTCGGTGACCCGGGGCCCAATGGGGCGCTCGAAGACATCGGCCAGGTTGCTGGCCGGGTCCGTGGAGACGATCAGGGTCCGTTTCCCCGCCTGCGCCGTGCGAACAGCCGTGGCCGCCGCAAGGGTGGTCTTGCCCACCCCTCCCTTGCCGGAAAAGAACGTGTATTTATGCATGAGTTCCCTTGCCTCCTTCATCATTTGGAGTAGTTTCCCCGCTTAACTTCTCACCCGCAGCGACCGCCGCGGCCGGGGGGGCATCACCCCCCGGGGGCGGGTTGCCCGCCCCCGCTTCCCCCGAAGGAAAACCCGAAGAGCTGCTGCTCCACCTTCGCGCTTTTGCACACCGGACAGCGGGGCTTCCACGTATCTTTCTCCCGGATGGACATCCGAATCTCGAACGGACGGCCGCAGGCGCGGCACAGGTAGGCGTAGGTCGGCATCTACATCCCCTCCCTTGTAACCTGGTCATACGTCGGGTATTTCCCCTTGCAGACGACCTTACCGTCGAGCAGGGCGATCGGAAGGACCTCCTGCCCTTCCCGGGTCAGCAGTTCGACCACCGTCGGATTCGCCATGAACCGCTGCGGGACCTGATTGATCGCAATCCGCTCGACGACGACGCCCACCTTCTTCCAGCGGAGGATGTCCTCCTGAAGCTTCGCCAGGGCGGGATCGGGCGCCGGCCCGCACACCCCGGTCGGACAGCACAACGGCGGCTCGTAGATTTCCAGCTTCCTCAAGATCTGCCTCCTTGCCCGAAGAATCCGGGGATATAACTCTTAAAAATGACTCAAGTTGAATTATCGTTCCGTCGACAGGTTTTGTCAATTCGTTATTTGACGATATGTCATTTACCTGACAAAACATCTTCGGTAAACTTCCGCATGGCGGCCATGGCGCCTTTCTCGACCATGTGGCCCGTTTCGATCGCCGCGCGGATCGTCTCGTCGTCGATCCCCAGTTCACGCGCTTTCTTCATGTGCCAGGTAAGGCACGGCTGGCAGTGGGCGCCCACGGATGCGCCGATGGCGATCAACTCTATCGTTCGATCATCCATACGTATTTCCTTCCTTTCCCGCCCCGAGGGGCGGTGCCCCTGCATACCAGTCCGACCTCGTCAGCGGAAGCCCGCTTTCCGGGCCGGTGGAGCGGGACAATAGCACCTGGTAAACGTTATTTTGCCCGATCCGGAAC
>JAKALO010000241.1 GCA_021824125.1 Deltaproteobacteria bacterium | reverse complement strand
TGGGCGGCTTCATGGGGAAGCTCACCAAGATGTCGATGGGAAAGGTCGCTTCACGCAGGAGAACCCGGAAGCCGCAAGCCTCCAGGAGGCGTCCCGCGGACTCGAAATCGAAATAGTTGACGTGGTGCGGCGGAGCCACCCACCAAGGTCGGTACCCGCACGCCGTCCTCAAGGCCTGCTGGAACGGGTTGTAGTCGTTGGGCACCACGACGCAGACCAGTCCCCCGGGGGCAAGCAGGCCCGCTACCGTTTCCAGCAGCTTGCGGGGTTCGGGGATGTGTTCCAGAACCTCGCTCATGTGGACCACGTCGAACCGCCCCATCCGCCTGGCGGTTTCCGGGGTGAGAAATTCCTCGATGATATCGAGTCCAAGTCCGCGTGCGTGTTCCGCCGCCTGTTTCGACGGCTCCATCCCAAGTGTTTGCCACCCCCGCAGCTTCCCGTGGAGTAGGAAGAAACCGGGTCCCGAGCCGACGTCCAGGATGCGGCGGCGATCGGCGGAAAGATGCCGCTCGAACGTGTCGTACCTCTCGGCGTACACGAGGTTCCACCAGTCCAGGTCCTCCCGGTGGCGCTCGAGGTACAACGGCTTCTCGAGGGTGTAGTACTCCTCACGATAGACCCTCTCAAGCTCCTCCGGCGTCGGGACGGGCACGACGTGCCGGAAACCGCACACCTGGCAATCGATGACGTCGAATCCCTTCGCGGAATCCAGGACCGCGCCATGATGGTTTTCCCACCGCAGGGTCCCCGTCATCCCCCTCCCCCGATTCTCCCCAGGATCTCACGGGCGATCCGCTCCGCCCCCCTTCCGTCAACAGCGTTGCGGGCACGTTCCCCCATCCTCTTCCGGGCCGGCTCGTCCGCCAGCAGGCGCGCTACGGTCCCGGCCAGCTCTTGCTCCGTCACCCTCCCGTGAACGCCCATGCTCACCGCGGCTCCCTCCCGGACCAGCCCCGCAGCCGATTCGGCGTGATCCTCCGTCAGGCAGAGGTGGATCGCCGGCACGCCCGCCGCCGCCAGCTCGTACGCCGTGACGCCGAAGGATGCGACGGCCAGGTCCGCCTGCACCATGACTGCGGCCATATCCTTTATGTCCCGCATCACCTCGCAACGCCTGCGGCCTCCGGCCAGCAGCCCTGACAGGGCCTCCCCGTGGAGGAACCCCGGCCCCAGGATCGCCAGCGTCTCGAAATCTTCCTCCAGAAGATCCAGGGCCCGGAGCGCCTTGAGAGTCATACCCGCCGGATCGCTGCCCCCCATCGTCACGAGCACGAGGGGACGTGCGGCCGGCTCCTCTCTCGCACAGCGGGAAAACTCCATCCGGAGGAGCACCACGTCCCACCCCACGCGCAGCTTCCCGCCGAAACCGGTCCAGTCGAGACGCTCCACCTGGGGGATCGGCGGGTAGAACGCAATATCGGCCGCCAGCCGCCTGTCGCTGAGGTCGTCGACCAGCGCGATCAGGGTCCCGGATCCCCTCAGCCGCTCCACGTCCTCCCTGCGCAGGTCGTCCCTTACGTCCAGGACCAGCGCTTTCGCCCCGACGCCGGCGATCGCGCCTTCGATCCACCGCGCCTGGTCGAACGGGGAGCCTTCTTCCACAGGGGTCAGAACCGGGTAACCCTTTGCCCGCACCGCGTCGAAACCCTCGCGCCCTCTGCGCATGGCGAACACGACCCGGCAACGATAATCATAACGGAGTTCGTCCGCCAGGGCCAGGCAACGGACCACGTGGCCGAACCCTATCTCCGGGGAACCGTCGCACCGTATCAGGATCGGGGGGCCTTCACCCATCTTCAGGACCACAGGGAGGGGTTCAGCAGCCGCTCGTCGTCCATCGCGAGACATGCCGCCCTGGCCAGCAATTCCTCCGGCAGGGGGCCGGCAGCGGCGGCGGCAAGGGACCGCCCCAGTTCCTCCGAGGTCCTGGGGCCGACGAGCACCGTGGAGACGGTAGCGGCCGAAAGGCAGAACCGAAGGGCCGCGCTCTCCAGTAAATCCCACGATCCCGCCATGGTGTCCCTGGCCCGCTCCGCAGCCGCCCGCAGACCCGCCAGCCCCGGGGGCAGCCATTCCGCCTTCGCGCTCAGGACGCCCTTGAGAAACGCGGACCTCGCGACGATTCCCACCCCGGAACGCACCGCGGCCGGGAACACCTTCCCCGTCATCCTCTGGTCCAGAAGGTTGTACGCTATCTGCAGGACGTCGAAGCACCCCGCACCCATGACGGCGAGCGCCTCCGCCTCCGTGTAGACCGAGGCGCCCAGGAACCGCACCTTCCCCTGCCGCTTCGCATCGAGGAGCGCGTCCGACAACTCCCCGCGCCGGACGACTTCCACCGTCGCGTTGTGGATCTGCACGAGGTCCAGCGCCTCCCTACGAAGCTCGGTCAGGCTGCCTTCCAGGGAAGCGAGGACGGCGCTGCGGAGGGCGTCCCCCCGCAGCTGGTCTCCCCCAGCATCCTTGAAAACCGGTACCTTCGTCGCCACGAGACACCCGGGGTTGGACCGCAGGAAAACGCCCAGGAGCCGTTCGCTGTCCCCGTATCCCGGGGCGGTATCGAAATAATTGATCCCTTCCTCCGCGGCGTTTCGCAGGAGTGACAACGCGTCGGCTTCGGATGGC
>JAKALO010000075.1 GCA_021824125.1 Deltaproteobacteria bacterium | reverse complement strand
CACTCTCTTGTCCCCGAAAGTCAGGACGTAGCCGTTGCCGTTCCCCTTGGGGTGAAAGGGCACTCCCGGGCTGCGCTCGTGGACCATGTTGTAGGCCGGGACGGCGGTCATCTCGATGCCGGGAGAATCCTTCCGGGTGCCGGGAAAACGATGCTTGTCGCCGTTCGAAAGGACGATCGCGCCGGTAATCTTTTCGGCGGCGGCCGGGTTCGCAGCCACCACTGTCCCGTCCCGTTGGATGGCCCTGATCGCCCCCAGGTCGAGATGGTCGCCGTGCTCGTGGGTGACGAGAATGATGTCGGCCTTGGGCAGGGCAGTGTAGTCCGCGACCTTGCTGTAAGGGTCGACGGCGATGATCGTGCCGTCGAAAGCGAGGAGGAGGCTCCCGTGGCCCAGGAACGTTATGGCGAGGTCGCCGGAACCCGTCGGGATGACGTCTTTTTCATGCGGCTCTTTCGCGAAAACCGTTCCCGCCAGCAGGGTCACAAGAGACAGAATAACGACTTGCGACGCTTTCATTTGCCCACCCCCGTTCGTGATGTTTGTTTGATGTGGAAGAGCCGATGAAGGTTCCCTGCGCAAGTCACTCCCGAAAACGACGCGGTTGAATTCGGACGGCGCATCTGTACACTATAGCGCGAAGGCCCGGGGACCATCGGGAGACAAGATCAAGGGAGGGTGGCATGGAACCGGTGAAGATCATGCCCTGCCTCGACATGAAAGAGGGCAGGGTCGTCAAGGGGGTCAACTTCGTCAACCTGCGCGACGCCGGGGACCCGGTGAAGAACGCGGCGTTCTACCAGGCGGAGGGGGCCGACGAGCTGGCCATGCTGGACATCGCCGCCACGCTGGAGAACCGGAAGACCCGGCTGGAATGGGTCAAGGCGGTTTCGGCGGTGATCGAAATCCCTCTCACGGTGGGAGGCGGCATCGCAAGCCTGGAGGACATCGAGATGACCCTTCGGGCGGGCGCGAACAAGGTTTCGATGAACAGCGCGGCGGTGAAGGACCCGGAGCTGGTTACGCGGGCCGCCGGGAGGTTCGGCAAGGGGACCATCTGCGTGGCCATCGACGGGCGCCGAAACGCTTCCCTTCCGTCCGGGTTCGAGGTCGTGGTGGCCGGAGGAACCAGGGGGACGGGGCTGGATTGCGGGGAGTGGGCGCGCCGATGCCAGGAGCTGGGTGCGGGTGTGATACTGCCGACGAGCATGGACGGCGACGGAACACTTGCGGGCTACGACCTCGCCTTCACACGCCTGGTGGCCGACGCCGTGGACCTGCCGGTGATCGCTTCCGGCGGTGCGGGCAGCCTGGAACACTTCCTCGAGGGGGTGACGAAGGGCGGCGCCGACGTCCTGCTGGCCGCCTCGGTTTTCCATTTCCGAACACTCTCCATCGGACAGGTAAAAAGATACCTGAAGGAAAGAGGGATACCCGTGCTGGGGGTTTAATCGGACTCTGGACTGAAGCGGGGATTGCGTCTTCAGAGTTTGCGCAGGACGGATTCCCGCTTCCGGTCCTTCTTCTTCGCCTTGCGCCCTTCTCCTTTTTTCCCTCGACTTCGGGCGGCCTCTTCCCCGTCGGAGGCTCCCTTGACCGTCTCCATCTGGAAATCGAGCAGGCGGCCGGCGAATTCGGCGCAGGAGACCACGGTTACCGCCCGGGAGGGCAGCGTCCCGGCAAGACCCCGGTCCGATGTGACCACGACGGTTCCCGCCTGCGCGCTTCGCGCCATCTCCCGGATCACGTCGTCGGCCGACTCGGACGCGGACGAGAAGCTGGCGGTTCCGCCCTTGAACGCGGTCCGGTTTCGTTCCGGCTTTCCGGCCTCCCGGCCATCGAAGACCACGGTGAGGCGGAAGCCCTTCTTGCGGGCATAGCCCGCGAGGAGCGCGCAGAGTTCCTGCCGCCCCGTCTCTGAAACGGGATCGTCGGAAAGCGGTACCGCGCCGGAGCGGGCCAGGTTGTAGCCGTCTACGATCAGATTGGCGCCCATCGGTTCACCTGGATCTTTTCTACAGGGGTGACCCGCCCCCCCGGCATTCGATCAACCGGAAACATCTTCCTCCGCGAGTCCCGAGGCGAGGTCGGGATACCGGAGGGTGATCCCCAGCTCTTCCCTCATCTTCCGGCTGTCGACGCGCTTCGATTCGGAGAGGTACGAGAGCATCGCCTCGCTCATGGTCCGCCGGGCCTCCGCCATGGTCACCACGGGCGGGCGCGGCAATCCCATTCGGTCGGCCACGGCGTTGTAATACTGGGTGATGGTCCCCGGATTCCCGTCACTGACGTTGTAGACGGAACCGCCCTTTCCACGCTTCGCGGCGGCAACACATATCCTGGCCAGGTCCTCGGAGTGAATCCGGTTGGTAAAGGGGGCTTCGTCCCGGGAGAGCACCGGCGCACCCGCCCGCACCCGCTCGACGGGTATGCGTCCCGGCCCGTAGATCCCGGATACACGAAGGATGACCACCGGGACGTTCCTGGTCCGCCCCCAGGAAAGGACACTGTTTTCGGCGTCCAGCCGCCGCTTCCCCCGATCCGTTTCGGGATTCGCGGGCGTCTCTTCCGTCACCCATCCGCCCCGCATATCCGCATATACACCGGTCGTGCTCATGTAGACGAACCGGGAAGGATCGTTTCCGGGCGGAAGCGACGCAAGGAAGGCGCGCATCCGTGTATCCGTCTCCCCGGTGTCCGGTGGCGGGGCCAGGTAATAGAGGATTGAGCCATTCACCGGCAGGCCGCGCAGCGAGGCCGGATCGTCCAGGTCTCCACCCACCGGCAGGATCCCCAGGGGTTCGAGGCGGCGGGCGCTCCGTGAGGACCTCGCCATTGCGGAGACCGAGGCGCCTTCCTCCTGCCAGAGTTTCGCCACGCGGCAGCCGATGTCCCCGCAACCGATGATGAGGATACCGATCATGCTTTATTGTACACGTCCGCCACGAAAGAGGGTCCTCCTGGCGGTTGACAGCAACCCTCCGAACGGAAAGAATGCGGAATCGGATCGGAGGATCGTTTGGACTTCGGGGAGCGGCACCGGAAAGCGCTGGACCTGGCGGAGAGCCTGCGGAAGCACCGGGCGCGGATCGTCAGGGAAGCGGCGCGCGACATCAAGTTCACGGTCAAGGACAGCGAAGCGGAGCTGGACATAACGACCGACCGCCTCGGCATGTTCGCAGAGGCGAGGCCGATCCTGGAGGGCAGACGCCCGCTTGGCGGGGCGGGCTCCTCCGTTTCCCTGATGCTTTCCTACAACGGAAGCGCCTGGCTCAACACCGCCATCACCTCCATCTACATGGCGGGAAACCGGGTGAACGTGAAGTTTTCCTCGAAAGGATCCGGCCTCTCCGCCCTGACCGAGTCCCTTTACAGGCCGATCTTCGGCGACGACATCCGGTTCACCCGGGAAAGCGGGAAGAAATTCATGGAGCGCTCCCTGGGCGATCGCGATGTTTCCTCCGTGGTCGTCTTCGGTTCGGACGAGAACGTGCTTCCCTACGAAGAGGCGTTCCGGCGGAGCGGGAAGAAACTCGTCTTCGAGGGGCCCGGGCAGGATCCTTTCATCGTGTTCCGGGACGCCGATCCCGAACTTTCCATGAAGGACCTCGTGGCATCGAAATTCAATTACTCCGGGCAGAGATGCATCGCCCCGAAGCGCATCTTCGTCCACCGCTCGATCTACGAGCCGTTCCTTGAGCGGCTCGAGGAGAGGGTCCGGAAGCTCGCGGTCGGTTCTCCCGGGGACGCGCGGACCGACGTTTCCCCGGTGGCGAGCCCGCTGGCGGTGGCCAGGATCCGGGAACAGCTGCGTGACGCCGTGGAAAGGGGGGCCAGGATCGTCGCCGGGGGAAAGATCGTCGGGGACCTCGTCTACCCTACCATCGTCAGGGACGCCACGGACGAGATGCTCGGAATGAAGGAAGAGGTGTTCGGCCCGGTGGCGTTCACCTCACCCTTCGACACGAAGGACGAGGTCGTAGCCCGGGCGATGGAACACAAGTACGGGTTGCGCGCCGCAGTCTTCGGGGGAAAAGAGGCGGAAGAGGCGGCCGCCGCGCTTGCGGGCGAGGACTACTGCCACCCCGTCCCCTCCTACACTTTCGGGAAGTTCGGGACGATCGCCCTGAACCAGACGCTCGAGGAATCGTGGCGGGGCGCCCTGGTGACGAAGCCTATCGGCGGGTACGGTTACTCCGGGTGGATCTGGGAAACCGTGGACGGTACGTTCCGGATCAAGCAGGGCCCGAAGCTGTTGAGCGTCGAGACCTCGACACCCGAACCGGCTTAACGGCAGTCGGCCGCCTTTTCGTAGCAGAAGAGCGTTCCGTTGAAGGTGAAGCAGCCGCGGTCCCTTGCGGCCCGGTACGAAACCTCCTCCTTGCGGCCCCCGGAATAGGCCAGCGTGATTGTCCCCTGTCCCTGGTTCCCCCGGATCGTCCACTTCCCGTCGTACGACGACTGGTTCGCGGTCCCCCATGCCCCCGCCTGGGCACCGCCCTCCGTGAACTTCCCGGAATAGCCGGACTCCCTTCCGCCCCGGAAAGTCCCGTTCGGGCAGAGTACGACACGCCGCTCGGTGCTTCCCGAAAAATGGTAGTAGCTTCCCGCGAACCACCGCATCAGCGACGTGTCGCCGGCGGGGCTCCCGGACCTGCCGGCGGCCGCGCTTCCCACCCTCTTGCACCGGTACCGTTCGTTCTCCGGGGAAACGAAGGACAGGGAATCTCCCTTCAGGGAGTATCGGTAATCCGCGGCAACGCCTTCCTCGAAGACCCGGACGGCTCCCGCGGTCAGGGTGTACGCGGAAGGTTCCCCGCCGAACACCAGCCGGTTCCCGGTCTCGAAGACGAGCGAGACTTCCCCATCCGGCCCGTTGCACTGCCAGCTCCCGATAAGATTCGAAGAGTCAGTTTTCTCTTTGCTTTTTGATGGTTTGCGGTCCGCCGACTTCGCGTGTCCCGTCAGAAAAAACAGAAGGGCCAAGGTCAGCAACAAAGGGGACCATTTCATCCGGGGCCGCCTTTCCCCCGTGCAATTGCCGGAAGGAGCCATTCCACCTCCTTTGTCCCGGGCTCATACCCGACGGTTCGGATTTTCAACTCCCGGCATCCACGGTAGTAAAATCCGGGTAAAACCACAAGTTCATCCCGCGGCGTATCCCGGAGCACGGTACCCTCGAGCCGCTCTTTTTCCCTTAACTTAGCCGGTGCGGAAACGGGGAGGGGAAGCGCCCCCCTCCCCGTTCCCGGCGATTCCCTACCGTTGCTGGAGCGTTTCGTACGCGCGGTACTTGATCGCCTTCTGGGCGGCTTTTGCCGGCTCCGAGCTCATGTCCCCCATGGCGTCGAGGCTATCCTTGTACCGGTTCGCATGTTCCATCTCCGCGCGGACCGCGGGCGATGCAGGGGCGGCCGACAGGCCTTTCGCGGCCTTGCCGAGCACTTCCTTCGCCTCCTCCTTTTTCCCCTGGTCGGCCAGCCGGGCGGCTTCCTGCACCAGCACGCTTGATTCGGCCACCGCCTTCTTTTCCTGCACCGACCGGTCGAACCCCTCCCGATAGCTGCGCTCGTCGCGGACGAGTTCGAGGGAAACGGCCTGCGGGGATGCGGTGATCACCCTGGAAGTCACGGGGTCGCGGTACCGCATCGCCACCTCGCCGACTTCCCGCAGCCCGGGTCGATCCCCGGCCACGTTCAGGCTCGCGAACACGGTCCGGCGCTCGCCCGCGGAAAGATCGCCCAGCCGGATCACGTAGGCGTCGCCGTCGCGACGCCAGTCGCGCCCGAGCACCGAGCCGAAGCGGCAGTCTCTCCTGAGCCGTATGATGATCTCGACCTCGGAAGCGGCCGTCCTCGACGCGGTGCGGAACTCGGAGGCGAGCGCCGCCACGATACGCTCCGGGTCGCCGAGGTACCGGTAATTCCCGCCGCCGCCGCCCGCGACCATCGTCATCAGCTCCTCGTCGAAATCGTTGCCGACTCCGAACGTGGATACGGAGATCCCCTTTTCAGACATGACCGCCGCGCGCTCCCGCAGTTCGCCGCGGCTGGTCGTTCCACGGTTGGCCAGCCCGTCCGAAAGGAGAAGGACGCGGTTCAAGGCTCCCCTGCGCTGCCCGGCCCTCGCCTGCCGGAACCCCTCTTCCAGGCCGCCGGAAAGGAAGGTGGCCCCGCCCGGATACAAACCGGCGATGATCCGGTGGAGGTCCGAACGGTCCCGCCCAACGCGGCGCGACGGCCAGGGAACCTGCACCAGGTGGTCGTAGGCCACGATGGAGAGGGTGTCGTCCGGCCCCATCATGTCCACGAGCTGGTGGGCGGCCGTCTTCACAAAGTCGAGCTTGCGCGCTTCCGACATCGATCCGCTCCGGTCGATGACGAGCGCGAGGTTCAGCCTGGGCCGGTCCGTGTAAATCACCGGGGCATCGGGGGCGACCACCTGTATCTGGATCGTCCCGTCGCCGGGGCCGGGGATGAGCACCGTCCGGTTCTCCGACCGGACGTCGAGCACGAGGGGCGCCGCCGGGGCGCATGCCGCTCCGAGAACCAGGGTCGCCAGCGCCAAAGCCAGCGTTCCGACCGTTTTGCCGATCCGGGTCTTTTTCATGATGATCCTCCTTTTCGGACGAGATGAAATTTACGTTTCTGCCACATTTACCCGGCCCGTCCGGTTTTTATTCCCGTCCGATCGATTTCTTTTTCCGGCGGGAATATTTTCGCCGCTCGTATGGTATAGAGGATGAGGGATGGGCGCGGACCTCGATGGGGAAAAGGACGAACGGCTTGCCGCGCGGGCGGCAGGGGGCGACCGGCGCGCCTTCGATGCGCTTGTGACCCGCCACCGGCAGGCGGTCTACCGCCTCTGCTGGTCCGCGACGGGGAACCATGCCGACGCCGACGATGCGGCACAGGAGACGTTCGTGCGTGTTTACCGGTCGCTGTCGTCCTACGATCCGGCGAGGCCGTTCGGCCCGTGGCTGCGGAAGATCGCGTGGAACTGCGGCCTGTCCGTTCGCCGCGAAGGGAAAGCGGGAGTGCCCACGGTTGCCGGGAGCGATGCGCCCGAGGCGGTCGATCCGGCGCCCGGCCCCGAGGAATCGGCCGCGGGAAACGAGGAGAGGCGGCGGGTGGAGGGGGCGATGGCCGACCTTCCCGCCGAACTTCGGACGGTGATGGTGATGCGGGCGGTCGAGGGGCTTTCCTACGCCGAGATCGCCCTCGTTGCGGGGATCCCGGCGGGCACGGTGATGTCGCGCCTCTCCCGCGCGCGCGAGCGGTTGCTGGCCGCGCTGGGGACGGGATCCGGAGGAGGTTCGTGATGGATTGCCGGGAAACGAAGCCGCTGCTGACCGCCTTCCACGACGTGGAGCTGCCCGATGCCGACCGTGTCCGGGTGGAAGAACACCTGCGCGGCTGCCCGGGATGCCGCGCGCTGCTGGCCGACCTTGCGCGGGCCGACGAGGCCGCCGGCGTGCCCGATCCGGGGCCCGGGTACTGGGACCGTTTCAACAAGCGCGTGGCGGATCGTATCGAACGGGAGGCGGAAGGCAAGGGGGTGACCGTGCTGCGGCCGAAACGGGGATGGATGCGGCAGCAGTTCCGCTTTCTCGTCCCCGCCGTGGCGGCCGCGGCGCTGGTCGTGGTGGTCGTCCATTACGGCGGACTGACTCCCGTCGCCCCGACGCCGACCGTGCCGAAGGCGGTCAGCGAACCGGCGAGGTTGGATTCGGCAGGGCAACGCGTGGCCAAGGCGGTTCCTGAACCCCCCGCGAAGAAAAAGAAAGAAAGCGCGGCGGCTGTGCGGCCCGCACCGGCGGAATCAAGCCGGGCCGCCGAGGCTCCTGCTTACCCGTCGTCCGCAATAGCCGATGGACGTTTCGCCACCGGGGCGAGCGAGGAGCGGGACCACCTGGCGAACCGGTTACAGTCGGAAGGGAAAGGGATGACTTATCGGGATCAAGTGGCCGCGCCTGCCGGAATCGGCTCACCCTCCCCGCCGCCGCCCGTGACGATTAGAAGCGCACCCGCCGGCTCCCCGCCGGTTTCCGTGGCGGACGGGATCCAGGCGAGGGTGCAAGTCGAACAGGAAAACATGGCTGAAGCCGCCGCTCCTGCGGCGATGCCCGTCGGGAAAGCAAGAGCGAAGGCAGGCCCATCGCCTCCCGCCTCCGACCTCGCGGACACCATCTCTCCTTGCGAGACGGCGCGCAAGCTGGCCGACGAGGGACGCTTGAGGGAGGCGGAAACCGCCCAGCGGGCATGCCTCGCACAGGACCCGTCGGCCCCCTCCCAGGAAAAGGGTCTGATCTTCCTGGCCGAGCTGCTCGACCGCCAGGCGCGATTCGCCGAAGCCGACTCCGTCATCACGGAAGTCGACAGGCAATTTCCGCAAAGCCGCCCGCTGGACCTCTACCGCCAGCAGCGACCGATGGTGCAGAAGCAGCTGGCGCCGGTCCCGGTTACGCGTTAGTCGACTTCGGGGATCTTCGCCAATCAGAGCCCCCTCGCCCACTCCGGCCTGAACAGGTCCGGGGAGTTGTCCCTCATGGCCTTGTCGATCAGTCCAAGGATCTCGTCCTTGTCCCCGGGCAGCGACATGCCGCTGATGGGCAGGTAGTTGGACGCGTGCTCCGTGCCGAACTTGCAGCCGCCAAGCTCCAGGTCTTCAACGAACCACCGGAGCTCCTGCAGGGACTGTTTCCTGTCGATGAGCTTGAACCCGCCGCCCATGATCTTCTCCTCGTAGAGCCGCCCGTGCGGACCCACCATCAGGGTGAGCGTGGCCAGGAACTGTGGGTCTATGCCGTTGACCACCCTTGCGGAGTCTTTCGCATGCGCACGGCTCCCTTCCACTCCGCCGAGACCCAGGATGATGAAGGTTGACATGCGCAGTCCGGCCCGGATCGCTTTCCTGCAGACTTCCACGATCTGTTCCGCCGTCGCTCCCTTCCTGACCTTCCTGAGCAGATCGTCATTGCCCGTCTCGATCCCCAGGTATAGGATATCGAGCTTGCGCTCCTTGAGCGTCTTCAGTTCTTCCAGCGTCTTTCCCATCAGGTTTGTCGGGCCGGCATACGCGCTTACCCGTTCGAGGCAAGGGAATCGCAGGTCCAGAAGGTCGAGCACCTTCACGAGATAGTCGGTCGGCGCTTCCATCGGGTCGCCGTCGGCAAGGAAGATCCTTTTCGTTTTCGGGTAAAGCCCGGACATCTCATATACGTCTTTCTCCACATCTTCGAAGGGGCGCACCAGGAAATTCTTGGTCTTGTACGAGGTGCAGAACAGGCACCGGTTCCACGAGCATCCAAGGGTCACCTGGAATATGAGGGACCTCGCCTCCGACGGTGGCCTGAAAAGCGGAAGGTCGTATTCCATCGTCGTCTCCGAACATTCTCCCGATGGCACATTCTCCAACGCATCAGGATGCTGGTTTTTCCGTGTTTCGCGGATTGCCGGATTATTTTGTCGATGAAAATCCCTGTGGACCAAGTTAGCACGGAAAGGAGCGGCATTTAAGGGGCCGTCCCCCTAATAACCGCCTGACAAGGTAACGCTGTCTCCCTTTCTCAGGACGTCGGCGGCGGAAATCATGTTCAGTGGGGTTGCCCTCGCGATCCTCACTTCGACCCGGTCCCCGACCTCGAGCGTCGAGAGTTCGATGCCCGATCCCTCGTCCACCTTGAAATTCCAACCCGTCCCCATCCCGTCGGTCACGGAGAACGTACGGGTGGCAAGTTCAAGCCGGCTGATCCTTCCGACGACGATTCGCTCCTCCGCGGCAACGGTCGCCGCGAACAAGGAGAGGATCACGACGGCAACAAGGATAGAAACGGCGCAGGCCTTCATCCTTCCATGTTCCTTTCCACGTCGGTTCGACAGCATACCTTTAGACGGGAAAGGCCAAGGATGGGATTCGTTCCCTCGGTGGAGGCCGGTGGTATAATCGGCGGGGCAGCGGCGGGGAGCACGCGGGGCCACGGACGAAGACCTGCCGCCGTGCCCTGGCGGACCGGTTTATCCGGAGGTTCAATAAGAGGTGGTGGGCGACATCGGCGGAAGTGGCATCGACAAGGAGTTCGGCGGACGGAAGAGGAACGGGTCCCGCCTGTTGCTGGCCGCCGCCCTCCTGGGAGGAATCGTCGCGGCCTTTTCGATCGGCTCCCTGGTTCCGGAAATCCTGGCCGGGCTTCTTGGCATTGACTCGAACGGGGTCCGTCTAGCCTTGAAGGTGGTCGCGGTGGCCGTCGCCCTCCCCGCCATGTTCTACCTTGTTGAGCGGCTGTTCCTTGTTCGGGGTCCCCGCAGGAAATAAGCGACGGCACTCTTTGGAAGCGTTCAGCAAACAGGGACGTTCTTACCCTTTTTCCCCAAGGAAATTAACGCGAGTTTTTAAGAACGTCCCTGTTTTTGAGATTGAGGCGGGATTCCGCGTTGGCGTCGATGTCCCTCTTCACTGTCCAGGCCGGGTGGGTCTTCCCCGACAGCCACAGCGCGCCCTGGTCCCGGTAATGGCGCTCGAAGAAATGTCCGGACTGCCCGGTCGTGATTACCGATCGGGCGGATGACCGTTCCCCCAGCGGGACGATCTGCCGCATCGACGGACCGACCAGGACCGAGAAGTCCGTCCCGTGCCGGAACTCCTGCTTGAATACGGTCCTCCCGTCGCCCGGCACGGGGAAGGGGCCGATGTTGAACCAGCGCTGGAGATACCTCTTCTTCCCGAACAGGTGCTCGAACGTCACCTGGTGGAGGCGACCCCAGGTCCACGTCGACTGGACGCTTCCCAGCCGATCCCTCAGGTGTGCCATCGCCGCGACAAGGGAGCGCGCGACGACGTCCTCGAGAGAGTCTTTCCGTCCCGTGGAAACGTTTTCCAAAAAGAGCGAATCACCCCTGTCGATCACCCTGTCCATGGCGTTCCACGCCAGGCGCGAGGTTCGAGTGAAATCGTCGTAGAGGACGTCGCCAAGGTCGTCCCGGAAAACGTTCTCGATCAGCTTCTCGTAGAAAACCTCGTACAGGAGGGCCCCGCGGCTGTTCACTCCGGCGTCCAGGTCCCAGCCGGAAAGGATCTTCGCCGCCTGCGGGAACGCCGGAGATTCCGTCTCGCGTTTTTTCGCCACCTGGATCGCGAGTGAAACCGCTTTCGCCGCGTCGGGCAGCAGGACGTCGCCCTGCATCCGCTCGAACGCCTCCACCGTAAACTTCTCCTTCGCGCGGAGGAGCCGGATGATCCGCCTCCCGCGGTCGGGCGGCTCGTAGATCCGGGAGAGATAGTGCCGGAACGACCGGCCGGCCGGTGGAAAATTGGCGGCGACGACAAGCTGGTCCGGCGGGTTCCACACACGGGGGTTCTCCGGGAACGGGACGAACCCCTTCCAGTCCCACTCCCCCGTGTCGCCGGGAACGGGCAGCAGGCGGCTCCCCCCCTTGCGGATCGGGATCCTCCCCGCCATCACCACCCCGATATTGCCCGCGTCGTCGGCGTACACGACGTTCTGCGCGGGC
>JAKALO010000074.1 GCA_021824125.1 Deltaproteobacteria bacterium | reverse complement strand
GCAAGGGGAATCTGCTGCGCAAGGGCGGCGAAACCGGTATCGGCCCGGGGAGCTTCGTCTACGTTCCCCCCGACGAGGAGCATTCCTTCGTCAACGCGGGCGACGCCCCTTTCTCGTTCCTGTGCGTCATCCCGGCCGCGAAGTTCTGTCTACGGTAAGACTGCTCTTCCACAAGTAGCCGCCACCCTGACTGGAATCCGGTCCTGCCCGGAATTTCCCGTAATATCCCTTTTTTCGTCGGCATGCTACAATTCCGGCGGGTCAAATCAACAAAACAGGTTGCCGCCCATGGGATTCTCCCCGGAATTCTTCGAGAAGCTACTTCACATCTGTCCCGAAGGTGTCATCGGGAACGACCTCGATGGAAACATCCTCTTCTTCAACTCCAGCGCGGAGCGGCTCCTCGGTTACTCCCGGGAGGAGGTGATCGGGCGGATCAACGTTTCCTCGATCTATCCCCCCGGGGGGGCAAGGGAGGCCAAGGAGTTCCTCTACTCCGAGGAGTTCGGGGGAAGAGGGCGGCTGCTCGACTTCGAGACGGAGGTCGTCCACAAGGACGGGAAAAGGATTCCCATCCGTCTCTCCTGCACCTTGCTCCACCAGAGCGATAAGGAGGTCGGGTTCGTCGGATTCTTCTCCGACATCAGCACCCGGAAGGCGGTCGAGCGGGGATTCCTGGAATCCGAGAAACGGTTCCGCACCATCGTGGAGACCGCGGGCGACGCGATCATAAGCTTCGACGGAAACCGCACCATCCAGATGGCCAACCGCGCGGCCGGGGAAATGCTTGAGTACGACAAGGGAGAGCTGATCGGGAAGGACTTCATGCTCCTGGTCCCCTCCCGGTACGGCACCAGCTGGGAGGAGGTCGAGCGGTACTCCACCTCCGGAAACGCGTCCGTCGCCGGGAAAACCGTGGAGATCGTGCTCCTCCGCAAAACGGGGACCGAGATCACGGTCCAGATGTCGATGGCGGAGAAGATCACCGGCGACGAGAAGATCGTCACCGCGATAATCCGGGACATCTCCGGGCGGAAGGCCGTCGAGGAGGAGCTTCGGATCCTCTCGATCACGGACACCCTGACCCGGCTGTACAACCGGCGGCACTTCAATTCCATCGCCCAAAAGGAGCTGGACCGGGCGCGCAGGACCAGGGTCGTCTTTTCCGTTCTTCTGGCCGACATCGACGAATTCAAGAAGTACAACGACACCTACGGCCACCTCGAGGGAGACCGGGTTCTCACGGCGATGGGCGATTTGATGCTGAATAATTTCCGCCTGATGGACTCCTGTTTCCGGATGGGGGGGGAGGAGTTCCTGGTCCTTCTGCCCGAGTCGGGCGTGGTCGGGGCGATGGTCGCCGCGGAGCGGCTTCGGATCCGGTTCTCCGAGCTGGAGTTCAACCCGCTGCCCGGCGGCACGCCGGTCACCCTGACCGTGTCGATCGGGCTTTCGGAGTACCACCCGGGGCATTCCCTCGATGACATCGTGCGGTACGCCGACATGGCGATGTACACCGCCAAGAACGAGGGACGAAACCGCACCGTGAGCTACGAGTTCCTCAGAAACCGCATGATCCGGACATCGGATCCCGCCCGCTGACCGGGGGGGCCGAATGTGCAGGATGATAGCATTCGCTTCCGCGGAGCCGGTGGACGGAACGCCGTACCTGGCCCGCCTTGCCGACTTTTCCCGGCGTGGAAACCTCGTCGACGGTTGGGAGAGGCGTCCGGGGGGCAACCACCCGGACGGGTGGGGGATCGCCTATCTTCAGGAGGGCGGGATCCGGGTTCTTCGCAGCGGAAAGCCGGCCTGCGCCGACCCGCTGCTCGGCGAAACGCGGGTGCGGACCGACCGCTTCCTCGGACACGTCCGGTACGCCTCCAACGCCGCGACGGTGAACGCCGCGAACGCCCATCCTTTCGTCGCGGGCGGGATCGCGCTCGCCCACAACGGGACCTTCCGCGGATCGGTCGGCCGGGAGGCGGACGCCCGGGGCGTCAGCGACACGCTCGTGTTCCTCGAACGCCTGGCGGGCCGCTGGCGGGAAAAGACGCTGCACGCGCTCCGCGAGGCGCTGTCGGGGATGCTCGGCGATCCGGGGCTCGTGGGGGATTATTCCGCGGCTAACATGCTGATCGCGTCCGGCGGCAAGCTCTTCGCCCTGAGGAAATTCCGGATGAACGAAGGCTACTACACCCTTTTCCTGAGGGCGACGCCCGGGCGGGTTGAAGCGGCGAGCGAGCCTCCCGACGACGACGCCGGCTGGGAGCCGATGGGCAACGGCCTGCTCGCCGAGCTCTACCCCCGGGGCTCCCGGTCCGTCTCCCTCTCCGGCGAGTAGTCCTTTCATGCCGGCCGTCGTAGACCTTAGATCCGACACCGTCACGCTCCCCACGCCGGGGATGCGCAAGGCTATGGCGCGCGCGAAGGTCGGGGACTCGCGAAGGGGGGAGGACCCTTCCGTCCGCGCGCTCGAGGAATACTGCGCCGGCCTCTTCGGGAAGGAGGGGGGGCTGTTCGTCCCCTCCGGCACGATGGGGAACCTATGTGCCGCGTGCGCTTGGACCCGGCCCGGCGAGATGATCGTGGCGTCCTCCGCCTCCCACATCGCGGGCCGCGAAAGCCCCGCCGTTTCGCTCCTGGCTTCCGTCGCCATCATCGGGATCGACGCGCCGGGAGGGATCTTTACGGCGGAGGACGTCGCCGCGGCCGTCGCCCCCGCGCCGGCGCGCAACGAATCGAGAGTCGGGCTCGTGACCGCCGAAAACACGCACAACGCCGGCGGGGGAACCGTGTTCCCCCTGGCGGCCCTGAAGCGGATCCGCTCCTTCTGCGGCAAGACCCGCATCCCCCTGCACATCGACGGGTCGCGCATCTTCAACGCCTCGGTGGCGTCCGGGACGCCCCCCGCGGCGTACGGGAAGGTTTCGGACTCCCTGATGTTCTGCCTCTCGAAGGGGCTGGGCGCGCCGGTCGGGTCGATCCTCGTGGGTACGCGGGGTTTCCTCTCCGAGGCGCGCGGCGTCGCCTTGCGGATCGGGGGCGGGATGCGGCAGGCAGGGATCGTGGCGGCGGGCGGGCTGTACGCCCTGAAGCACAATGTCCCGCGGCTCGCCGAGGACCACGGTAACGCCGCGGCCCTGGCGGAAGGGCTCGACGGGATCCCCGGCGTGGAGGTCGTCAATGCCCCTGTGGAGACGAACATCGTGCTCTTCCGCTGGGAAACGCCCTCGCTGGACCTGCCCGCCTTCCGGGAGCGGCTCGCCGACAGGCGTGTGCTCCTGGACGACCGCGCCTTTCCGCTCTTTCGGGCGGTGACCCACCTGGGAATCGGGAAGAGGGAGATCGCCCGCGCCATGCGGGCGTTCCGGGAGGTCTTCGTCGGGGGGGCGGTGCGGCCCTAGTGAGACCTGGAGTGCTTGGCGATATCCTCCGCCACTTCCCCGACGGTCTGCTTCATCACGCGGTCCGTGATCCTTTTCGCGCTGTCGCCTGAAGAGGCCATCTTGGAGGCCCAGTTGCTCCCCTTGAGTACGAACCCCCCGCTGCCGGCGATCAGCCGCTCCACTTTCTTTCCGCACGTAGGGCATTTCGGGAGGGGCGGTTCGGTTATCTTCTGCTCCGTCTCGAACTCCCCGCATTTTCCGCACTTGTAGGCGTAGGTCGGCACCCCGGTCCCCCCTTGAATCCGCGTTTTCCGCGATTATCTCATATTACAATGAATGCGTGTGACGCTCCCGTGGATCGCCGAAAAATCGTCCCTCGGAGCCACGTGATCCAGGGCACACCACCGGAGGGTTTTTACGTGTCCCTGTTCCTGCTCACCTTCTTCCTGATCTACGGGGGAACCCACGCCTACGCGTTTTTCAAGGCAAAGGCCGCAATCGGGTTCGGGTGGGGGACGTCGCTCGCGCTGGTCCCCTTCCTCGCGCTCCTGACGTGCGGGCCCGTGCTCGTGCACCACCTCGGGGAGCGCGGGTTCGAGGGGCTTTCCAGGGCGGCCGCCTGGATCTCGTACACCTGGATGGGACTCCTGTTTTTTTTCACCTGGATGAACCTCGCGATCGACGGCGTGAACCTCCTGTGGCGGCTTGGGACCTTCCTCTCCGGAAAGGGATGGGTGGGCCTCATCGTCTACGGAAAACCCGCGTTCCTCGCGTTGGCCGGCCTTTCTCTCGCGCTGGGGGCCTATTCTTTCGTCGAGGCGGACCGGATCCGCCTGGAGCACGTGCGTGTCGCCACCGACAAGCTGCCCCCGGGCATCGAACGCGTCCGGGTCGCCCAGATCTCCGACATCCACTTCGGCCTGATGGTCCGGCACGGGAAAGCGGCCGCCATCGCGGAGCTGGTCGAGCGGGCCGGGCCGGACATCCTCGTCTCCACGGGGGACCTCGTGGACGCAAGGATCAACCACCTCGACGGCCTTCCGGAGATCCTGCGGGGGATTCGAGCGCCCGCCGGGAAGTACCTGGTTACGGGGAACCACGAGTTCTACGCGGGGATCGGGCAATCGCTCGATTTCGCGAGACGCGCCGGGTTCACGATCCTGCGGGGGGAAACCGCGACGGCGGGAGGCCTTTTGCGCATCGCCGGGGTGGACGACCCGGCGGTGGGAAGGTTCGGGACCCCTCCCGGACGCACGGAGGAAGACCTCCTCTCCGGTCCGCCTTCCCCGCTCTTCACGCTCCTTCTCAAGCACCGTCCCGTGGCAACCCGGGAAAGCCGCAGGCGGTTCGACCTGCAGCTCTCAGGTCACACGCACGACGGGCAGCTCTTCCCCTTCCGCATCCTGACCCGGTTCGCCTATCCCCTCCTTGGCGGGCTCCACGTCACCCGGGACGGCGGCGCCGTCTACGTCAGCCGGGGGACGGGGACGTGGGGGCCGCCGATGCGGTTCCTTTCCCCCCCCGAAGTGACGATCATAGACATCGAGCGCCGGGTATAATACCAGCCATGGCGTCCTTCCTCTACGTGACCGACCTGCACGGGAACCGCTGGAAATACGAGCGGACGCTCGCGCTGGCGAGGGAGCTTCGCGCCTTCCTCGTCGTCAACGGCGGGGACATGTTCCCCCACGGCCGGATGTACGACGAGCAGGGCCGCTTCCTCCGCGATTTCCTCGACCCCCACTTAGCGCTCTACCAGTCAGCGGGGATCCGGTACCTCGGGATGCCCGCGAACGACGACCTCGGCGTCCTGGACCCGCTGTTCGAATCGATGTGCGACAAGCATTCCCTCGTCGCCAACATCGCGGGGAAGAGGGTCGCGGTCGGCCCGCAGGACTTCATCGGGATGAACCTCGTGTCGGACTTCCCGTTCCGCCTCAAGGACCGTGCGCGGATGGACACGAAGGAGTTCGCGTTCCCTCCCCAGTTCGGCGCAGGGATCCTCTCCCGTCCCGGGGGGTGGGAGGAGATCCCCGATTGGCCCGCCCATGCCAGGACGCTCCCCACGATCGAAGATGAGCTCGTCGCTCTTCCAGAGCCGCGGGACCGGGGCAGGGCCGTTTACGTGATCCACGGGCCCCCCGCGGGCCTGGGGCTCGACGTCTGCCGGGGCGGTGTCGCCGTGGGGTCGGCGGCCACGCACCGTTTCCTTTCGGAACGGCAGCCGCTCCTGTCGCTTCACGGGCACATCCACGAATCCCCCGAGGAGAGCGGCGCCTGGAAAGCAACCGTCGGCGCCACGGTCTGCATACAGCCGGGCCAGTCGGCGGAAGGTCTCACCGTGGTCGTTGGGGACCTCGAGACGATGACGTTCGAGCGGCGGATCGTCGCGTGAGGGCGTCGGGGCCGATGGCCGGGTCGACGCGTGCCGGCGGCGTTGCGCTGCCGATCATCCCGACGGTCGCGGGATGGATCGCGCAAACCCCCGGGGCGATCTCTCTCGGCCAGGGGGTGGCGTACTACGGACCGCCTCCCGGGGCGCTTTCCGCGGTGGAAGGCTTTTTCCGGGCGCCGGGGAGCCACCCGTACAAGCCCGACGCCGGGATCACGGAGCTGCGGAAGGCGTTCGAAAAGAAGCTCCGGGCCGAGAACGGGATCGACGCCCCCTTCGAGCGCCGCATCCTCGTCACCGCCGGGGCCAACCAGGCGTTCATGAACGCCGTCCTCGCGGTCTGCGACCCGGGGGACGAAGTCATCCTGCTCACCCCCTATTACTTCAACCACGAGATGGCGGTCAGCCTGGCGAGCTGCCGGGCGGTCTGCGTTCCGACGGACGAAAACCACCGGCCGCGCCTCGAAGCGATCGCGGCCGCCGTCACCCCGAGGACGCGCGCGGTCGTGACGGTCTCCCCGAACAACCCGACGGGCGTCGTCTACCCGAGGGAAACGCTTTCGGCGATCAACCGGCTCTGCGCCCTCCGCGGGATCTACCATATCAGCGACGAGGCGTACGAGTACTTCACCTTCGACGGCGCGGAGCACTTCTCCCCGGGGGCCCTTGGCGGGGACGACCACACGATTTCGATCTACAGCCTCTCCAAGGCCTACGGGATGGCAAGCTGGCGGGTCGGCTTCCTGGTGGCCCCGGAACACCTTTTCGACGACCTGATCAAGATCCAGGACACGATCATCGTCTGTGCCCCGGCGGTCTCCCAGGCGGTCGCCCTGGAAGCGCTGCGCGTGGGGCGCGATTACTGCCGGAAGCACCTCGAGGTCATCGCCGCCGTCCGGCGAAAGGTCCTCGCACGCCTGTCCGGCGAGCCTGGGCTAATTTCCGTCCCCGCGTCGCAGGGAGCGTTTTACCTCTTTGCCGGAGTCCACACGGGTATGGACGATCTCACGCTGACCGAGCGGCTGATCCGGGAGCACAGGGTGGCGGTCATTCCCGGAGCGACGTTCGGGGTCACCGGGAGTTGCCGCCTCCGGATCGCCTACGGGTCCCTCTCGATGGAAACGGCCGTGGAAGGGGTCGACCGGCTGGTCCGGGGGCTCCGCGCGATCCTGGGGGAGCAGGGCGCCCCTTAGGCGGGGACGGCGCCCCCGGGGGATTCGTCTTCGAGCAGGAGGCCGTACAGGTTGTGATCGGGGGGCGTCCCCCTGCGCTCATCGGATACCTTGCACTCCCGCGGGTCGGGCCGGTCCTTGCGGTTGTGCGAAACGAGCGCCTTCACGATCCCCAGGTCCATGCTGCCCCGGTCCGCCATTTCGCTCATCTCCTCCAGGGCCGTCCGGTTGTCGTAGGGATCCCTCCGGTACGGCCTCGCCGAGATGAGCGCGTCGTAGACGTCGCAGGCCACGACGATCTCAACGAGCCGGTTACGGAGCCGGATCCCCCGGGGATAGCCGGACCCGTCCCTTCGCTCGTGGTGCTCCAGGGCCACCTTGACCGCGGGCCTGCTGAAATCCTTCAGGTAGTGGGAGAGCAGCACGTACCCGGCGATGGCATGGTGCTCCAGTAGGGCCCTCTCGGAACGCCGCAGCGGCGTGGTCTTCCTGAGAATCGGGAGGGGGACGCAGATCTTGCCGATATCGTGCAGCGGGCCCGCTGCACCTTCAAGTACGAGGTCCCTGTGGCCCGACTCCAGGTTCCGCGCAAGGAATACCGACAGGGCGAAAACCCGCAACACGTGGCGGTAGGTGTAGAGGTCGTTCTTCCGGAAATAAGAGAGGATCTCGAGAACGGGCCGGGACACCCGGACGCTTTCCATCAGTTCCATAAGGGCGGCATTGCTGCGCAGGTCGCCGAAGATCACCCTGTAGGCGTCCTGCCGCAGGAACCCAAGTAGATCACGCCGCACGGTACCGAACTTCAGGAGGGAGGTTGTGGGAACCGGTCCCTTCCTTCCCGAGTCCGCCAGCCTGCCCAGAGTCTCCCGCGTGAGGGTGGCTCCCGGCGGTAGCAGCTGCCGGCGGCCAAGCGTGTAAACCGGGAACTGCAGCTTAAGGGGCACTTCGGTCCCCCTTCGCGTTCGGCAAGGATGATCTGACTGTACCGGAAAACGTCCGGAAGTCAACCCGCCCCCGGCCGGGAACGATCCTTTACAGTCTCTTTCTCCGATACGGATACGGGGGGGCGTCCCTGGCCCGCCTCCCCGTATCGTTCACACGTTCCGCCGTTCTAGTGGCAGCCGGACGGCGTGTTCGTGCATTTGTTGCCGCCGCCCGGGTATCCCAGCGACGACTTGATGGTCTGCGCCCCGGCCTTCATCCACGCGGCGGTGTTGTCGAGCTTCCCGAAATGGAGGCTCTGCGTGAGCAGGGCCGTGTCGTGGCAGACCGTGCACGCCGCGGCGGCGTGCTCCGGGACGTTCGTGTGGCGCATGACCGAGTTCGTGTAATCGTTGTACCGCGCGCGGGTTCCGGCCGAAGAGCTGGAACGGTGGCACGAGGCGCACTGGGTGTCGACGTCGATCCCGCTTGCAGTCCGCCAGTTGGGCGTCGTCTGGGCGCCGTGGCAGTTCACGTTCGCGCAGGTCCCCCCGTTCGTGTTCGATCCGCCGGAGGCGGCCGTGTACGCCGCGTTCACTCCCTTGTCGTTGTAGTTGGCCAGGAACGCCACGTTCACCACATTGTCCATGAAATGATTTGCGCCGCTGCCGAAACCCGCCCCGCTGTGGCAGGAACCGCAGACATCGTGGACCCCATCTAACGCGTTGTGGACGGTGTGCGTCCCGGCGATGTTCGGAAACTGGTTGGGGACCCCGTTCGGGGGGAACAGGTGGCACGTCGTGCAGGTCGCCGGCTGCGTCGCGGTCGCCGGGAACACGATCGGCGGCCCCAGCACGTGGCAGTTCTGGCACCGCGTCCCGACCGCGCCCTCCGCGGCCCCCTGGAGGGTCGCCCCGTGGCACTGCGGGCAGGCGACGTGCTTGTTGCCCGAAAGCCGGTGGAAGTACCAGTGCGGGTCTCCGGTTGCCTTGGCCGGATCCACCGGCGGATGGGCTGTCCGCGCCTTGTGGCAGTTCTCGCAGCCGCTGTTCGCGCTCGACGCGTTCGCGAGCACGTTGAACCTGGGGTTCGTCGCGGGAGCCGGCGCATCCGCGTGGCACGCCTGGCAGACCGTCAGGTCGGCCTTCGCTGTCGCCCCGTGCAGGCTTCCCGGAAGCCACGCCGTTCCCGTGGGGTGCGTGGAGGTGCTGCCGTGGCACAGCGAGCCGTTGAAGCAATCGGGCGGGGAGGCCTGGTCGAACGCCGGGGACGGCGCCGGGACGTCGATCGTGTTGGCGCGGTCCGCGTGGCACGCGTAGCACACGGTCGCGTTCGAATTGTCCGACGCGGTGGAGGTGTGGGTCAGCGACGTCCCCGCCGAGATCCGCCACTGCCGTTTCGGGTGAGGAGCCTGGTTGAACGCCGCGGGAGTGGCCGGATTGCCCGAAGTGCCGTGGCAAGAGGCATTGTCGATGCACGATGGGGCGGACCCGCTCCCCGCGAAGTCCGTACCGTGGCACGTCCGGCAGAAGGCGAAGCCGGTGTTCGTTCCCGGCGCGCCTTTCGCCGAGGTCCCGTGATCCGCCGCGGAGGACCAGCCGGACGGGTGGAACGACGGGAACGGCTCGTGGCAGTTGTGGCACTGCTGCGGGGGGTTGCCGAAGCGGATGTTCGCGTTGTGGCACGCCTGGCAGACCGCGTTCACGACGTTGTCGTCCGCATAGGCGGCCTTGCCGTGACCCGCCGTCTGGAAGTTCGTCCAGTCGTGTTCCGTGTTGTCCCCCACCGGGATCCGGCTGACCGGCTTCGAGGCGAAGGAGAAATGGCACGTCTCGCACTTTCCGGCGCCCGGCGTCCCCGATGTCCCAAGCGTGTGGCACGAGGAACACGGTAGGCCGTTGATTACCACGTTGGACAGGTACGCGTCGCCGTGCCAGGAGGAGGTCCCCCGCGTCTTGACGTCCACCCAGTCGGCCGGGTGGAACGCGGGGCCGTTCGCGTGGCACGTCGCGCCGTTGCGCGATGCGCTGAAACAGGAGACGTTGGAGATCCCCCCCCGGAGGTCGCTTCCGTGGCAGGGAGAACACGCGCTCCCGTCCGGACGCGCGGACGCCGGGTGGGTGGAGACGAAACCCGCCGGGTGGTTGCCGTTGGCATCGACGAGATTCCCCGTTGGGGTTCCTGACGAACAGCCGGAAACGACTGCCGACGCGAGAAGGAAGAGGAACAGGGATATGGGCAGGAAACTGCGGCTTTTCTCCGAGAAGGTCATCCACATACTCCTTTGGCTTCTGGCGTCGACGGGAAGGAATTAAATCTTAACGGTGGCACGCCCTGCACTTTGCGTCGTTCCTGTTCCCGTGGCAACGGAAGCAGGAACCCGGGTCCATCCTTCCGTCGAGCCTGTGCTGCACGATGTAGTCCCCCCTGTGGGGGAGCGCCAGGTCGGGACGGTCTGCCTGCCGGGCATCGGGTTTCAACTCTTCTTTCCTCGCGTGGCATCCCTGGCAGAACGAGGGGCCGTGACACGAGGCGCACAGGTTCTGCCCCTGCCGGGCGTAATTGCCGTGGTACCGGGCGAAAACCGTGGTATGCCGGAACGAGTCGTAGGCTTTCAGCGCCCCCGTGGAGAGATCGGAGTGGCACTCCCGGCAATCGACCCTGGTGGTTCCGGCAAGATCCTCCGGATGCCTCGGCGGGACGGACGGCGACGTGGACAGGACCGAGCACCCCGAGAGCAGGGCGATGGAAACCGCTCCGAAGACGACCCCGATGACCGCGCGCCGCATCATTTCTTCCCTCCCGCGCCCGGCCCGAACAAAAGGGAAACCCGGACAAGCCCGGCGTAATCCTTATCGAACCTGGGACTCTTCGTGTACGTCAGGTCCCCCGAGATACGGAGGATGTCGAACGGGTGAAATCCCGCCGACCCCACGACCTGCAAGGCGTTTTTCATCCCGTCGATCGCCTGCTTGTACTGCCGGGTCAGCGCGTCCAGCGCGAAGCGCCACCTCGAAGGGGACCAGGTGGCATAGCCTCGGTATTCGCCGTAGGCGTTCTCGTCCAGGTCCGCGGTGACCCAGGCGAAGGATGCGCCCGCGGCATCCTTGAGATCGTTGTAAACGTATTTCACCCCCAGCTCGCCGCGCCTGGCGTCGCCAGGATCCTTCTGGTCGTGCCGGATGGTTTTCGCGCCGAGGGTCAGCGTGACGTTCTTCACTACCTCCAGGTCGAGAAGGGCGATCACGATTCTCGCCTTGTCGGTGTTGTCGATGGCGGGGGCCAGGAACACGGGGGACAGGGAAGTCTGAAAATAGTCCTTGTAGCTGTACTCTTCATACCCGAACGAAAAATCGACACGCGTAAAGGGCGACAACCGGATCATGTAGCCCTGGAACGCCAGGGCGCGGGTCGCGTCGTTGTAGGTGGCGTTGCCGATCAGCTCGACAGTCCCGAATGGCCGGACCCAGAGGTCCCCGCCGACCTCCTTCCGGTCGTTCCCCTGGAACTCCCCCTTCTCCTGAAGGTAGCTCACCCCGAGCTCGGCGAACCCGGGCCGGGCGAAGAACAGGCGCCCCCCGTAGATCGAATCCCCGGTGGACGTGGCGGTGATGGTGGCTTCCACGGGAACACCGCCGAAAGCCGATGCGCCGA
>JAKALO010000073.1 GCA_021824125.1 Deltaproteobacteria bacterium | reverse complement strand
GGACGCGACGCTCCACCGGAACGTGACCGGCTGGAAACAGCGCGTCGGGTGGGTGCGGATCCTCATCGCGCAGGATTTCCGGCACCGTGGGCTCGGGACCGTGATGATCCGGGAACTGCGCCACCTCGGGGAGAAGGCGTCGCTCCACTACCTGATGGCCGAGGTGATCGAGAGCCAGCAGACCGCGATCCGCGCCTTCGAGAAGCTCGGCTTCGAGCGCATGGTCGTCTACCGGAACTACGTGAACGACCAGAGGGGCCGGCTGCACAACCTTGTCGTCCTTCTCTACCCTATGTCGGATTCGGACGAGGAACTTTTCTATTAGATTTACTATTATAATGATGCGCAGCAGGGATGAATCGGCCCCCGGGGGTGGGAACGCGTTGAAGATCATATCCTCCAAGCTTCTCATCCTGTCGGGCTTGCTGTTCGCGACCTGTCTCCTTTCGGTCCGGACGGGGGTTTCTTCGGCCTCTTCCCCGACGAACCCGCATGCCTATTTCCGGCAGCCCGGGCAATGCCCGAGGTGCCACCTCTACTCCGGGTCTGACCTCGAGCACGGACGGATCGCCGCCTCTTCCGTCGATTTCTGCCTCGAGTGCCACCTGGTCGAGGAGCGGGGGATCACGCATCCGTTGAAGGTGCGTCCCGGGGACCGGTTCCGGGGGATCGTCGTGCCGAAGGAATACCGGTTGAGCGACGACGGCAGGATCATCTGCCTGACGTGCCATACGGCGCATGGCCCAGGCCGGTCGATCGCGGCGCCCACCGACGGTCCTTCTCCCGGCCGCAAGACCTACTTCCTGAGGCGATCGGAACCCGGGGCGGCGGGGTTCGAGGGACTGTGCGGAGGCTGCCACAAGGCGCCATGACCCCCGGTTCTCCGAAACAGTCCTCCCGACGGCGGACGATTTTCGTCAACCAGAGATTCCAGCTGGGTGTCGCGTTGTGCTTCGTCATAGTGATTCTGGCGGGTGCCGCGCTTTTCGCCTGGTTTTTCCACCTCTCCGCCAGGCGGTTGCTACTTGCCGCGTCCAACCAGGGGCATTATCACTTCATGACGTCTTACGAGATCATCGGCGACTCGATGGTCCGGCACCTGGCGCTCCTGATCCTGGGGATGATGGCCGCGAGCCTTCTCCTTTTTCTGCTCCTTCTCCGCAGGATCCGCCTGGTGGTGGTTCGACTGTTCGAAACGTTCCGGCTCTCGATGGAAGGGAACCTTTCCACGCCGACGGAGTCTGCGGCCCCCGGGGATTTCAAGACCCTTGTAACGAAGATCGACTCCATCCGCTCCCGGACGCTCGCGCAGATCGACTCCATCCGCGCGGAGGCGGAGTTTCTCTCGAAGGAGCCGCTGCCGGCGGAAGAGTTCAACCGGCGGTGGAATGCGTTGAAGCAAGCCATGGGGAGAGTCGCACCGTGAACACGCTCCAGGGCATAAAAAAGGCGCCGGTCGTTCAGCGACGGTTCGCGGCCCGTTTCCTGACGCTGCTTCTGGCCATCATCGGCTCCGGAAGCGCCGCCCTGTTCCTCGCTTTTTACGTCATCTTCACGCGGGAGCTTCCGGGGACCTACTCCGGCGTGTACTTCGCGCTGCGCAACCTCTACGCGTTCCTGGTCCCGATTCTCGCGTTTTCGGTCCTTGCCTACGTCCTGGCCGTGGGCGTGGCGGTCACCATACTTTGCGGCTACACCTTCCACAAGATCGCGGGACCGATCTATCGCCTGGAGAGGGCGATGGAAAACTACGAGTCCGGCGATCCCGTCAGGGCGGTGTTTCTCCGGGATGGAGACCAGCTTGTCCCGTTGGGCCATGCATTCAACGTCTTCGTGGCGCACCTTCGGCAAGATCGGCAGGAGTGGATCGCAACGATGGAGCACGCCGAGCGGGTCTGCATCCAGGACGCGGCGATCTGCCGCGCGGAGATGGGGGAAGCTCTCGGCCGCCTGCTGGTCCGGCTTTCCCGCTATCGATGATGGAAAACGGATCGTTCTATCAACGCGCCAAGCGGTTCCTGTTCGGAGCACCGCGGGACCTGTTCGACCCGAAGATCTTCCACAAGGTTTCCCTTGTCGCGTTCTTCGCGCTGGTCGGCCTGGGCGCGGACGGTATCTCCTCTTCCTGCTACGGCCCGGAGGAAGCTTTTCTCGCTCTCGGGGGCCACACGGTCCTGGCGATCTTCGTCGCCATGGCGACTGTGGTGACGGTGTTCATCATTTCCGGATCCTACGCCCAGATCATCGAGGCGTTCCCCTCGGGCGGCGGCGGGTACATCGTGGCCTCGAAGCTCCTGGGGGAAAAAGCCGGTGTGGTGTCGGGCTCGGCCCTCGTGATCGACTACGTCCTCACGATCACGATCTCAGTCGCCTCGGGCGGCGACGCACTGTTCAGTTTTCTCCCCCTGGGCTGGCATGCCTACAAGTTCTGGTTCGTCGCCTTCGTCATCCTCTTTCTCATCTGGCTCAACCTGCGCGGCGTCAAGGAGTCGGTCGTCGCCCTGACGCCGATCTTCATGGGGTTCATGCTCCTCCACGTTCCGCTCGTCCTATACGCCGTCCTCCGCCACGTGCCGGAAATTCCGGCGGTGGGCGCCCGCATGTCGGCGGACCTCTCCTCCGCGGCCGGCAGCATCGGCTGGCTGGGCGTTGGGATGCTCCTGATGCGCGCGTATTCGATGGGCGCGGGCACGTACACCGGTATAGAGGCCGTGAGCAATTCCGTTCAGACGCTCAGGGAACCGCGCGTGCAGACGGGAAAGCGGGCGATGCTGTACATGGCGTTCTCCCTCTCCTTCATCGCCGGG
Organism: Deltaproteobacteria bacterium; assembly: GCA_021824125.1. Classification (GTDB taxonomy): domain Bacteria; phylum Desulfobacterota; class Deferrimicrobia; order Deferrimicrobiales; family Deferrimicrobiaceae; genus JAKALO01. Next base: position 8,742 of record JAKALO010000073.1, on the reverse strand, counting down.
GGGATCATCCTGGGGTACGTCCTCAACGGGATCAGTCCCACGCCCGGGAAGACGCTCAACGCCGTTCTTTTCGAGACGCTGGTGGGCGGGATCCTGCCGGGGGGCGGGGGTGCGGCGGTCGTGGTGTTCGTCATGGCGTCGGAGGCGGCGCTCCTGTTCGTCGCCGCGCAGACGGGATTCCTTGGGGGGCCGCAGGTTCTCTCGAGCATGGCCGTCGACTCCTACGTCCCCCACAGGTTCGCCCACCTTTCCGAGCGGCTGGTGACGAAGTACGGCGTCTACTTCATGGGGGGCATGGCGTTCCTGATGCTCTTCATCACGGGCGGCTCAGTGAGATACCTCGTCGTCATGTACTCGATCAACGTCTTCCTGACCTTCAGCCTGTCCCAGTTCGGGATGATATTCCACTGGTGGAAGGATCGGGGGAAGGAGAAGCGGTGGAAGTCCAGGCTGGCGATGAACGGCGTGGGCTTCCTCCTCACGGCCTCGATCCTCTGTTTCACGGTCTGGATCAAGTTCCCGGAGGGGGGGTGGATCACCCTGCTCATCACCGGGATGTTCATCGTCATCTGCTTCCTGATCCGCCGCCACTACCGGAAAGCCCAACAGGCCATCCGGAGGCTCGACGAGCTCCTGCTGCAGCTCCCGCCGGTTACCGTTTCCTCCGTGCAGGAGCCGATACTTCGCCGCGTCGCCCCCACGGCCGCCATCATGGTGTCCGGGTACAACGGCCTCGGGATGCACGTCTTCTTCTCGGTCGTCCGCTCGTTTCCCGGGACTTTCCGGAACTTCATCTTTCTTTCCGCCGGCGTTGTGGACAGCACGATCTTCAAGGGCGCGGAGGAAGTGGTCAACCTCGGCGCGGATCTCAGGGAACAGCTCCGGAACTACGTGGAGTTCGTCAGGGGGCACGGCTACTACGCGGAGGCGCGCAGCGAGGTGGGGACGGACGTCATCGAGATCATCGGCCACCTTTCCGCCGACACCGCGAAGGATTTCCCCAACACCGTCTTCTTCTCGGGCCAGCTCGTGTTTCAGGAGGAGAGCTTCGTGACCCGCCTCCTCCACAACCAGACGGCGTTCCTGGCACAGAAGAAACTTGTTTTCGCCGGGTTGCCGATGATCGTGCTTCCCGTGCGCGCTCTCTAAAGATTGGGGCGTTTTTGCCGATGAGGTATTGTAGAATGATCGAGGGCAGGGCGGGCCTCGAACCGTTTGGAGAGGAAACCTCTTGTGATTGGGGCATCGAAACGGGTCCTGTTGACGTCCCTGTTCCTTGTAACCGCCGGGTTTCTGTCCTACCTGGTCGCGGCCACCCAGTTCGACCCGCGCGAGAACCCGCATGCCGTTTTCGGGAAGCCGGATAAATGCGGGAAGTGCCACATCAACTACAGGGGAGAACTGGATACGACCCGGTTCCTGCCGGACTGCAACGACTACTGCATGGAGTGTCATACCGCCGGTCAGCTGGGACGCAGCCACCCGACCAGGGTCCGCCCGAAGGACAAGTACTGGAAAATGGCGATCCCCAAGGACTTCCGCCTCGACGACGACGGGAGGATCATGTGCCTGACGTGCCACAGGGCGCACGGCCCATCCCTCTCGACGGTGAGGGCGTACCCGAAGCAGAAGCCCGTAAATGTGAGGCCACCGGAGGGGGTGCTTGCTTATTACAAGACCTACTTCGTGAGGGTCACGGATCCCGAGAAAGGATACGCCTTGCTTTGTGACGGCTGCCACAAGTACCTATGACTGAATCCACTCTGTCGAGACGGCGGAAAATCGTGTTCATAAACCCCGGGTTGCAGGGGGGGGCCGCGCTTTGCTTCGCCCTGGTCGTTGTCGCGGGGGCCGGGTTTTTCGCACTGCTCGTCTACAGCAACCTGAAACAGGCTCTCATGGAAGCTTCCTACACGGGTCATTTCCGGTTCCTGACGGCGTACCAGGTCGTGGACAACATACTGCTTACCCATCTCGCGGGACTGTTCCTCGGGGTGCTCTGCGTGAGTTTCGCCGTCTTTTTCCTGCTTGTGCGCCGGATTCGGTCGGGGATCGGGCGGGTGACCGAGGTGCTCGCCGCCTCCGGGGAAGGGGATCTCTCCACGCCCACGGAAGCCCCGGGGCTGAAGGCGATCGCATCCTATGGAAAGCAGTTGGACGCAGCCCGGTCCCATACGCTGTCCCGGATATCGGAGATACGCGAAGAACTGGATATGCTGTCCTCCGGGCCGCATGCCCCTGAAGAGTTCCGGAAGCGGTGGGACGCCCTGAAGGGAAAAATCGGGGGGTTTGCCCCGTGACGGACCGCAATGCCGGAAAAAGACCGCAGGTCGCAGAGCGTGGGTACCTGTTCCGGTTCCTCCTCCAGCTTTCGGCGGTTTTCGCCTTCGGGGCGCTTCTCCTCTTCGCCACCCTGTTCCTCTTCTTGTCGAGGCCGATCCAGGGGGATTATTCCAGCGTGTTTTTCGCGCTGCGCCACCTGACCGAATTCGCGCTTCCCATGGTTTCCTTTTCGGCGCTGGTCTATGTCCTTCTCGTCTGCTGCGCCACCGCGGTCGTGTGCATATACGCGATCCACAAGGTCGCGGGGCCCATCTACCGGATGGAGAGGGTGATCGAAACCTATATCTCCGGCAATCCTGTGGGGACCGTTTCTTTCCGGAAGGGGGACCAGGCCACCGTTCTCGCGACGGGGTTCAACGGGTTCCTCGACTGCCTGCGGAAGGACCGGCGGGAATGGCTCGGAATCATGGAGCGCGCGGAAGAGCTTGGGCGGAAGGATTCGGCCGCCGCGCCGGAAGAGATGGGGAAGGCGGTCGCGAAGCTCCGCGGGTCGGTCTCAAAATACCGCTGACCTCCCGGTTGACCTACCGGCACGGGTTCTGCGAAGATATCCGGAAATCCGGTGGGTGGGTTCGGAATCGATTTCCTGCGAGGAGGAAGTGTGATGGCGGCTATTCGGAAAGCGGGTTGGTTTCTGGCGTTGGCCATGCTGATGGCGGGATGGATGGGACTTCTGGGATCTCTGCGGGGTGTTGCGGAGGCGGGGGTCATTGCCTCGCACGGCAGCGCGCAGGCGGATCTCAGGGGGGCGGACATCTCGAAGGTGCAATCGTTCCTGGAGCGGAAGGTCGTCCTTCAGAAGCTCGTGGATTACGGGGTTTCCCCGGAGGAGGCCATGGGCAAGATCCGGTCGATGAGCGACCGGGACCTCCACAAGCTCGCCTCGCTGACCGACCGGGTGGCGGCCGGCGCGGACGACGGGATCGGCTTCCTGATCGGGGTGGCGATCCTCATCATCCTGATCATCGTCATCATGAAGCTGATGAACAAGGAAATCATCGTCCGCTGACGCCGGTGATGCATTTTTAGGGACGGTCCTGAGTGAGGACTCTCTTGGGCCGAAAAGGTAACTGATTATTCAGCGTGGGTTGATGAATCCACAGAAGACCTCAGGACCGTCCCGCCTTTCGTCTCGGTCCTGAGTGAGGACTCTCTTGGGCCGAAAAGGTAACTGATTATTCAGCGTGGGTTGATGAATCCACAGAAGACCTCAGGACCGTCCCGCCTTTCGTCTCGGTCCTGAGTGAGGACTCTCTTGGGCCGAAAAGGTAACTTTTTATCCAGCAGGGTTTGATGAATTCACCAAAGATCTCGGGACCGTCCCGCCTTTCGTTGGATTCTAACGACGCGATCCGCGCCGGCTCTGGTAATATAAGTTGATGTTGCGCGACAGTTTCGGCCGGCTTGTCGATTACCTGCGCCTCTCCGTCACCGACCGGTGCAACCTCCGGTGCCTCTACTGCATGCCCCCGGAGGGGATCCCCCTGAAACCCGTCGAGGAGATCCTCACCTACGAGGAACTGCTTCGATGCGTCCGGGTCGCCGTTTCCCTGGGGGTCCGAAAGGTCCGGGTGACCGGGGGGGAACCGCTCGTCCGGGGCGGCGTGGTGGATTTTATCCGCCGCCTTTCCGCGATTCCGGGGGTCGCGGACCTTGGCATGACGACCAATGGGATCGGACTGGCCGAAGTGGCCGGTGCGCTTCGGCAGGCGGGACTTGGCCGGGTAAACATCAGCCTCGACACGATACGACGCGACCGCTACGCCGAGATTACCCGCCGCGACAGGTTGCCGGACGTCATTTCCGGGATAGACGCCGCGGTGCGCGAGGGGTTTTCACCCGTCAAGATCAACGTCGTTCTCCTGCACGGTCTTCTTCCGGGAGAGGTCGACGATTTCCTGGGGATGGCGAGGGATAAACGGGTCGAAGTCCGTTTCATAGAGCGGATGCCCATGGGCTGCCTTCCCTCGGAAGGGTACGTTTCCGCGGACCGGATCCGCGACCGGATCCTGTCCCTCCCCGGGGTCCGCGAGGCACGAAGCGAAGAGCCCTCCGCCGCGGTGCGCTACGAGGTCCGGGGGTTCGCGGGCACGGTGGGGATCATCTCCCCGATCTCCAGGAAGTTCTGCTCCGATTGCAACCGGCTCCGGATCACGGCAGACGGCAGGATCCGGAATTGCCTGTTCGCACGGGAAACGCTCGACCTACGGTCCGTCCTGAGGCGGGGGAGGGGCGACCGGGAGGTTGCCGCGATCTTTCGCAAGGCTGTGATAACCAAGCCGGAGGGGCACGACCTGTGCGCCGGCGGCGGGTCTCCCGCCACGGAACCGATGTCCCGAATCGGCGGCTGAGGCGGAGGTCCTTACTGTTCCCCCCCATCCATCCGGAGCTTAGATTCCATAACTACGCCTCCTTCCTGCGACGGCGCCTGGGTGGGCCCGTGGCGAGGATCAGCGTCGGGACGGACTTCACCTGCCCGAACCGGGACGGCTCCCGCGGGACCGGCGGCTGCCTCTACTGCAACAACGAATCCTTCACCCAGGGGATCCTCTATCCGGGGCTGCCGGTGGAGGAGCAGGTTCGCAGGACGATCGCCACCAACGGCCGGCTCAGGGCGTTTCGGCGCCTTCTCGTTTACTTCCAGCCTCACACCAACACCTATGCCTCGCCGGAGGTTCTCGACCGGACCTATCGCGCGGCGTTCTGCCACCCGGACGTCGTTGGGATCGTCGTGGGGACACGGCCCGATTGCCTCGGGTCCCCGGTACTCGACGTTCTCGAGGCGATCGCGCAAAGCATGTACGTTTCCGTCGAGATCGGCCTCCAGTCGATCTCCGACCGTGTCCTGGCCGGGATCAACAGGGGGCACTCCGTGCAGGAGTTCACGGAGGCGGTCGTGGCGGTGCGGCGTCGGGGGATCGACGTTGCCGCCCACGTCATCTACGGGCTGCCGGGGGACACTCCGGAGAGCTTCGTGGCGACGGCGGCGTTCCTTTCCGGCCTGGGAGTGCAGGGAGTGAAGCTTCACCACCTTCACGTCGTCGCCGGCAGCGGGCTTGAGCCGTTGTGGAGGAATGGGCGGGTTCGGGTTCCCGAATACCAGGAATATGTGAACGCGTGCGCGGACTTCCTGGAGCTCCTTTGCCCCGATGTGGCCGTCCTCCGGCTGATCGGGACGGCTCCCCCGGAGCGGCTTCTCGCTCCCTCGTGGAAAAAGGGAAGCCGCGAGATTTCGCAAGATGTGGCGGCCGAGCTGCACCGGCGGGGAGCCTGGCAGGGGTGCAGGAGACATTGAGCAGGGGGGAAGCATGAACGCTCCCGGGAAGGAATATCTGCCGCATTCGACGGGATGTTTCCTGTGCGGCGACGAGAACGCCTGCGGAGTACGCACCAGGTTCTTCGTGGAGGGAGGCGTGGTGTGCTCGAGAGTCACGCTCCCGCCCCATCTCAACGGCTACAAGAAAGTGGCCCACGGGGGTGTCCTCGCCGCTCTCCTCGACGAGTCGATGGGGTGGGCGGCGACGGTTTTCGGGGGGCTTCACCGGATGTACCTGACGGGCGAGCTGACCGTTAAATATCTCGCCCCGGTCCCCGTAGGGGAGGAGATCGAGGTCCGGAGCAGGCTACTGGAGGACGGCGGCCGGATCGCCTACAGCGAGGGGGAGCTTCTCTGTGACGGGAAGGTATGCGTGCGCGCGAAGGGGAAGTTCCTCCCCATGAGCAGGCAGGCGACGGCCGAGGTGATCCCCTACCTGAAGTTCGACCAGTGCGTGAAATACAGGACGCTGTTCGATGACGTAAAGGAGGCGAAATGAAGCGGGTGCTGGGAATCATCGGCTCACCTCGCAAGATGGGGAACTGCGAGCTGACGGTGAAGGAGATCGCGGCCCGCCTGCCGGAGGCCTCGGAGCTCTCCATGGTCCGGCTTGCCGATAAGGACATCCGGCCCTGCAAGGCCTGCTACCGGTGCCTGATGGGGGATTGTCCCCAAGTGGACGACTTCGGCGCGGTCATTTCCGCGATCGTCTCCGCGGACGGCGTAATAGTCGCGGCGCCCGTCTACCTCCTGGGGGCGCACTCCTCCCTCCAGCGATTCCTGGACCGGGGGCTGCAATTCTGGAAGCACCTCGACGCTCTCGCGGGCAAGCCCGCGGTCGGAGTCGCGCTTGCGGGGGTCCGGGACGGGGAGGGGGCGTCCCTGCTCGGTGTGGAGAATTTCATGCGCGGCATGGGAATGGAGGTCAAGGGCCGAGCGGTGATCCACGCCGCCCTGCCCGGCGAAGTCCTTCTTTCGGAGGAGGGGATGGCCGCGGCCGCGCGCCTGGCCGGATCGCTCTTCGCGCCGGGGGCCCGGCAAGCCCCGAGCCCATCCTGCACCCGGTGCGGGGGCACCTATTTCGAATTCCGGGGGCGGGACCGCGTCTACTGCCTGCTGTGCGGCGCAGGCGGGACGGTGGCGGGCGAGGGTGAAGGCGTCCGGATCGAGACCGTGGCGCCCGCGCACTCGTGGCGCGGACCGGATGCGAGAAAGGCACACGGGGAGTGGCTGATCGGCATGAAGGAGAGATACCTCCGGGAGCGGGACCGGCTCAAGGAGGTTTCCAGGCCCTACGCAGGCGGCAACTTCATCTGACGCGGATCCGGACCGTGTAGGCGACGACCCCCGGGGAAGGGGCCGCGGGAAAGTCGGCCCAGCCGGGCATTCCCTCCAGCGGGAGAGTTCCCAAATGCGAAAGCTCCGCCAGGAAGATCTCCGCGGACCCCGACGGTACGTGTACGCGCACCTGGTCCCGCGAGCCCTCTTTTCCCGACGCGACCGGGCGCGACGGATCGCGGGCCACGGTTCCTCCGAGCCTCAGGGCGGCCGCCGCGATCCGCTCCTCCAGCCCCTCGCGATGCTCAGGGGGAACCTCGACGGTCACCTCGCGTCCGTACGGGACCGGGCGGAGGAGCCTCGAGGGCGGGGCCGCGAACAGGCGCGGCGGCACGATATCCCGGACGTCCTTCTCCGGGACGGGCGCCGGCCCGATCCCGCCGCCGGCAGTGCTGATTCGCCGCGCGGGCACGGTTAAGAGGGAATCCCTGGCCTCCGGGAGGGCGCCGCTTGACGAGGGAGTTCCATGCGCCTGCGGAACGCCGCTCCCGGCGGCAGGATGCGCCGTCCCTCCTGCCGCGTCCTTGCGGGATGGCCCGCCGCCCCGACTAACGAGGGCCTGGTTCCCGGCCGCGGGCACGGAGTTACGGGTTTTTCCGGTCTGGGCGGCGGTGGGGCCCGCCCCGGGTTTTTCCTTTCCGGCCTGCGCGGTGAGCGCCATTTCCCGGTCGGGGGCCGTCCTGGAGAAAATCCGCATCGGCAGTTGTTCCTTTTGCGTCGCGGCCACGATGAGGAAGAGCAAGACAACGGCCGCCGCCTGTAGGGGGATCTTGAATTGGACGGGAAGGAACAGCTTCTTCCACAAAGGCCTTCCGGCCCGTTCCGGCCCGATCCCCAGCTGTACCTTCTCCATCAGCTCCGGAGGGGCCTTCAGGCGGGGAAGGGTGCGCAGGAGCTCGATCGTGCCCTTCAGCCCGTCCGCCTCGGCCGAACAGGGGCGACATCCCCGCAGGTGGGCCGTTACTTCGGCCAGGTCGCTATCCGCAATCGAACGGTCGAGGTAATCGGACAGAAGGCTTTTGACACGCTTGCAATCCATCGCCTTATTCCTTCAGACCACCGTCGCCAGGATTTTCCGCAGCGCCATCCTCGCCCTGTGGATCCTCGATTTCACCGTTCCCAACGGGATTTCCGCCATCTCGGCGACCTCCTCATACGTGAAACCCTCGACGTCCGAGAGGAGAAGGAGCCGGCGCGAGTCCGGGTCGATGCGGGAGAGCGCCTGTTCAAGTATCTTCCCCATCTCCAGGTTTTCAGCGATCCGTTCCGGTAGATACTCTTCCCGCCCCGGCGGCTGAAAGGGTGGGGCGTCCTCGCCGTCGGTTTCCGGGAACCGGACCTCCCGGGCCGTCCGGGTGGACCGCTGGCGGATCCGGTTCAGGCACCGGTTGGCCGCGATCCTGAGAAGCCAGGTGGAGAGACGCGACTCCTCCCGGAAACCGTCGAGATTCCGGAATGCGGAGAGGAACACCTCCTGGGAGACATCCAGCGCCTCCTCCCGGTCCGACAGCATCCGGACGCAGAACGAATACACCCGGTCCTGGTGAGCCCTGACGACGTCGTCGAACGCCCCCGGCTTCCCCTGCCGGCACGCCTCCAGAAGAAGGTCCACCGGTCTGGCCCGCATTTCTCACCAGCCTCCTGCTGCGGCGGCGGATACGGGCATGTCTACTGCGTTGCTCTCCTTCGTGCTCCTCGACGTAGTTTCAACTACGCCTGCGTCGCCCGAAGTTCGTGCGCCTTGT
>JAKALO010000003.1 GCA_021824125.1 Deltaproteobacteria bacterium | reverse complement strand
CGGGGTTCGCCTACGACTGGTGGAAAGATACAAAGGACGGCACCGGCCAGCAGGCCTATATCCCCGTCCGGCTCGAGATGAAGCGCAATGAATTCACACTGGGGCTGCTCTCGGGGATCCAGCACACGCGGTTCGAACGGGACGGGCAGGGCAGCAGGAGTCTGTCGAGCGCCCTCGACACGAAGGTCATGTCGTCCTGCGCCATTCTCGGGAAGTTCCCCGTGGACGTACTCCTGGGGCTCGATCTCAACGTGCCCACCGGGAAGACCGACCTCGCACAGGAGGACCTCGTCCTCCTCATGGACCCGGAGCTCGTCTCGATAAATGGCTTCGGCGAGGGGTTCAACGTCAACCCGTCCGTCTCCGTCGCGAAGGCGTGGAATGACTGGATCGCGGGGCTGGGGGTCGGCTACGCCTTTCGCGGGAAGTACGACTTCAGCACCGACATCGGCATGAAGGATTTCGAGCCGGGAGACATCATCACGGCCAACGCGGTGGGGAAATACGCTTTCGCGCCGGGGTGGAGCGCCCGTTTCTTCGGGAGCGCCGCGTGGTACCGGAAGGAGACCGCGCAGGGAGCCGCTCTCTACAGGGAGGGGGATTTCTACGCCGTGGGTGCGGGACTCGACCGGTCGTGGGAAAACACCTCCGCGGGGGTCACGCTCAAGGCGGTCCTGCGCCGGAAGAGCCGCATCTCGGACGGTTCCGGGGGTCTCTCCCCGGAGTCGAACAACATTCACGGCGACGAGTGGTGGGTCCTCGCCAACCTTCTGCACCGGCTGGACGGGAAGACCACCCTCTCTTCAGACCTGACGGGGCTCTTCGTGGCCGAAAACGGCTACCCCGGGGACTCCGCGCGTCACGTCGGGAAACGCTGGAAGGTGGCTCTCGGGGTGGGAGTGGCGCGTGACCTCGGGGATGGGATCGAGGCGGGGTTGAACCTCAAGGGGTTCACGATGCACGACGACGAGGCGAACTTCCCGCAATTCCGCACTGCGCGCAGCTACCGGGGCGCCTCCGCGGTCCTCTCGCTGGGGAAGAATTTCTAGCCCGGGATACCGGCCGGGGCCGAGGATCCCTTCGGGCCTTGCTCAGGCGAAGGACCGTCCGGAGGCCGGCGCCTTGAAGTCGCACCGGCAGTAGGGGCAGAACTTCCATGCAGGGGAGACGATTTTCTGGCAGGATGCGCAGGTGGCCTGCAGGGAATGGCCGCATGCCGGGCACATGACGAATCCCGACCCAAGCGCCGCGTTGCACTGGGGGCACGTCGTCCCGAAATCCTCCTCGGTCTCCACCACTCGGTACAGTTCGTCCAGGGTCGTTACGCCGGCCTTGACCTTGTCGAGCGCCGCACGCGCCAGGGTCACCATACCCCCGGCGATGGCCGACTGCCGGATGTCCGTTTCGGAGGCGTCCGAGGCGACCATGTCGCGGACCTGCTGCGTGAAGGGCAGGATCTCGAAGAGGCCGGTACGTCCCCGGTACCCCGTCCCGTCGCATGCCACGCACCCTTCCCCGCGGTAGAAGACCGCATCCCCCCTTTTACGGCCGGCCCCGATCTTGGACAGGTCGTATTCGGATGGCTCGTACTTGACGCGGCATTTCTGGCAGATCACCCGGACCAGCCGCTGCGCCACGACGCCGTTCACCGTCGATGCGATGAGGTAGGAGGGGACACCGAGGTTCCGCATCCGGGTGATCGTGGCTGTCGAGCTGTTGGTGTGCATGGTGGAAAAGACCTGGTGCCCCGTCAGCGCCGCCTGCATCGCGATAGTGGTCGTCTCCAGGTCGCGCATCTCGCCGAGCATGATGATGTCCGGGTCCTGGCGAAGCATCGCCCGCAGGGTCGAGGCGAACGTCATCCCGATCTTGTCCTGGATCGCCACCTGGTTCACGCCGGCAAGCTCGTACTCGATCGGGTCCTCGACCGTCGTGATGTTCCGCTCGACGCTCCTTACCCGGTGGAGGATGCTGTAGAGCGTGGTCGTCTTGCCGGAGCCGGTGGGACCGGTCACGAGGACGATCCCCTGGGGACGGCGGACGAGCACCTCCATCTGGGCGAGGGCTTCCGGCGGCATCCCCATCTGTTCCAGCGGGATGTGGGAATTCGCCGAATCGAGTATCCGGACGACGACTTTCTCCCCGTAGGAGGTGGGCATCGTCGAAACCCGGAGGTCCAGCGCCTTCGACCCGACGCGGACCCCGATCCGGCCATCTTGTGGAAGGCGCTTCTCCGCGATGTCCATCTTGGCCATGATCTTGACACGCGAGATGACCGCCCCTTGCACCCACTTCGGCAGCTCGAGCGATTTCCTAAGGACGCCGTCGACACGGTTACGGATCAGGAGGTTGCTCTTGGTCGGCTCGACGTGGATGTCGGAGGCGCCCTGGTCGACCGCCTCGGCGACGATCAGGTTGACCATGCGGATGATCGGGGCCGCCTCGCTCTTCTTGCGGAGGTCGTCCGTGTCCCGGCCGTCTCCCTCCTTCCCGTCCTGTACGACCTCGACGGACCGCTCTTCCGCGATGTCCTTGACGATGGTGTTCAGGGATGAGCCGAGGTGATAGTGCTGGTCGATTCCCCACAGGATGTCCGTGCGGGTCGCGATGACCGGCTTGATGGTGTAACCGGAGGCGAACCGGACGTCCTCGAACGCCTCGAAGCTCATGGGATCCGCCATGGCGAGGTGGAGGTCCTTCTGCTCCAGCGAGATCGGCAGGATGAGGTGCTTCCGCGCGACCTTTTCGGAGATCAGCTCGATCGCGTGGGGCTCCACGGGGGTCTGTTTCAGCTCGACGTAGGGAATGCCGAGCTGGATGGAAAGCATCTGGGCGATCTCCTCCTCGGTGGCTATCCCGAGGGTGACGATCACCTCCCCCAGCTTGCCGCGCTTGGACCGCTGCTCCGTCAGCGCCCGCGTGAGGTTCTCCTCGGTGAGCAGGCCCGTTTCCACGAGAAGCTCCCCAAGACGCTTTTTCCCCATTAAATAAACTCCTCCCACAGGTCCATCCCGAGCATTTTACCAAATTAATTTTTTAGTATCCCGAATATTTCCACGCGAAACCCCGTCCCCGGCCGGGCATCGAAAAGAATAGGGAGAAGAAAGGAGAAGGGGAAAGGGAGGTTTTATGGCCGGCAGAGAACGGAAGATGAAATGCACCCGGTGCAACGGTGCGATGGTATACGAACGGTTCCAGGACATGCTCCAGCTGTTTTATGCCTGGCGATGCCTGAACTGCGGGGAAATCGTGGACCCCGTTGTGGCCCGGAATCGCGGCACTGAGAAGAAAGCCAAGAAGCGGGTGATGGGTTGAAGACAGGAAACACCTTGTTTTCTGATGCCTTATGTCACGTTGACACCATCCGGGCTTGTGTGCTACGGTACCCCTTACCTTTCGGTAGGGGGAGGCAAGGAAACTGGTGCGCGATCGTCACAAGTTCCTGTTCCGGATCGGTTACGAAGGGAAGGCAAGGGAGATCCGGATAGGGCGGACCGGCCTGGCGGTCGCCGTGACCGCCTGCGCCCTCCTGTTCTTCGCCCTTACGCAATTCCTGTATGACTACCGGGAGAACCTCTCGAAACTCAGGGACTTGCGTGCCCTCCGCGAACGCGTGAGCGAGCAGAACCTGACCCTCTACAACCTCCACTCCAAATTCGAAAACCTGGAAACCGAGGTGGAGCGGTTGCGCGCCCTCGACGCGCGGTTGAGGTCGCTTGTCCGGATCAACAATTCGCTGGGGCCGGGAGTGGCCGGCAAGACGGTCCGGAAGACCGGACTCGGCGGGCTGGAAACCCAGGAGACGGCCGCGCAGGCCCGCCTCGACCGCCTGCTCGACCTGAGGTTCGATCAGTTGAAAAAGGACGTCCTCGTGGACGTAAAGGATCTGGAAGTGATCTGCGAGGAGCTTGACGGCCGCAGGATCGTGCTGGAAAGCGCCCCCTCCATCTGGCCCGTGCGCGGCATCATTTCGTCCAGTTTCGGCGTCCGGCTGTCTCCATTTACGGAAACCAAGGTGTTTCACCACGGGCTGGACATCATCGGGAGGCCGGGCGCACCGGTGGTGGCGGCTTCGGGGGGAGTCGTGGTCCGAAGCGGCTACGAGTCCCTTTTCGGGAACGTCGTGGTCGTCGACCACGGGTACGGGTTCAGTACGCTTTACGCCCACCTGGGAGAGCGCGCCGTGGCCACCGGGGATGTCGTCTCGAAGGGAGAGTCCCTCGGCGCCGTGGGAGCGACGGGCCGGACCACCGGTCCCCATCTGCACTACGAGGTTCACGTAAACGGCCTGGCGGTAAACCCATCCCGCTTCCTGGATTAAAGGGCGGGACACATCAAAAACACCTCATGATCGGAAATATTCTCAAAAGGGTTTTCGGCACGCAAAACGAGCGCGTGCTGGAGCGGATAGCCCCGATCGTCCGCCGGGTCAACGAGCTTGAGCCGCAGGTGGCGGCGCTGCCCGACGACCGGCTTGCGGCGAAAACGGCGGAGTTCCGCCTGCGGTTCGGGAACGGGGAATCCCTCGATTCGCTCCTCCCCGAGGTGTTCGCCACCGTGCGGGAGGTCTCGAAGCGCGTTCTGTCGATGCGGCACTTCGACGTCCAGCTGATCGGCGGCGCGGTCCTGCACGAGGGTAAGATCGCCGAGATGCGGACCGGCGAGGGGAAGACGCTCGTCGCCACGCTTCCCGTCGTCCTCAACGCCCTGACAGGCCGCGGGGTGCACCTGATCACGGTCAACGACTACCTCGCCAAGAGGGACGCCGAGTGGATGGGGACCATCTACAGGTTCCTCGGGCTGTCGGTGGGAGTGATCGTCCACGGGATGGACGACGCGGAGCGGAAAGCCTCCTACAACTGCGACATAACCTACGGAACGAACAACGAGTACGGGTTCGACTACCTGCGGGACAACATGAAGTTCCGCATCGAGGACATGGTCCAGCGGGACCTCCACTACGCGATCGTGGACGAGGTGGACTCGATCCTCGTCGACGAGGCGCGCACGCCGCTCATCATCTCGGGGCCGGCCGAGGAGGCCACCGACAAGTACGTCCGGGTCAACTCGATCATCGGGTACATGAAGAAGGACACGGACTACAAGGTCGACGAGAAGGCCCGCACCGTCATGCTCACGGAGGACTCCGGGATCCCCAAGGTCGAGCGCCTGCTGGGCGTGGACAACCTCTACGAGCCCCGCAACATCGAGATCCTCCACCACGTCAACCAGGGCCTGAAGGCGCACGTACTGTTTAAGCGGGACGTCGACTACATGGTCAAGGACGGCGAAGTCGTCATCGTCGACGAGTTCACGGGCCGCCTGATGCCGGGCCGGCGCTGGTCGGACGGGCTGCACCAGGCCGTCGAGGCCAAGGAAGGCGTCAAGATCGAGAACGAGAACCAGACGCTCGCGACCATCACCTTCCAGAACTACTTCAGGATGTTCGAAAAGCTGGCGGGGATGACCGGCACCGCCGACACGGAGGCCGTGGAGTTCAAGCAGATCTACAAGCTCGACGTCGTGGTGGTCCCCACGAACCAGCCTATGATCCGGGAGGACCACGGTGACCAGATCTACGCCACCGAGCGGGAGAAGTTCCAGGCCGTGCTCGACGAGGTCAAGATCCTCCACGAGCAAAAGCGCCCGGTCCTGGTGGGGACCGTGTCCATCGAGAAGTCCGAGAGGCTTTCCGCGCTCCTTTCGAGGCACGGGATCCCCCACAACGTGCTGAACGCGAAGCACCACGAGAAGGAGGCGCAGATCATCGCCGAGGCCGGCTACCCGGGGAGGGTGACCATCGCCACCAACATGGCGGGGCGCGGCGTCGACATCAAGCTGGGCGAAGGGGTCGTGGGGAAGGGCGGCCTGCACATCATCGGCACCGAGCGTCACGAGTCCCGCCGGGTGGACAACCAGCTGCGGGGGCGCGCGGGGCGCCAGGGCGATCCCGGCTCATCCCGGTTCTACCTCTCCCTCGAGGACGACCTGCTCCGGATCTTCGGGTCCGACCGGATCGCGCCGATCATGGCCAAGCTCGGGATGCAGGAGGGCGAGCCGATCGAGCACAACCTCATCAACAAGGCGGTCGAGAACGCGCAGAAGAAGGTGGAGGGCCACAACTTCGACATCCGGAAGCATCTCCTCGAGTACGACGACGTGATGAACAGGCAGCGCACCGTCGTCTACGACCTGCGCAGGGAGGTCCTCGCGGGCGAGGACCTGCGGGATATGGTGATGGAGATGACCGGCGAGGTGGCCGAGGAGCTGGCCGGCCGGTTTTCCGACGCCAGGGAGCACCCCGAGCAGTGGGAGCTCTCCGGGCTTGGCGACGCGACGTACGCCCAGTTCGGGTTCCGGCCCGCCATCCCGCCGGAGGAGGTGGCCAAGCTCACGCAGGACTCCCTCGCGGAGCGGATCCGCGAAGGGGCGGTGGCCGCATACGACAGGAAAGAGAAGGATTACGGCGCGGACGCGATCCGCTACCTGGAGCGGATGTTCCTCCTTTCCACGATCGATTCCCTCTGGAAAGACCACTTGCTGTCCATGGACCACCTGAAGGAAGGGATCGGCCTGCGCGGGTACGCCCAGAAGGACCCGTTGAAGGAATACCAGCGCGAGGGGTTCGACATGTTCTCCGACCTGGTGCACCGGATCAAGGAGGAGTCGCTGAAGCGTCTCTTCCATGTGAAGGTGCAGCGGGAGGAGGAAAGGGGCGCCGCCGTCCATTCGCCGGCGCCACGGAGGGTCAACCTCTCCCGTGGCGACATCTCCCGGGCCGGGGAGACGACCCAGCGGCACACGAAGGTAAAGGTGGGGCGGAACGACCCCTGTCCCTGCGGGTCGGGAAAGAAGTACAAGAAGTGCTGTGGCGCGGGGGTGTGAAGGGGATGAAACCCGTGCGAACGATCCTCGTCCAGGGTTTCCGGGGGGCCGGCGCGGCCTGCGGGATAAAGAAGGCGGGTAAGGCCGACCTGGCCCTCGTGGTGAGCGAGACCCCCTGCGTTTCCGACGTTGTTTTTACCCGTAACCGGATTTTCGCGGCCCCGGTGGCCTGGGGGAAGGCGCTTCGGAACCGTTCCGCCCTCCGGGGCGTGATCGTCAACAGCGGCAACGCCAACGCGTGTACCGGTAAGGAAGGGCTCTCCGCGGTCCGCACGACTTCCGAAGCGGCCTGCGCGGCGCTGGGGCTGCCCCGGGATTCGCTGCTGGTTTCGTCGACGGGGGTGATCGGTGTGCCTCTGCCCGCGGGAAAGATCGTCGCGGCGCTCCCCCGGCTTTGCGCCTCGCTTTCCGCCGGCGGGATCGCCCGGGCGGGCGATGCGATCCTCACCACCGACGCCTGGCCGAAACGGGGAATCCGGAAGGTCAAGGTACGGGGAAAAACGGTCACCCTGGGAGGGATCGCAAAGGGGGCCGGGATGATCGCCCCGAACATGGGGACGATGCTTGCCTACGTGTTCACGGACGCCGCGTTGCGGCCGGCCGATTTGAGGAAGGCGTTCCGGGGAGCGGTGGACCTATCCTTCAACCGCATCGTTGTGGACGGCGACACGAGCACGAACGACACCGCCGCGGTCTTCGCCAACGGCGCCTGCGGCCTCCCCCCCCTCTCGGGGAAGGACCTGTCGGCCTTCTCTGAGGCGCTCCGGTCCCTGCTGCTGGACCTTGCGCTCATGATCGTGCGGGACGGCGAGGGTGCGACGAAGGTCGTCCGGGTGGCGGTGACGGGCGCCGCGAGCGCCCGCGACGCGGAAAAGGGTGCGCGGGCGGTTGCCACTTCCCCCCTCGTGAAGACGGCGGTTTTCGGGGCGGACCCCAACTGGGGACGGGTCGTCGCCGCCGTGGGCAGGGCGGGCATCCGGGTCGATCCGTCCAGGGTCGAACTTACGTTCGCGGGGGAGAAGGTGCTGCGTCGGGGATTACGGATCGACCGGGCCGCCGAGCGCCGCGCCGCGCCGAAGATCCGCAAGGATGCCTACGGGATCGAGGTGGACCTGGGACTGGGGAAGGGGAGCCACCACCTCTACTTCTCCGACTTGAACCACGACTACATACGGATAAACGCGGGGTACCGGACGTAACGCGTGTGGTTGAAAAAACATCCTCCGTTGTGATATAAATACACGGTTCGGCAATTATCTCCCACGGGCGGGACTTTCCCCGGGGTGCCCTGGCTTTGCGGCCGGGGTGTATGGGGAGGGGCGGAACGCCCGGAGGAACAACCCCTAGGCGAAAAGGAGAGCAAGGCATGGCGAACGGACAAGGCTCGGTCATCACGATGAAGCAGCTGCTGGAGGCGGGCGTCCACTTCGGGCACCAGACCAAGCGGTGGAACCCGAAGATGAAGAGGTACATCTTCACCGCCCGCAACGGGATCTACATCATCGACCTGCAGCAGACGGTCAAGATGTTCCGCCAGGCGTACGACGTGGTGCGGGACATGGCCGCCGACGGGAAGACGGTCCTCTTCGTCGGGACCAAGAAGCAGGCGCAGGAGGCCGTGGAGGAGGAGGCCCGGCGCGCTTCCGCCCCCTACGTGAACCAGCGCTGGCTGGGCGGGATGCTCACCAACTTCCAGACGATCCGCAAGAGCCTCGACAGGCTACAGCGCCTGAGCGAGATGGGCACCGACGGGACCGCCGACAAGCTCCCGAAGAAGGAAGTGCTGAAGCTTGAGAAGGAACGCGTCAAGATGGAGAAGGTCCTCGGGGGGATCCGCGAGCTGCGGCGCGTACCCGACGCCCTCTTCGTGGTGGATCCCTCCCGGGAGCAGATCGCGATCCAGGAAGGCCGCCGGCTCGGGATACCGATCATCGCCATAGTGGACACCAACTGCGACCCGGACCTCGTCGACTACATCATCCCGGGCAACGACGACGCGATCCGGGCGATCAAGCTCTTTCTCTCGAAGGTCGCCGACGCGATCATCGAGGGTAAGGCGGCCTACGCCGAGAGGACGGCTTCCGAGGGGGACAAGGAATCCCAGGCCCCCGAGGTGACCATGTCGTTGATCTCCACCGAGGACGAACCCGCGGAAAAGCCTTCGGGGGTCCCCGCGGCGGCGCAGGAATAGCCCGCGGCAAGAACCGCATCGACACTCGACCAGGAGAAATCGCCATGCAGATAACTTCGGAGATGGTACGCGAACTGCGCGAGAAGACCGGCGCGGGGATGATGGATTGCAAGAGGGCCCTCGCGGAGTCCGGGGGCTCGTTGGAGCAGGCGGTCGACTGCCTGCGAAAGAAGGGCCTGGCGGCCGCGGCCAAGAAGGCGTCCCGCATAGCTTCCGAGGGGATCGTCGCCGCCCGCGTGGACCCGGCTTCGGGGGTCCTCGTGGAGGTCAACTGCGAAACCGATTTCGTAGCCAAGACAGACGACTTCCAGGGATTCGTCCGGGAGGTAGCGGCGCTGGTGCACGCGAAGGCGCCGAAAGACACGGATGCCGCGCTGGCCCTGCCCTCGGACGGAGGAACGCTGGCCGACAGGCTGAACGAGCGTGTGGCGAAGATAGGGGAGAAGATCTCGTTCCGGCGGTTCGTACGGTATGCGCTGCCGCCGGGGGTCAAGGGAGCGCTGGTTTCCTACATACACGCCGGGGGAAAGATCGGGGTTCTCGTGGAACTGCGCGGCGCCGGCGCGGACAATCCGGAGTTCACCGCTCTTGGGAAGGACCTGGCGATGCAGGTTGCAGCCGCCAATCCCTCGTACGTCAGCCGCGAGAACGTCCCCGCCGACGTGATCGCGCGGGAGAAGGCCATCTACCGGGAACAGGCGCTCGCGGCGGGCAAACCGGAGAAGATCCTCGACAAGATAGCGGCCGGGAAGCTCGAAAAGTTCTACGGGGACTTCTGCCTGGTGGAACAGGCGTTCATCAAGGACCCCGACCGCAAGGTGAGTGACCTTTTGAAGGCGATGGCCGCGAAGACGGGGACGGGGGTGAGCGTGGCCGCCTTCGCCCGCTTCCAGGTCGGCGAGGGGATGGAAAAGCGCTCCGACGACCTCGCGGCCGAGGTGGCCAAACAGCTCGGGAAAGGCTGAGGCCCGTCCCGGAGGAATCGTGGGGAAACCGGTTTACGGCAGGATCCTGCTGAAGCTGTCGGGGGAGGCCCTGATGGGGAAGCGGGAATTCGGGATCGACCAGAAGGTGCTCGCCGTCCTCTCGGCCGAGGTTAAGCAGGTCGTCAAGCTTGGCGTCGAGGTGGCCCTGGTCGTCGGGGGCGGAAACATTTTCCGCGGCATCCGGACAAGCCGGGATTACGGCATCGACCGCGCCTCCGCGGACTACATGGGTATGCTTTCGACGGTCATCAACAGCCTCGCCCTGCAGGAGAGACTCGAGCGGGACGGGGTGAAGACGCGGGTACTTTCCGCGATCGAAATGCGGGCCATCGCGGAGCCGTACATCCGGCGGCGCGCCCTGCGCCACCTGGAAAAGGGGAGGGTGGTCATCTTCGCGGCCGGCACCGGGAACCCGTACTTCACGACCGACACGGCGGCGGCGCTGCGTGCGATGGAGATCAACGCGGAAGCGATCCTCAAGGCGACGAAAGTCGACGGCGTCTACGACAGGGACCCGATGATCCACAAGAACGCGAAGAAGTTCCAGGAGCTGAGCTACATCGACGTCCTGCGAAAAAAACTGAAGGTGATGGACGCGACGGCGATCTCCCTTTGCATGGACAACGACCTCCCGATCGTGGTCTTCGACATGACGAGGAGGGGGAACGTCGTCCGCGTGGTGCGTGGGGAGAAGATCGGCACCGTGGTCCACGGAGGCCCATGATGGAGGCCCTGCAGAAGGACACCTCCGGGAAAATGACCCGGAGCATCGAGTCGTTCAGGAAGGAGCTGGGGAAGGTCCGCACGGGGCGCGCCTCCTTCTCCCTCGTGGACGGCATCAAGGTGGATTACTACGGGACCCTTACGCCGCTGCAGCAGGTGGGGACGCTCTCGGTCCCGGAAAGCCGGCTCATAACGGTCACGCCATGGGACGCGAAGATGATCGGGCCGATCGAGAAGGCGATCCAGTCCAGCGGGCTGGGTCTCAACCCCGTGAACGACGGGAAGATAGTCCGGATTCCCATCCCGCCGCTCACCGAGGAGCGCCGCAAGGACCTGGTCAAGCTGGTGAAGAAGATGGCGGAAGACGCCAGGGTGGCGGTCCGCAACGTCCGGCGCGAGGCGATCGAGCGAATAAAGGAGAAGGAGAAGAAGAAGGAGATCTCCGAGGACGACATGAAGCGCGGCCAGGACCGGATCCAGAAGGAGACCGACGCGTTCATCAGGAAGATCGACGAAATCCTGAAGGCCAAGGAACAGGAGATCATGGAAGTCTGAGGTGTTTTTCCCGGGCATCACTGTCAGGAACAACGACGAAGAGCAAGGAGGAAAGAGCCATGGCAGTACGCATAACCGACGAGTGCACCGCGTGTGGAGCCTGCATGGAAACCTGCCCCACCGGGTCCATCGAGGAAGGCGAAAAGTACAAGGTGAACGACACCTGTTCGGATTGTCTCGCCTGCGTCGATGCCTGCCCGACCGGAGCGATCGTCCAGAACTAGTGCGTTTCCGCGGACCCGGGACAGAAAGGCCGCATGCCTAGCCATAAGGGCGGAACCGACGCGGCCGCGCTTCCCCGTCATGTCGCCATCATCATGGATGGAAACGGGAGATGGGCCGGGCTTCGCGGGCTTCCGCGCGTCGAGGGGCACCGGGCCGGGGTCCGTTCGGTCCGCGCGGTGGTGGAGTGCGCGCGCGAGCTCGGGATCCCCTACCTGACCCTGTACGCCTTCTCCGTGGAAAACTGGGGAAGGCCCGAGGCCGAGGTCGAAACGCTGATGAGCCTGCTCCGGGAGTTCCTCATCCGGGAACTTCCGGAGCTCGTGCGTCACCGGATCCGGCTGAACGTCATCGGGGAGACCTGGAAGCTCCCGGCCGCCGTCCGGGAAGTCCTGCAGCGGATCCTCGCCGCCACCGAGTCCCACGCGGAGATGACGCTGACCCTGGGGCTGTCGTACGCTGGGAGAAACGAGATCGTCCGGGCGGTGAGGAAGCTGGCATCCGAGGCCGCTTCCGGGAACATCCAGCCGGAGAAGATCACCGAGGAGGAGATCGCCCTGCGACTGGACACCGCGGGGATGCCCGACCCCGACCTGGTCATCCGCACCAGCGGCGAGCTTCGCATCAGCAATTTCCTGCTGTGGCAGGCCGCATACGCCGAGTTCGTGTTCACCGACGTTCTCTGGCCCGATTACGGGAAGGCGGAATTCCTGCACGCTCTCGAGGTGTATTCCCGCCGGCATCGCCGGTTCGGACTGACGACGGAGCAGGCGGAGCCTCCGTCGAACGGTGGGTGATCGTGCTCTGGAGAAGAATCGCTTCCGGCGCCGTCCTCGTTCCGCTCCTTGTCGGGACCGTCCTGCATGGAAAGGGATGGCCGTTCGGGCTGCTCACGGGCGCGGCGGTGCTGTTGTGCGCCAGGGAGTACTTCCGTATGTTCTTCACTTCCTCCCGGGATAGATGGTCGGGGATGGCGGTGACGGTTTTGGCCTACCTGTCGGGGGCGATGCTGCCGTTTCCGGCGGCCGTTTCCGCCGTACTACTCTGCGTCGCGATGGCGGCGTTCCACTTCCTCGCCTCGGAGGGCGCTCCCGGGGAGTGTTTCCGGCTCGCCGCGACCTCCGCCCTTGGGGTCGTATACGTCGGCGGCTTCCTGTCGGCATACCCCCGGACCCTTTCCCTGCCCGGCGGGGAGCACTGGGTGCTCCTGGGGATACTGGCGGTCGCGGCCGGCGACACCTGCGCATACTTCGTCGGCCGGGCGATCGGTAAGCGCCCCCTGTCGCCCCGGTTCTCCCCGAAGAAGACCGTGGAAGGGGCCGTCGGAGGTCTTGTCGCCAGCGTGGTTTGCGCGACCGGATACGCCGCGGTTTTCCTTCCCGGCGTCCCGGCATGGTACGCCCTCGTCGCCGCCGCGGTCCTCGGCCTGGTCGGGCAGGCTGGAGACCTGTTCGAGTCGATGCTCAAGCGGGCGGCCGGAGTGAAGGACAGCGGAGCCCTGCTGCCCGGCCACGGCGGCCTTCTGGACCGCGCGGACGGCATAATCGCCGTGGGGCCGGTCCTCCACCTGATAGCGGTCCTGTCCCGGCAGGCAACGGGGGTTTCAGGGTGAGACCCCCCAGGGGAGTGGCCGTACTGGGTTCCACCGGCTCGGTGGGCCGGAGCGCCCTCGATGTGATCGCCCGCTTCCCGGGGAAGTTCCGGGTGACGGCGCTGTGCGCGCGGAGGAACGCGAAGAGGCTCGGCGAGCAGGCGCGCCGGTTCTCCCCTTTCATCGTCTGTCTCTCGGAGGAACGCTACGCCGGAGACCTGGGGCGCCTCCCATCGAGGACCCGCGTGGTCTTCGGCGAGAAGGGGATGACCGAGGCGGCCTGCTCGGACTCGACCGGCATAGTCCTTGCCGCGGCGTCGGGGGTTTCCTCGATCCGGCCCGTCATCGCGGCGGCAACCCGCGGTAAGCGGATCGCGCTGGCCAACAAGGAACTCCTCGTGATGGCGGGCAGGTTCCTCGTGAAAGCCGCAAGGTCCGGCGGGTCGGAGATCATCCCGGTCGACAGCGAGCATTCGGCCGTGTTCCAGTCCATCCAGGGGCACCGTCGCGAGGACATCCTGCGGGTCATCCTCACCGCCTCGGGGGGGCCGTTCCGCAACAGCACGTTGCGGGCGATGCGGGACGCGACCGTGACCCAGGCGCTCGGCCATCCCACGTGGCGGATGGGGTCGAAGATCACGGTCGATTCCGCGACGCTCATGAACAAGGGGCTGGAAGTCATCGAGGCGACGTGGCTCTTCGGGCTTCCCCCCTCTAAGATAGACGTGCTCATCCACCCGCAGTCGGTGGTTCATTCCATGGTCGAGTACATAGACGGCAGCCTCATCGCGCAGCTGGGAGTCCCCGACATGCGGATCCCGATCGGGTACGCGCTCTCCTGGCCGGAACGGCTGCCCCTGGAACTACCCCGGCTCGCGCGGCATCGGATGGACGGGTGGATTTTCGAGCCCCCGGACCGGAAGCGGTTCCCGGCCCTCGCGCTGGCATACGCCGCCGCGGAGTCCGGTGGGACGGCCCCGGCGGTGATGAACGCCGCCAACGAGGCCGCCGTCGGCGCGTTCCTGTCGGGAAGGATCCGGTTCACGGAGATAGTGGGGATCGTCGGGAACGTGCTGGCCGGCTGGCGGCGGAAGTCGCGTCCCGTTACACTTTCCGACGTGATCCGCGCCGACACGGAGGCCAGGCAGGACGCCGAGAGGCGGATCTCCAAGATGAGAACCCCGGAGAGGTGATGAACGCGCTGGCAGCCACGGCAAATTTCCTGACGACTCCCGCCGCCTTCATCGTGGTCCTGGGCATCCTGATCTTCGTCCACGAATTCGGGCATTTCCTCGTCGCGCGCCGGCTCGGCGTCGGCGTCACGAAGTTTTCCTTCGGCTTCGGGCCGAGGCTTTTCGGCTTCAGGCGGGGAGAGACGGAATACATGGTTTCCGCCATCCCGCTGGGCGGGTACGTGAAACTCGTCGGGGAGAGCGAAGGGGAGGAAATTCCGCCCGAACTTCGGGAGCGTTCGTTCTCGCACAAATCCCTCGGGGTGAAGATGGCGGTCGTGGCGGCTGGCCCTCTCGGGAACCTCATCTTCGCGGTCCTTGTCTTCTGGGTCGTCTTCCTGGGCGGGGTCCCCGTGCTGTTGCCCGTGATCGGGGACGTGGTGGCGGATTCACCGGCGGCGCGGGCGGGCCTTTCCGGCGGGGACGTTGTCCTGCGGGTCGGGGGGGAACCCGTGGCGACGTGGGAGGACCTTGCCGTGCGGATAAAGCAGCAGGGCGCGGGGAGGGAGCTCGAACTGACCGTTCGCAGGGATGGGAAGGAGATGGCATTCAAGGTTTCCCCGGAGATCCGCGAGGGTACGAGCATCTTCGGGGAGAAGATCCGGGAGCCCAAGATCGGCATAATCGCCGGCCAGGAGATCGTGCGCAGGAAGCTGGGCCCGGTCTCCGCGTTCCTGCGCGCCGGGAAAGAGACCGGAAAGCTCATCGAGTTGACCGTCATGACGGTCGTGAAGCTGGTGACGCGCGTCCTCCCGTCCGAGACCCTCGGCGGCCCGATCCTCATCGCCCAGCTCGCCGGCGACCAGGCGCGGCAGGGTGTCTCCCCGTTCGCCTATTTCCTCGGCCTGCTGAGCGTCAACCTGGGTATCCTGAACCTGCTTCCCATCCCGATCCTGGACGGCGGGCACATCCTCTTCTTTTCGATCGAGGCGATCCGGCGCAAGCCGCTGTCTCCGCAGGCGAAGGCGATCGCGCAGCAGGTGGGGCTGGCCATCATCCTGATGCTGACCGCGCTCGTCTTCTACAACGACATCGCCCGCATCGTCACCCGGTAGGGACGGTCCTGTAGCAGGACTTGGCAGAACAGCAAAGGGATCGCAGTCACACGACCGGGGAGGATGAGCTGTGAGTGGCCGCCAGGACCGTCCCTGTTTATCCTTGATCCTCGCGATCGAGACGGCGACGCCGCACGGGAGCGTCGCGCTGGTTTCGGAGGGCAAAGTCCTCTCGGAAATCTCGCTGCCCTGCGGGCGGCAGGCGTCCGCGACGGTCCTGTCCGCCGTTTCCGACCTGTTACGGGAAACGGGGCGCGGGCCGGGGGACATAACCCGGGTCGCGGTTTCGGCGGGTCCGGGCTCGTTCACCGGGCTGCGCGTGGGGATGGCGGCCGCAAAAGGTTTTTGCTTCGGGTGGGGCGTGCCGATCGTCCCGGTACCGACGCTCCACGCGCTCGCGATGCGGTTCCCCGTCGAAGGTGTTTCCATCTGCCCGGTTTTGGACGCCCGGAAACAGGAGTTGTACGCAGCCCTGTTCCGCCGGGAGGGGGGCGAGTGGAAACGGCTTTCCCCGGACGCGGCTATCTCCCCGGAGGCGCTTCCCGGGACGTTGCCGGAAGGAAGGGTGTTCTTCTGCGGCGACGGCGCGATCCCCTTC
This sequence comes from Deltaproteobacteria bacterium, assembly GCA_021824125.1. GTDB lineage: Bacteria > Desulfobacterota > Deferrimicrobia > Deferrimicrobiales > Deferrimicrobiaceae > JAKALO01. The sequence continues at coordinate 33,943 of JAKALO010000003.1, read as the reverse complement.
GGGCCCCTGTTCCGGGACAGGCTTGGGGACCGGGCCACCTTCGCACCGGAAGGGGAGGGGCTGCCCAGCGCCTCTACGGTCGGGCTTTTCGCGGCAAGGCTTGCGCGCCAGGGGGCTGCGGCCGACATACGCTCGCTTGTGCCCGCATACCTGCGCCGTTCAGAGGCGGAGAATGGCACTCGATGGCGAAAATAGCCCCCCCATGGGGAACGGATGCCCAAACCGGGTGCGCGGCCGCGAATTGACAATTTCCCATCCTCTGATAGACTGAAAAACCATCTAAAAACCGGAGGTGCCGATGGCCCAGCCACAGGAAGAGAAGATGGCGGCGCTCGTCGAAAAGAACCCGGAGTTCCGGAGCCTGGTTCACGAACACCGGACGCTGGACGATAAGTTGAAGGAATTCGACCGGAAGGTGTACCTTACGGCCGAAGAGGAGATGGAGCGCAAGCGGCTGCAGAAGCTGAAGCTGGTCAAGAAGGACCAGATCGCCAAGATGCTCACCGGGCAATAGGCAGCCGACCCACCGGAAGACCGTTCGAGTCAGGAACAGGACTACCCTTGGGCGGGAACGCTCGCACGGGGGTTTTTTTTATCCGGGAAAGGGGATCAGGGAAGACGATGCGAAGTGACCGGACGAAAAAGGGATTGGAACGGATGCCGCACCGCGCGCTTTATTGCGCCGCGGGTGTGCCGCAGGCCGCGATGGGGAAGGCTTTCATCGGCGTCGCGACCTCGTTCACCGACCTTGTGCCGGGGCACGTGGGGATGCGGAGCCTTGAGCGGGTCGTCGAAAACGGCGTGCACTCGGCGGGCGGCTACCCGTTCCTGTTCGGCGTCCCCGCGGTGTGCGACGGGATCGCCATGGGGCACAGGGGGATGCACTACTCCCTGCCGCTGCGCGAGCTCATCGCCGACATGGTGGAGTCGGTCGCCGAGGCCCACGCGCTCGACGGCCTGGTCCTGCTCACCAACTGCGACAAGATCACCCCCGGGATGCTCATGGCCGCGGCCCGCCTGGACATCCCCTGCATCGTGCTGACCGCTGGCCCCATGCTTTCGGGCCGGATGGGCGACCGCCGGCTCTCCCTGGTCACCGACACCTTCGAGGCGGTGGGCCGTTTCCAGCGCGGGGAGATCGACGCCCGGACGCTTTCGCGTCTGGAGGCGGAGGCGTGCCCCGGCGAGGGGTCCTGCCAGGGGCTTTACACGGCCAACACGATGGCATGCCTTACGGAAGCGCTCGGGATGTCGCTGCCGGGCTGTGCGACCGCCCTGGCGGGGATGTCCAGGAAACGGCACATCGGGTACTCGACGGGCCGGCGGATAGTCGAGCTGGTCAGGAAGGGGATCACCCCGCGCAAGATCCTGACCCGCGCTGCGTTCAAGAACGCGGTCAGGGTGGACATGGCGCTCGGGGGGTCCTCAAACTCCGTCCTGCACCTGCTTGCCATCGCGCGCGAGGCGGGGGTCCGGCTCCCCCTGTCGGAGTTCGACCGGCTATCCCGGGAGACGCCGCAGCTGACCACCGTGACCCCGGCGGGGCCACACATGATGGAGGACGTGGAATTCTCGGGCGGGATACCGGCGGTCCTCAACCGCCTGCTCCCCATGCTTGAAAAGAATCCGACGGTGTCCGGAGAGGACATTACCAGGATAGCGCGGAGAGGGCGGGCGCTTTCCGACGCGGTCATCCGGCGCCTCGACGCGCCCGTGCGGCCCGAGGGCGGGATCGCCATCCTGACCGGCAACCTCGCCCCCGGCGGCGCGGTCATCAAGCAGTCCGGCGTCGACCCCTCGATGTTCCGGTTCCGCGGGAAGGCGAAGGTGTTCGGTTCCGAGGACGCCGCGATGGCCGCGATCATGGCGGGGAGGGTCACGCCGGGGATGGTCGTGGTCATCCGGTACGAGGGGCCGAAGGGAGGGCCGGGGATGCGCGAAATGCTTTCCCCGACATCCGCGATCATGGGGATGGGGCTGGGCACGAAGGTCGCGCTCATCACCGACGGACGCTTCTCCGGCGGGACGCACGGTCCGTGCGTCGGCCACGTCTCACCGGAGGCGATGGAGGGGGGGCCGATCGCCTTGGTGAGGGACGGGGATCCGGTCGTCCTGGACATCCCGGGGAGGAAGCTCACCCTCGACGTCCCGGCGGCGGAGCTCGCCCGGCGCAGGAAAGCCTGGAAGGCCCCGGCGCCCAAGGTCGGGACCGGGTACCTGGCGCGCTACTCGAAGCTCGTCGGCTCCGCCGGAACCGGCGCCGTTCTAGGGACGGTCCTGTAGGAGGGCTTGGCAGAACAATAAAGGGATCGCAGTCACACGACCGAGGATGATGAAGGAACAGGGGACGCCAGGACCGTCCCGGTTTGTAACGGTCCTGTAGGAGGGCTTGGCAGAACAATAAAGGGATCGCAGTCACACGACCGAGGATGATGAAGGAACAGGGGACGCCAGGACCGTCCCGGTTTTTTTAGTTACAAGGGGGAAGCCGTGAAGATGACAGGAGCGGAAATCTTGGTCAGGGCGTTGACCGACCTCGGGGTGGACGTTGTGTTCGGTTACCCCGGGGGCGCCGTCCTGAACATTTACGACGAGCTGTTCAAGAGCACGAAGCTGCGCCATATCCTGACCCGCCACGAACAGGGGGCCGTCCACATGGCGGACGGCTACGCCCGCGCGTCGGGAAAAACCGGAGTCTGCCTGGTGACTTCCGGCCCCGGCGCGACGAACACGGTCACCGGGATCGCAACCGCCTACATGGACTCCATCCCCATAGTCGTTTTTTCCGGACAGGTTCCGACCCTGATGATCGGGAACGACGCCTTCCAGGAGGCGGACATCGTCGGGATAACGCGGCCGTGCACCAAGCACAACTACCTGGTGAAGGATACGAAGGACCTGGCACGGATCATCAAGGAGGCCTTTTTCCTCGCCTCGACGGGCAGGCCGGGGCCGGTGCTCGTCGACATCCCCAAGGACGTCCTGGCCTCCGCCGAGGAGTACGTTCTCCCGAAGGAGGCACACGTCCGTGGCTACCACCCCACCTACGAGGGGCACCCGAAGCAGGTGGAAAGCGCCATCCGCCTTCTCAAGGAGAAGGAGCGCCCGGTTATCTACACCGGAGGAGGCGCCATCCTTTCCGGGGCCTCGTCGGAGCTGGCCGAGTTCGCCGGCATTCTCGGCATCCCGGTCACGACGACGCTGATGGGGATGGGGGCTTTCCCGGGCACCGACCCGCTGTACATGGGGATGCTCGGCATGCACGGCACCTACTGCGCGAACATGGCGATCTCCCACTGCGACCTGATCCTCGCCCTCGGGGCGCGGTTCGACGACCGGGTGACGGGCAAGATCGACGAGTTCGCGCCCCACGCCAAGATCGTCCACGTGGACATAGATCCCACCTCGATCCAGAAGAACGTGCCGGTCCACATCCCGATCGTGGGAGACCTCAAGGACGTGCTCAAGAAGATGATCAAGCTCACCAAGGGGACGAAGGAGGCGGCTTCGTTCCGGGAGAAGATCACCCCGTGGCGCGAGCAGGTCCGGAAGTGGGCCAGGACACACCCTCTCTCCTACAAGCATGAGCCCAAGGGGAAAATCAAGCCGCAGTACGTGGTGGAGCAGATCTACGCCCTGACCAAGGGTCAGGCGATCATAACGACGGAGGTCGGGCAGAACCAGATGTGGGCCGCCCAGTTCTACAAGTACGACAGCCCGCGCACTTTCCTCTCCTCCGGGGGGCTGGGGACGATGGGGTACGGTTTCCCCGCGGCGATCGGCGCCCAGGTGGCCATGCCGGGCAAACTCGTGGTCGACGTGGCCGGAGACGGGAGCATCCAGATGAACATCCAGGAACTGGCTACGGCCGTACAGTACCGCCTCCCGGTCAAGGTGGTGATCCTCAACAACGGGGCGCTGGGGATGGTCCGCCAGTGGCAGGAGCTCTTCTACCAGGGGAAGTACTCCCAGACCTGCCTGCCCCGGATCCCGGACTTCGTAAAGCTGGCGGAGGCTTACGGCGCCGCCGGGTTCCGCGCTACCCGCACGGAAGAGGTGAAGGGGGTGCTTAAAAAGGGGTTCGCGGTCGATGGGCCGGCGTTCATCGACATCCTGACGGACCCGAACGAGATGGTGTACCCGATGGTGCCGGCCGGGGCGCCTTTGACGAAGATGCTGCTCGTCTGAGTTTTTCAGCCGGCCGCAAGGAGAACGCGCGATGCGCCACACGATATCCGTCCTGGTGGAGAACGAGTTCGGGGTGTTGAGCCGGGTCTCGGGCCTGTTTTCCGGCCGGGGGTTCAACATCGAGTCCCTCTCGGTGGCCGAGACGCTGGATCCGTCCGTCTCCCGGATGACGATCGTGACCAGCGGCAACGACCAGATCATCGAGCAGATCCTCAAGCAGCTGAACAAGCTCATCTCGGTCATCAAGGTCGTGGACCTGACGGGGGTCGAAACCGTCGACCGGGAGCTGGTGCTGGTCAAGGTAAACGCGGAGCCCGAGACCAAGCCGGAGGTGCTTCGGCTCGTCGACATCTTCCGCGCGAAGATCGTCGACGTGGCGCCCCGCTGCTACACCATAGAGATGACGGGGGACGAGGCGAAGGTCAACGCCTTCCTCCAGCTGCTCCGGCCGATCGGGATCCGGGAGGTGGTGCGGACGGGCCTGGTGTCAATCGCGCGCGGGGGGAATGTCGTGGCACAAGCGGACAAGATGCCGCATCAAGGGAGGGGATGACATGGTCAAGATCTACCGTGAGAAGGACGCGAAGCCGGCGTCCCTCAAGAGAAAGACGATCGCGATCCTGGGATACGGCAGCCAGGGGCACGCGCACGCGAACAACCTGAAGGAGAGCGGGATGAGCGTGATCGTCGGGGAGCTGCCCGGCGGCGCCGCCGCGAAGAAGGCGGAGGACGCGGGGTTCGAGGTCCACGACGCGTCGACCGCGGTCGGGAAGGCGGACGTGGTGTCGATGCTCCTCCCCGACGAGCTGCAGGGGCGGATCTACCGGGAGTCGGTCGCGCCGAACCTCAAGAAGGGCGCGTTCCTCATGTTCGCCCACGGGTTCAACATCCACTTCGGCCAGATCGTTCCCAGGCCCGACATCAACGTCTTCATGGTGGCCCCGAAGGGCCCCGGGCACCTTGTGCGGGCGCAGTACCTGAGGGGGGAAGGGGTGCCGGCCCTCATCGCCGTCCACCAGGACCCCTCGAAAAAGAGCAAGGAGGTCGCGCTGGCCTACGCGGCGGCGATCGGGGCCGCCCGCGCGGGGGTCATCGAGACGTCCTTCCGCGAGGAGACCGAGACCGACCTCTTCGGGGAGCAGGCCGTCCTTTGCGGCGGGGTCACGGCGATGATCCTGGCCGGGTACGAGACGCTGGTCGAGGCGGGCTACGCACCCGAGATGGCGTACTTCGAGTGCCTCCACGAGCTAAAGCTCATCGTAGACCTCGTCTACGAGGGCGGGATCTCCACGATGCGTTACTCCATCAGCAACACGGCGCAGTACGGCGACCTGACCCGCGGCCCGCGGATCATCACGGACGAGACCCGCAGGGAGATGAAGCGGATGCTCGAGGAAATACAGAACGGGTCGTTCGCCAGGGAGTGGATGTTGGAGAACCAGGCCAACCGGCCAGTCTTCAACGCGCTCACGCGGCGCGGCGAGGAGCACCCGATAGAGGAGGTGGGGCGAAGGCTCCGCGCCATGATGCCGTGGATCGCCAAGGGAAGGCTGGTGGACAAGACGAAGAATTGAGGCGGCGGCCGCGTGATCGCCCTGGAAGGCGTCCCATTCGTTCTCGCGACCGCGGCGGCGACCGTGGCCGTCTATTTCGTCTGGCCGAAGAGCGTGCCGCTCGCGGTCACGGGGCTCCTCCTGACCGCCTTCGTGGCGTGGTTTTTCCGCGACCCCGAGCGGGTCACACCGGGCGAGCCCGGCGCCGTGATCTCGCCCGCGGACGGCAGGGTCGTTTTTTGCGGCGAATGCCCGCCGGGGAGATACAACGCGGAGCCCGGAAAGAAGGTGAGCGTCTTCATGTCCGTCTTCGACGTCCACGTCAACCGGGCGCCGGTCTCGGGCAAAGTGACCGCAGTGCGATACAACCCGGGGAAGTTTTTCGTGGCGAGCGTCGACAAGGCGTCGCTCGAAAACGAGCAAAACGGCGTGTCCCTTGAAACCCCGGGGGGGCAAACGGTTTCGTATGTACAGATCGCGGGGCTGATCGCCCGGCGGATCGTGTGCCGCCTTTCGGAGGGCGACATGGTGAAACAGGGTCAGCGTGTGGGAATGATCCGGTTCGGATCGCGGGTGGATATCTTCCTGCCGCAGTCCGCCGCGCTCAGGGTCCGGATGGGAGACCGGGTGCGGGCCGGCGAGAGCGTCGTGGGGGTGCTCAAGTGAAGAAAAGGGAACGAAGGAGGGACGGGATCAGCCGGGGGATCTACATTCTCCCCAACCTGATCACCTCGGGCTCGCTGTTCGCCGGCTTCTATTCGATCGCGGCCACCTACAACGGCCAGTTCGAGAAGGCGGCGATTGCGATCATCGTGGGGGTCGTTCTCGACGGGCTGGACGGCCGCGTGGCGCGCATGACGAAGACCACCACCCAGTTCGGGGTGGAGTACGACTCGCTGGCCGACCTGGTCTCGTTCGGCGTCGCGCCGGCCTTCCTGGTCTACGGCTGGGCGCTCTCGCAGTTCGGGCGGTGGGGCTGGCTCGCGGCCTTCCTCTACCTGATATGCGGGGCGCTGCGCCTGGCCCGCTTCAACGTGCAGGTGAACACCGTCGAAAAGGGGAAGTTCAACGGGCTTCCGATTCCCGCGGCCGCGACCTTCGTCGCGTCGATCATCCTGCTCTTCTACTACCTCGGGGGCTCGGGCAGCTTCCGGCACCTGGCGCTGCTCCTGGCCATATACGTCCTCGCGTTCCTGATGGTAAGCACGGTCCGTTACAACAGCTTCAAGGACCTGGAGGCGTTCCGGAAGCGCCCGTTCAACACGCTGGTGGTGTTCATCTTCCTGTCGCTCCTGCTCGCCGCGGAGCCGCAGGTCATGATCTTCGTGTTCTCATCGGCCTACGTCGTCTCGGGGCCGGTCGGGGAACTGGTCGGCTTCGCGCGGCGCCGGCGGGGGAAAATCACGGAAAGCGAGAAACACCCGGATGGGCATGACACTTACAGAGAAAATCCTCGCTAGGCACGCCGGGAAGGACCGTGTCGAGCCCGGGGAGCTGATCCTCGCGAAGGTGGATCTCGCCCTTGGCAACGACGTGACGAGCCCGATCGCCATAGACGCGGTCCGGAGGATGGGGGTCAAGGCGGTGTTCGACCGGGAGAAGATCGCCCTTGTCCCGGACCATTTCGCCCCCAACAAGGACATCAAGTCCGCTGAGCAGATGAAGAAGATGCGGGAGTTCGCCCGCGAGTACGGCATCGTGAACTACTTCGAGGTCGGCCGGATGGGGATCGAGCACGTTCTCCTGCCGGACGAAGGGCTCGTGGTCCCCGGGGACCTCGTGATCGGCGCCGACAGCCACACCTGCACCTACGGCGCGCTGTGCGCCTTTTCCACCGGCGTCGGCAGCACCGACCTGGCCGCGGCGATGATCTCCGGGGAGGTGTGGCTGAAAGTGCCCTCCTCCCTCCGCATCGTTCTGACCGGGAAGCCCGGGAAATGGGTGGAAGGGAAGGACGTCATCCTCCACATCATCGGGAAGATCGGGGTGGACGGGGCGCTCTACCAGGCGATGGAGTACGCGGGGGACGGGCTTTCCTCCCTCCCGATGGCGTGGCGCTTCACGATGTCCAACATGGCGATCGAGGCGGGCGCCAAGAACGGCATCTTCCCCTTCGACGGGATCACGAGGGCTTACGCGGACGCGCGCGCGAAGCGGAAATACGAGGTTGTCGCCGCCGACAAGGACGCCGGGTACGCCGCGGAGATGAGCGTGGACCTCTCCTCGCTCGAGCCGCAGGTGGCGTTCCCCCACCTCCCGTCGAACACGAGGCCGCTGTCCCGGGTGGGAAACGTACCGATAGACCAGGTGGTCGTCGGGTCCTGCACCAACGGGCGGATCGAGGACCTTCGCAGCGCGGCCGCCGTGATCCGTGGACGCAAGGTGCACGACGGCGTCCGGATGCTCATCTTTCCCGCCACACAGGAGATCTACCTGCAGGCGATGCGGGAGGGGCTGATGGAGACGTTCGTGGTAGCGGGGGCCGCATTTTCCACCCCGACCTGCGGGCCGTGCCTGGGCGGACACATGGGGGTTCTCGCCAAGGGAGAGCGGGCGATCGCCACGACGAACCGCAACTTCGTGGGGCGGATGGGTCACCCGGAGAGCGAGGTCTACCTCGCCAACCCCGCCATCGCGGCGGCATCCGCGGTGCTGGGCCGCATAGGCGGCCCGGACGAACTGGGGCTTTAGACGAAATGTTGTCAGGCCTGTCCCCCTTCGCCCCTTGCGCCGGGAAAAACCGACGCTTCGGGGCTACGGCGGACACGCCCGCAGCACTGAAAACACGGATGAGGAAATCGACATGATACTGAACGGGCGGGCGTGGAAATACGGGGATGACGTCGATACGGATGTCATCATCCCGGCGCGGTACCTCAACACGAGCGACCCGGCGGAGCTTGCGAAGCACTGCATGGAGGACATCGACGGGAACTACGCCTCGGGAGTGTCCGCAGGCGACTTCATCGTCGCGGGTAAGAACTTCGGCTGCGGCTCGTCCCGTGAGCACGCTCCCATCGCGATCAAGGCGTCGGGGGCGCGGGCGGTCATCGCCGGGTCCTTCGCGCGGATCTTCTACCGGAACGCGTTCAACATGGGGCTTCCCATCATCGAGGCCCCCCAGGCGGTCGACGGGATCGATTCCGGGGACGTCCTTGCGGTGGACATGGAGAACGGGATCTTGCGCAACGAGACGAAAAAGAGGGAATACGGGATCGCCACCGTTCCGCCTTTCATGCGGGAGCTTGTCGCGGCGGGCGGGCTGTTAAACTACATGGCCGGGCGCCGGAAAGGCAAGTAGCCGCGATGCCTAAGATCTGCGTGTTCCCCGGAGACGGGATCGGGCCCGAGGTCGTGAGGGAGGCCCTGGCCGTCCTGCGGGCGATCGAGGAAATCTCCGGGGCCCGGTCGTTCGAGACCGAGGAGGAGCTCCTGGGCGGAGCGTCCTACGACGTCCACGGGGTCCCGATGACGGACAAGGCGATGGGGCTTGCCTGCGCGTCCGATGCGATCCTGCTGGGCGCGGTCGGCGGGCCGAAATGGGACCCGTTGCCCTTCGAGGTGAGGCCCGAGCGTGCGCTCCTGGGGTTGCGCAAGAACCTGTGCCTGTTCGCCAACCTTCGCCCCGCAAAAGTCTTTGCGCCCCTGCTGGACGCCTCGCCCCTGCGCCGCGAGCTGGTGGAGGGGATCGACCTCATGGTCGTCCGGGAGCTGACCGGCGGGATATACTTCGGCGAACCGCGGGGGATACGGACGGAGAACGGAGTCGAGACCGGGATCAACACCGAGGTCTACACCCGGCCGGAGATCGAGCGGGTCGCCCGGGTGGCCTTCGACCTGGCCAGGAAGAGAAGCCGGAGGGTGACCTCGGTGGACAAGTCCAACGTCCTGGAGTCCTCCGAACTCTGGCGCAAAATCGTAACCGAGGTCCACGGCCGCGGGTACACGGACGTGGATCTTTCCCACATGCTGGTGGACAACTGCGCGATGCAGCTGGTCCGGCACCCTAAGCAGTTCGACGTCATCGTCACGACGAACCTGTTCGGGGACATCCTGACGGACGAGGCGTCGATGATCACCGGGTCGATCGGGATGCTGCCCTCGGCTTCCCTCGGGGGGCGGGTGGGGCTTTACGAGCCTATCCACGGCAGCGCGCCCGACATCGCGGGGAAGGGTGTCGCGAATCCGCTTGCGACGATCCTCTCGGTTGCGATGATGCTCCGGTACTCGTTCAACAGGGACGCCGAGGCCGGGTGGATCGAGCGGGCGGTGGAGAAGGCGCTTGCCGACGGGTACAGGACCGGGGACATATACCGCGCGGGTTCGGGGGTGCGAAGGGTCGGGACGGTTGAAATGGGAGACGTGGTCCGGAAAAACATCATGACCAACACACAAGGAGAGGTGAAACGATGAGCTCGAAAAGTTACAACGTCGCAGTTGCGGGCGCGACCGGGGCGGTAGGGGAAGTGATGATGCAGATACTGGAACAGCGTAAGTTCCCCGTTAAGAGCCTCCGCCTGCTGGCGTCCGAGCGCTCGGTCGGCAAGAAGCTGAAGTTCAAGGGACAGGACCTCCCGGTCGAACTGCTCCAGAAGAGCGCATTCAAGGGGATCGACATCGCCCTGTTCTCGGCGGGCGCCTCCCGCAGCAAGGAGTTCGCGCCGTCCGCATGGGAAGCGGGCGCGGTCGTCGTGGACAACTCCTCCGCCTTCAGGATGGAGCCGGACATACCCCTCGTGGTCCCGGAGATCAACCCTGACGCCATCGGTCAGTACAAGAAGCGGGGGATCATCGCCAACCCGAACTGCACGACGATCGTCGCCATCATGCCGCTGAAGCCCCTGCACGACTACGGGACCCTGAAGCGGGTGGTGGCCTCCTCCTACCAGGCGACCTCGGGCGCGGGGGCAAAGGCGATGGCGGAGCTCATCGCGCAGACGAAGGCTTACGCCAGGGGTGAGAAGATGGAAATAGCGGCGTTCAAGCACCAGATCGCCTTCAACGTGATCCCGCACATCGACGCCTTCCTGGAGAACGGCTACACGAAGGAAGAGATGAAGATGACGAACGAGGGGCGCAAGATCATGGGGATCCCCGACCTGCGGGTCACCTGCACCACGGTGCGCGTGCCGGTCCTCACCGCGCACTCGATCTCGATAAACGCCCAGTTCGCGAAGAAGATCACCCGCGAGAAGGCCAGGGAGCTTATCGCGAAGTTCCCCGGCTGCCAGGTGATGGACGACCCGGCGAACAACGTCTACCCGATGCCGCTGTTCTGCGCGGGGAAGGACGACTGCTACGTGGGGCGCATCCGGGAGGACGACAGCGCCGAGAACTGCCTGAACTTCTGGGTGTGCGGCGATCAGCTGCGCAAGGGCGCGGCGCTCAACGCCATACAGATCGCCGAGGTGCTGGCAAAGAAGCACCTGTAAGCGCAGACGCGGGATTTCGGAAGGAATGCGACGGGTCCGGCTGATACTGGCCTACGATGGGACCGCCTACCGGGGGTTCCAGGTACAGCCGAACGGGCCGACTATCCAGTCGGCGGTGGAGGAGGCGCTTTCCCGCCTGCTGTGCGAGAAGGTGCGGGTCGGGGCGGCCGGGCGCACGGACGCGGGTGTCCATGCGCGGGAGCAGGTGGTCGATTTCTCGGATTCGGGGAAACGCCCGCTCGAGACGATCCGGAAAGGAGGCAACGCCCTGTTGCCTCAAGACATCCGGATCCTGTCCGCGGAGGAAGCCCCGCCGGGATTCGACGTTCGCAGGGACGCGAGGGAAAAGGAGTACCGGTACTTCCTGCACCTGTCGCCGGTCGCTTCCCCGTTCTTCACGCGCTACGCCTGGCATATAGAGAAGCCCCTCGACCTCGACGCGCTGCGGGAGGGACTCTCGCACGCGGCGGGGGAGCACGACTTCGCCTCCTTCCGCGGACAGGGCTGCACCGCGAAGACCACCGTGCGGACGATCTTCCGCGCGGAGCTTTCCGGGGAGATGCCTCCCCTGCACTTCATACGGATAGCCGGGAACGGTTTTCTGCGGCACATGGTACGCAACATCGTGGGGACGCTCGTCGACATAGGGAAGGGTAAGATGCCGCCTGGCCGGATGCGGGAGCTGTTGGAACTGCGGGACCGCGCCCTGGCCGGGCCGAACGCCCCTCCCCAGGGGCTGTTCCTGTGGAAAGTCACCTACCGTATAAAGGAGACAGCGTGATCGCAATCGACGGAGGACTTCGCAGGCTCCAGGGCCGCGGGGCCTGCCTTAAAGGAAAAATCGTCGTGGCCGGACCGTGCAGCGTGGAGTCCGAAGCGCAGATGATGGAGATCGCGCTCCGGCTCGGCAAACTCGGAATCAGCGCGTTGCGCGGGGGGATCTGGAAGCCGCGGACCCGTCCAGGCTCTTTCCAGGGCGTCGGCGAGCTCGGCCTCCCGTGGCTCAAGGCCGCCGGGAAGGCCGCGAAGGTTCCGGTGGCATGCGAAGTCGCCCAACCCTCGCACGTCGACGCCTGCCTCGAAAACGGTATAGACGTGCTGTGGTTAGGGGCGCGCACGACCGTCAACCCGTTCTCCGTCCAGGCGCTGGCGGACCGGTTGCGCGGGGTGGACGTGACCGTGATGGTGAAGAATCCGATCAACCCGGACATCGAATTGTGGATCGGCGCGATCGAGCGGCTGCGGCGGGCGGGCGTCACCAGGATCGTCGGCATACATCGCGGGTTTTCGACGGCGCGCCAGACGGTCTATCGCAACGAGCCGATCTGGAGGATTCCCATGGAACTGCGCCGCCGGATGCCGGAGATCCCGCTCCTGTGCGATCCAAGCCACATGGCAGGGTCAATCGAACTGATCAGGCCCCTCGCTCAGGAGGCCATGGATCATCTTTACGACGGGCTGATGATCGAGGTGCATCCGCATCCCGCGAAAGCGTTGAGCGATTGCGATCAACAGGTCACGCCGGCGAGGCTCCGCAGCCTGTTGGCGAGCCTCAAGCCCAAGAAGGAGATCACGAACGAGCCGGAATATGTCAGCCGCGTCTTCGGTCTTCGCAAGGAGATAGACGGTCTCGACCGGCAGCTCGTGGATTGCCTGGCCAGGCGGATGGAGATCGTCCGGGAGATAAGCCACTACAAGAGAAAACACGGCGTTTCCACCTTTCAGCCGCGTCGCTGGCGCGCCATCCTCAAGGACCGTGTACGTCACGGCGTGACCCATGAACTCGATCCGTATTTCGTTCATCATCTCTTCGAGTACATCCACGAGGAGGCGATACGCTGGCAGGAGCAGGAGACCGGGACTGCCGCTTCGAAGAGCGCGCGGCGCAAAAGCGGCAGCCGCGTCCGCTGAGGCGCGCACGGACACTCGCCGGTCACACGACGGGTGCCACGCCCCGGGGTTGACGGCGAATTTCCCTTGACGACCCGGCCAGTGTAGGATTAAATGATTCTTTTGATTTTCAAGGGGAAAGGTTTGCCCGGATGAAGAAGACAGAGTACTTCACGAGAGACGATGCGGATCAGGCCTGGTACGTGGTTGACGCAAGGGACAAGGTCCTGGGCCGCCTGGCCACCAGGGTGGCCGAGGTGCTGCGGGGGAAACACAAGCCGACGTTCACGCCCAACGCCGACATCGGCGACTTCGTCATCGTGGTCAACGCCGACAAGGTGAAGCTGACCGGGAAGAAGATGTCCGACAAGACCTATTACCACCACAGCGGCTACATGGGGGGGCTGAAGTCCACCACCCCCGACAAGGTGTTCGCCTCGAAGCACCCGGAGCGCGTCGTCGAATGGGCGGTGCGCGGGATGCTTCCGAAGACGCGCCTTGGCGACCGGCTTTTCACTAAGCTCAAGGTCTACGCCGGCCCGGACCATCCCCACAAGGCCCAGCAGCCCAAGGCGCTGGCCGTCAACGAATAAGAGAGGATCCGTCGAAATGGCCCAGACGAAGATATACGCCACGGGAAAGAGGAAGACGGCGATCGCGCGCGTCTACATGAAGGCTGGCAGCGGGCGGATAAGCGTCAACGGACGGGAGTTCGAGAACTATTTCCCGGTCCTTGCGCTGCGTGCGGTCGCCGTACAGCCGCTGGTGCTCACCGGCAGGCGTCAGGCGGTCGACGTGGAGGTCAACGTCAACGGCGGCGGCCCGGCTTCCCAGGCCGAGTCGGTTAAGTTCGGTCTAGCCAAGGCGCTGCAGGCGGAAAACCCCGAGCTCCGCGCGGTTCTCAAGCGCGCCGGCTTCCTTACCCGGGACGCGCGGATCAAGGAACGGAAGAAATACGGCCAGCCGGGAGCGAGGAAACGGTTCCAGTTCTCCAAGCGGTAAGAACCGAGGGCGTTTGCCCCCTCGATCGGTTCCCGAAGGGGAAGGCCGCCAACGCCTTCCCCTTCTTTTTTGCACGCTCGGTTTGATATAAGGAGACCGCGATGAAGAAAGTGGCTATTTTCGGCGCGACGGGGTACACCGGGTTCGAGCTCGTGCGGCTCCTCCTGTCCCACCCCCGCGTGAAGATCTCCGTTCTCACCTCCGAGCAGTATTCCGGCCTGCCGGTCGACCAGGCTTTCCCCCCGTTCCGCGGGAGGCTGGCCGGGGCGGCTTTCGTGAAAACGGACGATGCGCTTTCCGCCGGCTTCGACGCCGCCTTCCTCGCTCTTCCCCACACCGTTTCCGCGTCCGTGGCCGTGAAGCTCATATCCCGAAAGGTCCCGGTCATCGACCTGTCGGCGGACTTCCGTTTCCGGAGCGTCGCCCTGTACGAATCCGTCTACGGAGTCCGGCACGGGAGTCCGTCCTTGTCCGCGAAGGCAGTGTACGGTCTGCCCGAGGTCTACCGGGGTTTGCTCAGGAAGACCCGGCTCGCGGCGGTACCCGGCTGCTTTCCGACGTCGGTCATCCTCGGGCTGTACCCGCTGCTCGCGGAACGGCTGATTGATCTCAAGGGAATCGTCGCCGACTGCAAGACCGGGGTCTCCGGAGGGGGGAGGAACCCGTCCCTGGGGTTCCACTACCCCGAGGTCGAGGGGGGGGTCCGACCTTACGGGCTGCCGAAGCACCGCCACAACCCCGAGATGGACCAGGAACTGTCGCTGGCCGCGGGGGAGAAGGTCTCGATCACCTTCGTCCCCCACCTGGTTCCGATGGTCCGCGGTATTCTCGCCACCTGTTACGCGACGATCCGGCCCAGGGTCGCCGCGGGGGCGGTGGAATCGGCTTACCGGAAGCATTACGCGGGCGAGCCGTTCGTCAGGCTGTGCCCCCCCGGCGTCCTGCCGTCCACCAAGGACGTCTCGGGAAGCAACTTCTGCGACATCGCCTTCCGGGCGGACGAGAAGACCCGCAGGCTGATCGTGGTTTCGGCGATCGACAACCTCGTGAAGGGCGCCTCGGGCGCGGCCGTGCAGTGCTTCAACCTGATGATGGGATTCCCGGAGGGGAACGGACTCCCCTATACCCCCCTATTCCCGTGAGCGTTTCCCGGAAAGGCGTGGCGGTGGTGATACCCGCCCGGTACGCGTCGACCCGGCTTCCCGGGAAGCCCCTGGCCAAAATAGACGGTCGTCCGATGATATGGTATGTTTGGGAAAATGCGAGGAAATCCTTGCTTGTCTCCCGCGTCGTCGTGGCCACCGACGATCTGCGCATCGTGGAGGCGGTACGCGATTTCGGGGGCGAGGCGAGGATGACGTCGCCCGGTTGCGCTTCGGGTACGGACCGGGTAGCCGAGACTGCGCGGAGCCTTGACGAAGAGGTCATCGTCAACCTTCAGGGCGATGAACCGATGATGCACCCCTCGGTGATCGACGCGGTGGCTGCGCCACTGCTCTCCGACCCGGCGGTTTCGATGACGACGGCGGCCCTTCCACGGGAGGACCCGGGGGAGTTCCTGAGTCCCTCCGTGGTGAAAGTGGTCACCGACGTTCGCGGGGATGCGCTCTATTTCTCACGGTCCCCCATCCCGCATTACCGGGACGCCGGAACCGGCAAGTACCGTAAGCACCTGGGAATCTACGGGTACCGAAAGGGTTTCCTGTTCACGGTCGCCGCGCTCCCCACGGCGGCGCTGGAAGAGGCGGAGCGGCTGGAGCAGCTCCGGGTTCTGCATAACGGCTACAGGATCCGCGTCGTCGACGTGGAGTTCGACTCGGTAGGGGTGGACACCCCCGAGGATTTGAGCGCCGTCAGGGAGAGACTATGCGGGCGGAACGAACGGTAAAGCCGAAGTTCATCTTCGTGACGGGGGGAGTGGTTTCCTCGCTGGGGAAGGGGCTGGCTGCCGCAACGATCGGCGCGCTCCTCGAGGCACGCGGCCTGAAGATCACGATGCTCAAGCTCGACCCCTACATCAACGTCGATCCCGGCACGATGAACCCGTTCCAGCACGGCGAAGTTTTCGTGACCGACGACGGCGCCGAGACCGACCTCGACCTTGGCCACTACGAACGGTACGTCTCCTCCCGGATGGGCAAGAAGAACAACTGCACGACCGGCAAGATCTACCACTCGGTGATCACGAAGGAGCGGCGGGGCGACTACCTCGGCGGCACGATCCAGGTGATCCCCCACATCACCGACGAGATCAAACGGGTCATCAAGGTGGCTGCCCAGGGGTACGACCTGGCGATCGTGGAGGTGGGCGGCACCGTGGGCGACATCGAGAGCCTCCCGTTCCTCGAGGCGATCCGGCAGGTGCGGACCGACCGCGGGAAGGAGAACGTCCTCTACGTCCACGTTACGCTCGTCCCGTATATCGGGACGGCGGGGGAGCTCAAGACCAAGCCCACCCAGCACAGCGTGAAGGAACTGCGTTCCATCGGCATCCAGCCGGACATCCTGCTGTGCCGCTGCGACCGGCCGCTGCCCAAGGACATCAAGGCGAAGATCGCGCTGTTCTGCAACGTGACCGAGGACGCCGTCATCACGGCGCGTGACGTGGAGCAGATCTACGAGCTGCCGCTGGTCTTCCACCAGGAGGGGCTGGACGGCAAGATCATGGAGCTGCTGAACATCTGGGCGGGGGAGCCCCGGCTCGACGCCTGGGCGAAGGTCGTGGAAAAGTGGAAGAACCCGGTGGGCGAGGTCACGATCGCCATCGTGGGTAAATACGTGAACCTGAGGGAGTCCTACAAGAGCCTGAACGAGGCGCTTACGCACGGCGGGATCTCCCACTCGGTCCGGGTCCTCCACCGGTACGTGGACTCCGAGGAGGTCGAACGCCAGGGCGCCGAAGCGCTCCTGAAGGGCGCGGACGGGATCCTCGTCCCCGGGGGGTTCGGGTCGCGCGGGGTGGAGGGCAAGATCGCCGCCGTGAAGTACGCGCGGGAGAACAACGTGCCCTTTCTTGGCATATGCCTCGGGATGCAGGTCGCCGTGGTCGAGTTGGCGAGGAACGTTTGCGGGCTCGCGGAGGCCACCAGCAGGGAGCTCGACGCCGAGAGCGGATGCGCGGTCATCGACCTCATGCCGGACCAGCGGAGCGTGGTGGAGAAGGGGGCGACGATGCGGCTCGGGGCCTACCCCTGCCGTCTTTCCGAGAAATCGCTTGCCCGGAAGGCATACGGCGTCCCGGAGGTCTCGGAGCGCCACCGGCACCGCTACGAGTTCAACAACGAGTTCCGTGAAGCGCTGGCCGCCGGGGGGCTCAGGATCACGGGAATCTCACCGGACGGACGCCTGGTCGAGATCGTCGAGATCCAGGACCACCCATGGTTCCTGGGCTGCCAGTTCCACCCGGAGTTCCAGTCGCGGCCGATGGCTCCCCACCCCCTGTTCCGCGATTTCGTCGGTGCGGCGCAGGCGTTCTCCCGGGGGCAGGTTCCGACGTGATCCGACAGGTCGAAATCGCGGGGCGTCTGAAAATCGGGCGGGGAAACCCCCCCGTATTCATCGCCGGGCCATGCGTCCTGGAATCCGAGGCGCTGGCGTTTGCCGTGGCCGATTTCCTGTCAGGCCTGTCGTCCCGTATGGGGGTTTCCTTCATCTTCAAGGGGTCCTTCGACAAGGCGAACCGCTCCTCGAAGAGTTCCTACCGCGGACCCGGAGAGGCAGAAGGGTTGCGCATCCTCGGGGAAGTCGGGCGGAGGTTCCGGATACCCGTGACCACTGACGTCCACGATCCGCGCCAGGCCTCGGCCGCGGCCGCGGTGGTCGACATGCTCCAGATCCCGGCGTTCCTCTGCCGGCAGACCGACCTGCTGACGGCCGCCGGGAAGACGGGGCTTCCGGTCAACATAAAGAAAGGGCAGTTCATGGCCCCCTGGGACATGGAGAACGCCGTGGAGAAGGTGACCTCGACCGGGAACCGCAACGTCGTCGTCACCGAGCGTGGCACCACGTTCGGCTACAACAACCTGGTCGTCGACTTCCGGGGGATCCCCGCGATCCGCGAGACGATATGCCCCGTTATCTTCGACGCCACGCACAGCGTCCAGTTGCCCGGCGGCGCCGGAAAGGCCTCCTCGGGGGACCGGCGGTTCGTCGCGCCCCTGTCCAGGGCGGCCGTGGCGGCCGGGGTGGACGGGGTGTTCCTGGAGGTCCACCCTGACCCGGACCGCGCGCTTTCCGACGGCCCAAACAGCCTGCCGCTCGCCGGCCTGGAACCCCTGCTGCAAACCCTTATGGCGATCCGGCGTGCGGTGGATGCCGGGAGCCCCGCGGGAGGAAGCGTCGCATGAGCCGCGACCTGGCGGAGCGGGCGGGAAAGGTTCTTTCCGTGGAGGCGGACGGGATCCTGGGGCTGCGGGACAAGCTCGACGCAAACTTCACCCGGGCCATCGAGCTTCTGCTCTCCGCATCCGGGAAGGTGATCGTGACCGGAATGGGAAAGTCGGGCCTCATCGGCCGCAAGATCGCCGCGACCCTGGCATCCACGGGGACGCCGGCGTTTTTCCTGCACCCGGCGGAGGGGCTTCACGGCGACATAGGGATGGTCCTGGAGGGCGACATCGTCATCGCGCTGTCCAACTCGGGGGAGACCCATGAGGTGTTGCGGTTGTTGCCGGTCTTCAAGCGCCTGGGGCTCTCCCTCATCGCACTTACGGGCAGTCGGGATTCCACTCTGGCGCGGCATGCCGACGCCGCGATCGACGTCGGGGTCCGGGAAGAGGCGTGCCCGATGGGGCTGGCCCCCACCGCGTCCACCACGGCGGCGCTGGCGATGGGGGACGCCCTCGCGGTCGTCCTCTTCGAGGAGAAGGGATTCTCAGCGCAGGACTTCGCGATGCTCCACCCGGGCGGGGTGCTGGGCAGGAAGCTTTTGACGGTCGAGGAGTTGATGCACACGGGGGACGACATTCCCCTGGTTTCATGCGACACGCCGCTCAAGGACACCCTCTTCACGATCAGCGCCAGGCGGTTGGGGGTCACCGGCGTCGTGAACGGGTCCGGCGCGCTGGTCGGGGTGATCACGGACGGGGACGTACGGCGGGCGATGGCGAGGGGCATCGACCTGTTCTCAACGCGAGCCGAAGAGCTGATGTCCTCCAATCCCAAGCGGCTGTCCTCATCGGAGCTTGCGGCTTCCGCCCTGCGCAAGATGCAGAAACATTCGATCACGAGCCTTTTCGTCTTCGATGCGAAGGATCCGGACCGGCTGGCCGGAATCGTGCACATCCACGACATCCTGAAGGCGGGCGGGGGATGAAAGGCCCGACGCTCCGGCCCGGGGCCGCCGAAAAGGCCGCGAGAGTCCGCCTGTTCCTGACCGACGTGGACGGCGTCCTGACCGACGGGGGGATCGCCTACGACTCCGAAGGGCGGGAGATCAAGCGGTTTCACGTCCGCGACGGGCACGGCATCAAGATGCTTCAACGCGCCGGCGTCGAGGTGGGCATCATCACGGGACGGAAATCGGAGGTGGTCGAGGTTCGCGCGAAGGAGCTGGGAATCTCCCTTGTCCGCCAGGGCGCGGTCGACAAGGTTGAGGCCTGGCGCCGGATTCTCGAGGAGACGGGGTTTTCACCCGCGGAGACGTCCTACGTGGGCGACGACATAGTCGACGTGCCCCTCATGCGCAAGGTGGGGTTCGCCGCGGCCGTGGCGGATGCCGAGGGTTATGTGCTCGAGGCGGCCGATTTCGTCTCCTTGCGCACCGGGGGGCACGGGGCGGTCCGGGAAATCATAGAGTTCGTCATGCGCTCCAGCGGGGCCTGGGAAAAGGTCGCCTCCAGGTATTTCGCCGGCGGTGCGTAAATGAGCCGCAGGAGGATCCTCTCCCTTGGTGCGTTGCTCGCGATCCTGGGGGGCATCGGGCTCCTGGCCGCGGTTTCGACGATGGAACAGGGACCGCACGACGCAGTGTGGAAGGCAGTGGAACGCCCGGACGGCCCCGAGCTCATACTCCGGGAAGTCGAGGTGCGGGAGATCCGGGAAGGGGAGCCGCAGTCCCGGCTGACCTCCGATCGGGTTTCATACCTTCTCAATGCGCGGAGGCTGTCCGCGGCAGGCGTCACACTTTTCCTTCCGGGGATTTCCAACGGCATCGTTGTAAGGGCCCCGAAGGCCTCGTGGGACATGGAGGCCGGCACGATCCTCCTTGACGAGGGGGGTGCCGCCGGGAACGCCGCCGGGTGGTCCGCCATAGTCGCCGCGGCAAGCCTGTCCCTGCCGAACCGCGAGATGTCGGCCGCCGGGAACGTCAGGCTTTCGGGACCCGGCCTCCAGGTGGCGGGTGACAACATGGTCTGGGGATGGCGGGAGGGCAAGCTGGCGCTATCGAACACAAGGACCCGGGTGGAGTCCCCCCGGGCTTTACGCGGGATGAGGTGAGGCGATGCGAAAACGGATCGCGCTCCGGGTTTTCCTGTTCCTCGTACTCGCCGCTTCCACGGTCTTCGGCCAGGAACGCAGGATTCCCGGGTCCGAGGAACTCGGGACACTCCCGATCGAGATCACCGCCGACCGCCTGTCCGCCGACAGCGTCGGGAACTCGGTGACCTTCGAGGGGAACGTCGTGGCGAAGCAGGGCGACGTGACCCTGTCGTCGGACCGCCTGTTCTCGGAATATTCCCGTGGATCGGGCGCAATCGAGAAGATCGTGGCGGAGGGGAGCGTGCGCGTCAACCAGGAAGGGCGGGAGGCTCGCGCCGCGCGGGCCGTGTTCTTCAACATGGAGCAGCGGATCGTCCTTTCGGGGGGCGCGGAACTCGCACAGGGGGGGAACACCCTGAAGGGCGAGACGGTGACCATTTTCCTGAGGGAAAACCGGTCCGTGGTGACCGGCGGGGAAGGGGGCCGCGTCAGGGCGGTCATCCAGCCGAAAGGGTTGATGGACCCGAAGGAGAAGGCAGGCCCGTGAAATCGCTCACCGTCCGTGGCCTGTCGAAACGGTACCGCCACCGTGAGGTGGTGAAAGATGTCGCGCTAGATATCGGGTCGGGTGAGGTCGTAGGCCTCCTGGGCCCCAACGGGGCGGGGAAGACCACGATCTTCTACATGATCGTCGGCCTTGTTTCGCCGGACCGCGGGACGGTGGATCTGAACGGGCAGGACGTCACCCGCCTGCCGATGCATCGCCGGGCCCGGATGGGGCTCGGGTATCTTCCGCAGGAGCCGTCGGTGTTCCGAAAACTGACGGTACGGGACAACATACTCGCGTTTCTCGAGGAAACGGAACTCACGGCGGGCGAGCGCGAGGAGCGGCTTTCCCGCCTGCTCGGGGAGATGCGCATTTCCCACGTCGGCGAAACGATGGGATTTTCCCTTTCCGGGGGGGAGCGCCGGCGGGTGGAGATCGCCCGGGCGCTCGTGATGTCGCCGTCCTTCCTGCTCCTTGACGAGCCCTTCGCAGGGATCGACCCGATCTCCGTGTCCGACCTGCAGCAGATTATCCTGAGGTTAAAAGAGAAGGGGATCGGGGTTATAATAACTGATCATAACGTGCGCGACACCTTGAGGGTGTGCGACCGGGCATACATCATCTCGGATGGGGAGATCCTCCTCGCGGGGAACCCCGGGGAGATCGCCGCATCGGCGCGGGTGCGGGAAATCTACCTGGGGGACGGGTTTACACTCTGACGGTTCGGGGCTGGAATGGCGCTGGAATTACGACAATCCCTGAAGCTTTCCCAACAGCTGGTCATGACGCCACAGCTCCAGCAGGCGATAAAACTCCTGCAACTTTCGCGCCTGGAGCTCCAGCAGGCGGTCCGCGAGGAGCTGGAGAAGAATCCCATCCTCGAAGAGGAGCAGGAGGGGGGGGCGGATGAAGAGGCGTCCCCCGCGCAGGAGGCAAAGCCCGGGGAAGAGGGGGCCTCTCGGGAGAGCGCTGCGCCGGTTACGGAGGAACCACGGACCCGGGATGAAAACAGCCTGATCGACCGGGTCGACTGGGACTACTATTTCGGGGACGGCGCAAAGTCGGAAGGGCACGTCGAGCGGGACCAGGAAGAGGAGGACGGCAGGCCGTACTACGAGAACCTCCTGACCCGGAAGCCCACCCTCGCCGAACATCTCGAGACGCAGATCAACCTCTACGAGCCGGACGAGTCGCTGCGGGAGATAGCCGCCTACCTGATCGGCAACCTCGACGACAACGGCTACCTGAGGACCACCGCAGGGGAGGTCGCCGAAGCCCTCTCGAAACCGCAGGAGACGGTGGAGCGGGCGATCGCGAAGCTCCAGTCGCTGGACCCTTCCGGCGTCGGGGCCCGCGACCTGCGGGAATGCCTGATGATCCAGGCGCGGGAGAAGGGGGACGATTTCGCCCTCCCCATGAAGATCCTCGCCGACCACTTCGACCTCTTCTCGCGCGGCGACCTGGCGGGTGTCTCCCGCCGGCTCAAGGTCTCCCGCGAAGCCGTGAAGGATGCCTACCAGAAGATCGTTTCCCTCTCCCCCAAGCCGGCGCGTGGCTTCTCGGGGGAGGACGTGAACTACATCACCCCCGACGTCTATATCTTCAAGGTGGACAACGAGTGGGTGATCACCCTGAACGAGGACGGACAGCCTCGCCTGCGGCTCAGTTCCTATTACCGCAGGCTCCTCTCCTCCGAGGATTCGCTGCCGAAGGAAGACAGGGAGTTCCTGAAGCAGAAGATCAACGCGGCGTTGTGGTTCATCAAGAGCATCCAGCAGCGGCAAAGGACCATCTACAAGGTGGTGGAGAGCATCATGAAGCTCCAGCGCGACTTCCTGGACCGGGGGCCGGAGCACCTGAAGCCGTTGACTCTCCGGGACGTCGCCGAGGACATCTCGATGCACGAGTCCACCGTATCCAGGGTGACGAGCGGCAAGTATGTTTACACTCCGCTGGGTATTTTCGAGCTGAAATACTTCTTCAACTCGGGGTTGAACTGCGACGGCGGCAAGGAGGACATCGCATCCGAGTCGGTGAAGGAAAAGATCCGGGACATCATCGCTTCCGAGGGTGAGGATAAGCCGTTGAGCGACCAGGAGTTGATGCGAATGCTGCGGGACCAGGGGATCCGGATCGCCCGCCGGACCGTGACCAAGTACCGCGCCAAACTCGGGATGCTCCCGTCGTCGAGAAGAAAGAAGCTGTTCTAGACCGCAAGATTACGCTAAAGCAAAGGAGGGCGAAAAGGTGAGCAATATCAATGTCACTTTCCGCCATGTGGATCCGAGCAAGGCCCTCAAGGATTACGTCGTGGAGAAACTCGGAAGGATACAGAAGGTCGTGGACAACTCGTTCGACGCGAACGTCACCCTGTCGGTGGAGAAATACCGGCACATCGCCGAGGTGTTCGCGACCGGCAAGGGGATCACGATAAAGGCGTTCGAGTCCACCGACGACCTCTACTCCGCCATCGACCTGGTGTGCGACAAGGTCGAGCGGCAACTGAAGAAATATCGGGAAAAACGGAAAGAAAAGGGACAGGGAGGTCTCCCCGCGCTGATCGTTTCGGGCTCATCCCTGACGATCCGGGAGAACGATAGCGGCGGCCCGCAGATAATCCGGTCTGACAACTTTCTTACCAAGCCGATGAGCGTGGAGGAGGCCGCACGTCACCTCGATCTCCTGAAGGTGGACGTGGTGATGTTCGTCAACCAGGACACGAACCAGCACAGCGTCGTCTTCCGGCAGCAGGACGGCAACATCGGGTTCACGGAGCCGTCCGCCCGATGAAGATCCTGGACATCGTCACGCCGGGGGGAGTGCTGGAAGACCTCCGGGCGGATACGAAGGAAGGGGTTCTGCGCGAAATGTCGGAAGCGGTGGCCGCCGGGGTTCCGTCGCTTTCGGCACAAGGCCTGACGGCGATCCTGATGGGCAGGGAAAGCCTGGGCAGCACCGGGATCGGGGACGGCGTGGCTATTCCGCACGGGAAAGTCCCCGGCCTCGACCGGCTCGTCGCGGTCGTCGGCCGCAGCCGTTCGGGCGTGCAGTTCCAGTCCCTCGACGGCAAGCCGACCCACCTGTTCTTCCTCGTCGTGGCTCCGGAGCAGTCGGCCGGGATGCACCTGAAGGCGCTGGCCCGAATATCCAGGCTGCTCAAGGACCAGAGGTTCCGTCAGTCGCTCCTTGCCGCCGGGAACGCCGGCGAGTTCCGGAGAGTCCTCCAGGAGGAAGACGACCGGGTGTGAAGGGTTTAAACCGGGCCCAGGGAGGCGGGAAGTGCCCATAACGGTCGACCGTTTTTTGCAGTCCTGTGCGGCGTCGCTGGGGATACGGCTGCTCGCGGGAGCCGGCGGCCTGGCGCGGGAAATCTCCGACCAGCGGGTCCAGAAGGCCGGACTGGCGATGACCGGGGAGGTGAAGTCGATCCACGAGGGGCGCATCCAGGTCCTGGGGGACACCGAGATCACGTACTTCGACAACCAGGCCCCGGAGCGGCAGAAGGAGATCGCCGATTTCTTCTTCTCGGGGCCGCTGGCCTGCGCCATAGTGTGCGGCTCCGTGCGGGTTCCGGGCGTCCTGGTTGAAGCCGCCGAGCGGTACTCCATCCCCTTCCTTTCGTCGGGTCTTCCGACTTCCGGGCTGATCGAGGAAACCATCCAGCACCTCGGGCAGCTCTTCGCCGAAACCGCAACGGTCCACGGCGTGCTGATGGATGTTCTCGGATTGGGTGTCATGCTCATGGGTCCAAGCGGCATAGGGAAGAGCGAATGCGCGCTGGACCTCATCCTGCGCGGGCACCGCATCGTCGCCGACGACGTCATCATCCTCGAAAAGCGCGGCCCCGCGACCATACTCGGGAGCGGGAGCGAGCTCACCCGGCACCACATGGAGATCCGGGGGCTGGGGATCCTCAGCCTACGGGACCTGTTCGGGCTATCAGCGATCTCCGATTTGAAAAAAGTGGGGCTGGTAATACAGATCGAGGAATGGGATCCGGGTAAGGAGTACGACCGCCTCGGCCTTACGGACAGGGGGACCGTCTTCCTCGGGGTCTCCATACCGACGCTTCTCATCCCGGTTTCCCCCGGCCGCAACCTGGCGACGATCGTGGAGGTGGCTGTCAGGAACCACATCCTGAAGAGCCAGGGATTCCATTCGGCCCGCGACCTGGTGGAGCGGCACGCCCGCCGGGCGGAGGAAAACTCCTCCCGATGAAGGCCGACAGTAACGCCCGGACCCACGCCTGCGTCGTCATCCTCACGGGCGTCTCCGGTTCGGGGAAGAGCACGGCGATCAAGGCGTTCGAGGATGTCGGCTACTTCTGCGTCGACAACCTCCCCCCGGTGCTGCTGCCCAAGATCGTCGACGTGGTCTCGGAGGCGCGGGGCGAGGGGGCCAGGATCGCGCTCGTCGCCGACGTCCGGGGCCGCGAGTTCCTGCCGGACTTCGCCCGGGTGACCGAGGATCTGCGTCGGCAGGGCCACGGGATGCAGGTGCTGTTCCTGGACGCGGGCGACGATGTGCTCCTGCGCCGTTTCAGCGAGACCCGGCGGAAGCACCCCCTGTCGGGGCGGGGCGGGGCCAAGGAGGCCATCCGGCGCGAGCG
Source organism: Deltaproteobacteria bacterium (assembly GCA_021824125.1). Lineage (GTDB taxonomy): Bacteria > Desulfobacterota > Deferrimicrobia > Deferrimicrobiales > Deferrimicrobiaceae > JAKALO01. Next base: position 8,302 of record JAKALO010000003.1, on the reverse strand, counting down.
TCGGGTCCTGACCCCGCTGCGCGAGATGGCCGACACGGTGCTCAACACGTCTGAGTTCACGGTCCACCAGCTCCGCGACGAGCTCCTTCGCCGCTTCAGCGGCAAGGAGGCGGAAGGCCTGCACGTAAGCATCGTTTCCTTCGGCTACAGGCACGGGATACCCCTGGAGGCGGACATGGTCATGGACGTGCGTTTTCTCCCCAACCCCAACTTCGTTCCCGGCCTGAAGCACCTCACGGGCCTGGACCGTAGGGTCGCCGAATACGTCCTTTCGGCGCAGAACACGCGCAGGTTCCTGCGCCTGCTGACCTCCATCTTGCAATTCCTCCTTCCTCTCTATACAAAGGAAGGGAAGGCATACTTCACTCTGGGGATCGGTTGCACGGGCGGGAGGCACCGGTCCGTGGCGGTCGCCGAGGCCCTTTCCAAAAGGCCCGGCCTGCCCGCGGGGTCCGCCGTGATCCACCGCGATATCGGCCGGTCGTCCGTCCCCGGCAGGAGCCCGAAATGATCGGCATCGTCGTGGTGTCCCATAACAGGCTGGCCTCGGAGCTGCTCAACGTCGCCGAGGGAATCGTCGGGAAGATAGAGAACTCGATCGCGGTCGACATCGACCCGAAATCCGGCATGGACGAGATCCGCCAGTCCATGGAGGGGGCGATCCGGACGGTCGACCTGGGGAAAGGGGTTCTTCTCCTGGTAGACATGTTCGGGGGCACCCCGTCCAATATCGGCCTGTCGTTCCTCGGGACCCACCAGGTCGAGGTGGTGACGGGGGTCAACCTCCCGATGATGATCAAGCTGCCGGCGTCCCGCGCGACGATGTCCCTGCCGGAGCTGGCGCGGCATATCCAGGAGTACGGCCAGCGGAACATCGCCATTCCCGGGGACATGCTGAAGAAAAAGGCGGAGAAGAAGTAACCATGCCTCTGGTGCTGGTGCGTGTGGATTGCCGGCTGATCCACGGGCAGGTGGTGGAGACCTGGCTCCCCCACACCGGCGCCAACTGCGTGGTCGTGGCCAACGACGACCTGGCCGGGAACCCCTTCCTCAGGTCGGTCATGGAGCTTGCGGTCCCGCCGTCCATCCACATGGTTTTCTGCCGGCTGGACGAGGTCGCGAAGGAGCTCGAGAGGATCGACAGCCACGAGGAGAAGGCGATCCTCCTCTGCTCGACCTTCTCGGACGCGCTCCGGGTCTACAACTCCGGCACGCGTTTTTCATCCATAAACATCGGGAACCTCCACTACGCCGCCGGCAAGGTGGAAATCTCCCCGTCCGTGTTCTTCTCCCCGGAGGATTTCGAGGCGGTCCACAACTTCCGCGACCACGGCGTCGAGGTTAATGTGCGCGCCACCCCCTTCGAGGCCGGGACTACCTGTGAGCCCGGGCGGAAATAGGCATGGTTTGGCAGCTCCTCCTTGTGGCGGCGATCGGGGCAGTCGCGTACATTGACCGGACGGCCGCCTTCCAGTTGATGCTTCACCGCCCCCTTGTCGTGGCCACCGCGATGGGGGCGGTGTTCGGAAACGCTTTTGCAGGCGCGCAGGTCGGCGCGGTGCTGGAGCTTTTGTACCTCGTCCGGCTTCCGGTGGGCGCGTCGACCCCCCCCGACGACACGGGGGCGGCCATGTTCGGCGGCGCGGCGGCCGCCGTCGCCTCCTCTTCCATAGGCCTCGACGCGGGCAGCTTCAGCGCCGTGCTGCTCCTCTCGGTGCCCTGCGCGGAAACGGGAAAAGCAGTGGACCGCCTCGTCCGACGCGTCAACGGAAGGATCGCCGCGCTCACAATCGAGTCTGTGGAACGGGGGGACTCCCAGGCCGTGGAGCACGGACTGCTCGCGGGCGTGGCCCTTTTCGCCATCTCGGGGACGGTCCTCGCCCTGTCGTTTTCCGGTCTTGGCCTTGCGGCGGGCAAGCTTCTACTGCCATGTTTCGGCCCTGCGAGCAAGGCCCGGTTCGCGGTCATGCTTCCCCTCTTCCCGCTCATCGGGGCGGCTTCCGTCTTCTCCTGCACCCGCACCGACCGCACGGCCCCCGCGTTCTACCTGACGATGTGGACGGTGTTCGCGGCCACACTGTTCTTCCGGTGGGCCGGCTGATGGGCGGGCTGACGCATTCGGTCCGGCGCAAGGTCTGGTGGCGCCTGTTCCTTCTCCAGGGATGCTGGAACTACGAGGGGATGCAGAACGTCGGTTTCGCATACGGCATCCTTCCCGCGCTGCGGCACTACTACCGCGAGCGGCCCGAGGACCTCATCAAGTCCCTCAAGCGCAACCTGGAGTACTTCAACACGCACCCTGCCATGGGGGGTGTGATCCTGGGGGCGACGGCGCGGATCGAGGAGCGGGTCGCCTCGGGTGAGGCGGACCCGCGCGCGATCGGGACGTTCAAGGTCGCCCTCATGGGGTCGCTGGGGGCGATAGGTGACTCCTACTTCTGGGGGGCGCTGAAACCCATGGCTTCGGTGGCGGGGGCGATCCTGTCCCTCATCCACCCGGCCCTCGGGATCGCGGCGCTCCTCCTTCTGTACAACCTTTCGCACGTTTTGGTCAGGCTCAAGGGATTCGCGGCGGGCATGGACGGGGAGGAGAGCGCGGTCCGGTTTCTCAAGGAAGCGGGATTCACGGGGAGGACCGAAGACCGCAAGATCCTCGCGGCGATCCTGGGAGGCGCCTACGCGGGGGTGTTGTCGAGCAAGACCGCCTTTATGTCGGGAGAAGGGCCGTCGGCCGTCGGGTTCTTCATCGTCGCTCTCCTGGCGGTCCATATCGTCACGGTCCTGTTCCGGAAGGCGGTTTCACCGTCGGAGATCATGCTGTTCCTGCTGGTCATCGGGACGATCTTCATATGGCGATGACCGTCAGCCGCGAATTCGAGATCGCGAACCGCCTGGGGCTGCACGCCCGCGCGGCAGCCAGGCTTGTCCATCTCGCGAACCGGTTCGCATCGGAGATACGGCTTTCCAGGGACGACGTGGAGGTCAACGGAAAGAGCATCATGGGGGTGCTGATGCTTGCGGCTCCCCGGGAGTCCCGCATCATCGTCAGCGCGGACGGCCCCGACGCGGAGCAGGCCGTCGCCGCCATCGGCGACCTTATCGCCGCAAGATTCGGAGAGGAGTAGGGGCATCTTGACGGACAGCGCTCGCTCGAAGATGAAAGTCCTGCGGGGGATACCCGCCTCGGCCGGGGTCGCGATCGGCACGGGGTATTTCCTGAACCGGACGATGCCGTCCTCCGTTCACTCGACGGTCCCGCGGGAGAAGGTCGAGGAGGAGGTCACGGCGTTCCTGCGGGCGGTGTCACGGTCCAGGGACCAGATCTCGGCGATCCGCGAAGGCGTGAAGGATCAATCCTCCGAGCACTACCAGATTCTCTCCGTCCACCTGGCGCTTCTCGAGGACTCGATGCTCGTCGACCAGACGGTCCGGCTCATCCGCGAGAACCAGTTCAAGGCCGACTGGGCGTTCAACAAGGTCCTCCAGAACCTTCTGGAGACGTTCCACCGCATCGAGGACCAGTACCTGCGCGAGAGGGGGCACGACCTTCGGCAGATCGGTCACCGGGTGCTGGAGAACCTGGCCGGCCGCGCCGTCGACTCGGTCGCGTCCATCCGCGATCCGGTGATCGTTATCGCCCACGACCTTTCCCCCGCCGACACGGCGCAGATCCTGAAGAGCCCGGTCCTGGGTTTCGCCACGGACGTCGGGAGCAAGACGTCCCACACGGCAATCACCGCGCGGTCCCTCGGGATCCCCGCGGTGGTCGGCCTGGAGCGGGTGACCGACGAGCACTCGGAGCACGAGGAGGTCATCCTCGACGGCGAGGAGGGGATCGTGATCCTCCGGCCCACTCCCGAGACGGTCCTCGAGTACACGGAGAAGCAGAAGTTGTACCTGCACCGCATCCGCGAACTGGCGCGGTTCGCAAGGCTTCCGGCCGTCACCCGGGACGGCAGGATCCTGCGGCTGCATGCGAACATCGAATTCCCCGAAGAGGCGGATGCCGCGCTGCGGCGCGGCGCGGAAGGGATCGGGCTATATCGCACCGAATTCCTGTTCCTGAACCGGAAAGACCTTCCTTCCGAGGAGGAGCAATACCAGACCTACCGGCGGGTGGCGGAGAAGTTCGTGCGACGCCCGGTCACGATACGGACGTTCGACCTCGGAGGCGACAAGTTCGCCTCGCAGATCGACCTGGCCGAAGAGATGAACCCCGCGATGGGCCTGCGGGCCATCCGGTTCTGCCTGAAGGAGAAGGATATCTTCAAGCAGCAGATCCGCGCCATCCTGCGGGCGTCCAGCCACGGGATGGTACGGATGATGTTCCCGATGATCTCGGGGGTGGCGGAACTTCGGTCGGCGCTCGCCGTCGTCGACGAGGCGAAGGCCGAGCTCCGGAAGAAGAGGGTCGCGTTCAACAAGGAGATACCGATAGGGATCATGGTGGAGATCCCCTCCGCGGCGATGGTCGCAGACCTTCTCGCAAAGGAGGCCGATTTCTTCAGCATAGGGACGAACGACCTTATCCAGTACGCCCTGGCCATCGACCGCGTTAACGAGCACGTGTCGTACCTCTATGAACCGCTCCACCCCGCGATCCTGCGCCTGATCCGGCGGATAGTCGAAGGGGCCCACGACGCGAGGATTCCCGTGTCGATGTGCGGGGAGATGGCGGGCGAGCCCTTCTACGCGATTGTCCTCCTGGGTCTTGGCATGGACGAGCTCAGCATGAACGCGACCTCGATCCCGCTGGTCAAACGAATCTTGCGTAAGTCGGTCGCATACGAGGCGAAGGAATTCGTCGGTGGCCTGCTGCTCCACGGGACCGCCGCCGAGATCGGCAGGATACTGCGCAAGAAACTCGAGGACATGTTTCCTGAAGAGCGCTTTTGACGTATAATTCGTCGGTTGGGCAAACCCTGTTTCCCAGGAGCGGTGCGGCATGAGCGAATTTCTTTTCACTTCGGAATCGGTGACGGGAGGGCATCCGGACAAGGTGGCGGACCAGATTTCCGACGCCGTCCTCGACGAGATCATCCGCCAGGACCCCAGGGGCAGGGTGGCCTGCGAGACGATGGTGACCACCGGATTGGTGATCGTCGCCGGGGAGATCACGACGACCGCCATGCTGGACATCCCCGGAATCGTCCGGGAGACGGTAACGGGCATCGGATATACAGGCGACGCCAAGGGGTTCGACGCCCACAATTGCGCGGTCGTCACCGCGATCGACCGGCAGTCCCAAGACATCGCGCGCGGGGTCGACCGTGGGACGAACGAGAAGCAGGGGGCGGGGGACCAGGGGATGATGTTCGGGTACGCCTGCGACGAGACGAAGGAACTGATGCCGATGCCGATCTCCTTCGCGCACAGGATCTGCGCCCGGCTGACCGATGCGAGGGAAAAGAAGGCGCTCCCGTGGCTCCGTCCGGACGGCAAGAGCCAGGTGACGGTCCGCTACGTGGACGGGTCCCCCCGGGAGGTTACCGCGGTTGTCTGCTCCGCGCAGCACGCCGAGAACGTCAGCCGGAAGGCGCTCACCGAGGGAATCGTCGAGATGGTCGTGAAAAAATCCATCCCGAAGGAGCTCCTGGCGAAAAACGTGAAATACTACATAAACCCCACGGGCCGGTTCGTGGTGGGCGGCCCCCACGGCGACACGGGCCTGACCGGCCGCAAGATCATCGTCGACACCTACGGCGGGTACAGCCGTCACGGCGGCGGAGCCTTCTCCGGCAAGGATCCCTCCAAGGTGGACCGGGGGGCGGCGTACATGGCCCGGTACGTGGCCAAGAACGTGGTGGCTGCGGGGCTTGCCAGGAAGTGCGAGCTCCAGCTCGCCTACGCGATCGGGGTTGCCGAGCCGGTGTCGGTGCTTGTGGACACCTTCGGAACGTCGCGGGTCCCGGAGAAGAAGATCGAGCTGGCGATACGGGACATCTTCGATCTCCGCCCCGGGATGATCACGAAAACCCTGGACCTGCTCCGTCCCATCTACCGGAAGACCGCGGCACTAGGCCACTTCGGGCGGGAGCTTCCCGAATTCACCTGGGAGAGGACCGACAGGAAGGAATCGCTCCGCAAGCATGCGGGGTTCAAGGCGTGAGAGAAAAGGAGAAGAGGGTCATGGCACGCGGAAACGGTTACGACGTGAAGGATGTGCGCCTGGCGGCGGCCGGGCGCGACCGCATAGAGTGGGCGAAGAAGGACATGCCCGTACTCCGGTCCATCGGGGACCGGTTCGCGAAGGAGAAGCCGCTCAAGGGGATCCGCATCGCCGCGTGCCTGCACGTGACCACCGAGACCGCGGGCCTGATGCAGGTGCTGTCCGCGGGGGGGGCGACCGTGTCCCTGTGCGCGTCCAACCCGCTCTCCACGCAGGACGCCGCCGCCGCATCGCTGGTTCGGCACGACGGCATCCGGGTCTTCGCGGTCAAGGGGGAAAACCGGAAAACCTACTATGGCCACATACTCCGGGCGCTCGCCATCGCCCCGCACGTGACGATGGACGACGGGGCGGACCTGGTCACCGTGATTCACACGGGCAAGAGGGAATACCTTGACAACGTGATCGGCGGCACGGAGGAGACTACCACCGGGGTCATCCGGCTTCGCGCCATGGCGGACAAGGGGGTGCTGCGCTACCCGATCGTCGCGGTCAACGAGGCCCGGACCAAGCATTTCTTCGACAACCGTTACGGAACAGGGCAGTCCACGATCGACGGGATCCTCCGCGCAACCAACCGGCTGCTCGCCGGTTCATGCTTTGTCATAGCGGGGTACGGATGGTGCGGCCGCGGGCTCGCGATGCGCGCAAGGGGCATGGGCGCACGGGTCCTCGTGACGGAGGTCGATCCGCTTCCGGCGCTCGAGGCGCTGATGGACGGGTTCGAAGTCGTCCCGATGACCGAGGCGGCGAAGGTGGGGGACTTCTTCTGCACGCTTACCGGGAACCTCCACGTGCTGCGGCGCGAGCATTTCGAGAAGATGAAGGACGGCGCGATCGTCTGCAACTCCGGCCACTTCAACGTCGAGATCGACATCCCCGCGCTCGCCCGCCTGTCGAAGTCGGTCCGGACAATCCGGCCGTTCGTCGAGGAGTACCGGATGCGCGACGGGAGGGCCCTCCACGTGCTGGCGGAGGGGAGGCTCATCAACCTGGCCGCCGCGGAGGGTCATCCCTCCAACGTGATGGACATGAGTTTCGCCAACCAGGCGCTTTCCGTGGAATACCTCGTGCGCCAACGGAAAAAACTGGAAGATAAGGTATACGACGTCCCCGAGCCGATCGACCGGGAAATCGCGCGGCTGAAGCTCATGGCCACCGGCGTGCGCATAGACCGCCTGACCCCCGAGCAGAAAAAATATCTCGCCTCCTGGGAAATGGGGACGTAGGGGATCCTCCGTCCCGGTAACCGCGGGACCAACGACGGTTATGCGTGCCGGCGGCGGAACAGCAGCGCCCCGGCGAAGGCGAACAGCGCGTCCGGCATCCAGGCCGCCACGAGGGGGGGTAGCATCCCCCTCCGCCCCAGTGACAGCGACGCGGAGAGGGCCATCCAGTCGCGCCGGTCCCCGTAGCGGCGATCCTGCTGGAAAGCTGCGGAATCAAATCAGACGTTTTTTCAATTTGTAGCCCTTCTATCCTAACACAACGGTCTGGCTAAACTCAAATAAAGATAGAATCAATCATTAAATAAGAACACTAATCCAAAATATATATACAAAACTAATATTTAAATTGTCAACACATTCAAATATAAAAGAGTTAATCTCCCCTACTCATTCCAAAGTTCTCAAGAATTTATCATACTCTAGTGGGACAGTATCATTATGAACCAACCATTTGCCTTTCTTTATATCAAATATGTCAACCCAGAGCTCTATTTGGGTATAAACCAATACTTTCCCGGGAGAGTGATACTGTTGTCGCTCTCTTGCACCCCCATGGAGTTTAATAACGACCTCTGCTCCGACTTTTTCCCCACAATTCATTGCTGAATGATAAATGACTTCAGATGTAACTGTGCCCCGTTTTCCGAAAAGGCTATTATATTTTGGGGTGTAACAATTTGAGATATTTCCAATATAATTATACCCCAGAGCACGAAGATCATTTTCGAACTGATTCAATTTAAACGGTATATCACCCATCGTTATAATTGCAGTTTTTCTGTGTTTATTTTTTGGAGCGACGTCGGCAACTTTACGGAAACTGCCCATCATATATCGCGTCTCAGCACACGATGTTAGAATAAACACGAAAAACACCATGAAGAAAATATATGCTTTCTTCATT
>JAKALO010000240.1 GCA_021824125.1 Deltaproteobacteria bacterium | reverse complement strand
CGTCCCCGACGAGATCTTCCTCGAGATGATCGATCCGGCCACCGGCGATCCCGCCCTGCCCGGCGCCATCGGCGAGGTGGTGGTGACGCTGCCCAACCGGACATATCCGCTCGTGCGCTTCGCGACCGGGGATCTCTCCATCCTCTCGGAAGAGCCTTGCCCCTGCGGGCGGACCTCCCCACGCCTGCTCAAACTGGTTGGCCGGGTGGACCAGGTCACCAAGATCAAGGGAATGTTTGTCCACCCCGAGCAGGTCACCCAGCTCGCGGGGAAGGTCGCGGAGATCGCCTCCGCCCAGTTCGTCGTCACAAGGACCGATCACGACGACCACATGGAGATGCGGATCGTCCTCAAGGATCCCGCCGCCGCGTCGGATGCGCTGATTGCCCGCATCGTCGAGACGGCCCGCGCGATCACCCGCCTGCGGGGCGAGGTCAGGTTCATTTCCCCGGAGGAGGCCGAGGAGCCGGAGAAGAAGATCATCGACCTGCGGAAGTGGGACTGAGAAAATAGCGGATATGCCGGAGCCGGAGGGATCGAATGGACGCCGCCACGCTGAACAAACATCTTGAAACCCACCTCAGGGTCCACACCTCCCCCCTCGGGATCAAGTCGCTGAAACCCGGGGAGCCGCTTCCGGAGAAGGTGAAGATCCCGACGAAGCACCTGGGCGTGAAGGTGGCGATCTGCCAGGCGATCTCGATCGCGCGGCGGTACGGCTGGACGATGGCGCTCTCCGGCGCGGACGTTTCCTGCCCGATCGCGAAGGCGGTGTTCGGGTTCGAGGAGCGCAACGAGTACTACACCTCCGGGTCGCTCGCCGACGGGATGTACGCGTCGTGCAAGGAGGCCGGGGAGGCGTTCGAAAACGCCCTCGCCAGGTACGACCTCGGCGAGTATGCCCATGTGGTCGCCGGACCCTTGAGCCGCGCCAACTTCGTCCCCGACACGGTCCTCGTCTACGGCAACTCCGCCCAGGTGGTGCGACTCTTGAGCGCGGTCCTCTACAAGCGCGGCGGCAGCCTCAAGAGCGACTTTTCAGGGCGCGGGGATTGCTCAGACATCGTGATCAAGGGGAAGAAAACGAGCGAGCCGCAGGTGATCCTGCCGTGCCACGGGGACCGCATCTTCGGCATGACCGGCGACGACGAGATGGCGTTCACCTTCCCCTTCGACCGCGCCGAAGAGGTCGTCGAGGGGCTGGAGAAGACCCACGCCACCGGGGTCCGGTACCCGATCCCCAGCTACCTCCGCTTCCAGGCCGAATTCCCCAAATCGTACCAGGAGCTCGAGAAGATCTGGCTCGCGGCGAAGAAGTAAGCACGGTCCGGCGTGTACACCCTCACACCTGCCACGGAGATCCACGGGCGGATCGCGAAACTCCAGGAGCGGCTGCGGGCCGCCCGCCTGGACGCCGCCTTCCTCGTGCAGAACGCCGACCTGTTCTACTTCGCCGGGTCGATCCAGCAGGGGATCCTCATCGTCCCCTCGGATGGGGAGCCGATCTACTTCGTCCGGCGGGTCTACGAGCGCGCCGTCTCCGAGTCGCCCCTCGCGAGCGTCCGCAAGATCTCGAGCCCCCGCGAGGTGACCGCGTACTTCGCCGATCGCCGCGTCTCCTTTTCCTCCATCGGATTCGAACTGGATGTCCTTCCCGTGGGGGTCTTTCTTCGCTTCCAGGCGGTCTTCCCGGGCGCGAAGCCCGAGGACGTCTCGCCCATCGTCCGGGAAATCCGGGCGGTGAAATCGCCGCACGAGGCCGCGGCGTTGCGGGAAAACGGCAGGAAACTCGCCGGACTGTTATCGGGAGCCCGGGAGAAGATCCACCCCGGCGTGACCGAAGTGGCGTTGCAGGGGATGCTCCAGGGAGAGGCGATCGGCGGAGGACACAGCACCGTCAACCGGATGCGCGCCTTCAACCAGGACCCGGGCCTCGGGTGCGTGATCTCCGGCCCCGACGCGGCCGTCCCCTCGTACGCCGACTTCCCCACGGCCGGGCAAGGGCTTTCCCCCTTCGTCCCGGCGGGGCAGGGGGAGCGCGCGATCCGGCGGAACGAGCCGTTGATCATCGACCTGATGTGGGCGCAGGACGGCTACCTGGTGGACATGGCCCGCACCTACAGCGTCGGATCCATGACGGAAAAGCTGGAAGCGGCGTACCGTCACTCCGTAGCGGTGCTGCGCGGCATCGAGGCGGGGATCCGTCCCGGCGCCGTTGCGGGGGAGCTTTACGCCGCCGGGATCGCGGTCGCGTCGGGCACCCCGTACGCGGCGAACTTCATGGGCCCGCCGGGGTATAATACAAAGTTCATCGGCCACGGGATCGGGATCGAGGTGGACGAAATCCCCTTTGTCGCGAAGGGGGCCCCCACGGTCCTCGAGCCAGGCATGGTGTTCGCGCTCGAGCCGAAGTTCGTCTTCCCGGGAGAGGGCGCCGTGGGGCTCGAGAATACGTATCTTGTGACCCTGGAGGGGTTCGAGACCTTGACGCCGCTCGATGAGAGCGTTCTGCGCTGCGACACCGGAAAGGAAGGTTCCGCGTGAGAAGGGTCCTCAACCGGGAAGATGCCGTGCTGGTGGTGGTCGACGTGCAGGAGCGACTGGTTCCCGCCATCCATCGGGAGCTGTACGAGCGGTCGATCAGGAACTTCAAGATCGTCATC
>JAKALO010000239.1:1427-2665 GCA_021824125.1 Deltaproteobacteria bacterium | reverse complement strand
CACCGCGACGGAGGCCGCGTGGGCGAACTGGTTCCCAGTCCCGATGACGAAGCGGTCGAACGTGTACCTGTTGTTCAGCAGGCCGAACACGGTGCGGGCGCGCGTGGCGGTCTCCTCCGGAAGCATCAGGCGGGACGACACGGACCCCGGGGACGGAGGCTCCTCCTCCTCGCTGCCGACCATGATCTCGACGGTCACATCCTCCGCCAGCTCCTTGCGGGCGATCTCCTCGATCCGCGCGAGGTGGTTGTCCTCGATCCACTGCTTGAAGAACTTGTGCGGCGTGGCGACGAAGAGGATCGGGCCTTCCCTCGTGACGTATCGCAGCGGACGCAGCCACGTCTCGAACACCTGCTCGCTCACCTCGCCCCGCAACTGGGCGAGGATCTTTTCCCAGGCCTTCGAGGTCACGGGATGATCCCCCGGCGGAGGTGTTTCATCGACGGGAAAACGGCGGAAAAACGATCAGTTCCCGGGCGGTTCACGGAGAGAACGCGGAATAGTTGCCAACATGTTTTTCCACAGGTGTGGATAACTGGGAATCCCCTTTGTTTCAGCATTGTTATAATATTATTCGACGCAGAATTCCCGCCATTGTTCCAGCGACCCGATCTGATGGGTTCCCGCCTCCCGGCAACGGTGAGGATCCAGATGAGGGATGGAAGGGTATCACACGCGAAAAACGGGACGCAAGGATATTATTATCAAGATGCGCGGCCGGAGATTTTCTCCCGGTAAAGATCCCAGTTGACAATCACGCGATGATCTGCCGATGCCCGATTTCTGGCCTCCCGATACGATGGGGAACGGAGAAATCGACGCAGCGGCCCGCGCACCGCCATCACCTGCTCGGCCACCGGCCAAGGCATCGGGGCCCCCGTGTTGCGGTCGACCAGGCACCCTTCCCGGATCGCGTCGGAGGCCAGCGCCAGCGGCACGCCGGACAGGTCCCGCGCGATCGCCTGGAACCGCCCTTCCGCTTCCGGGTCGAGATACCGGAAGGCGCGGGAATAGAAGAGCGCGGTGTGGAAATGGTCCGGGACGTCGAGCACCCCGTCGACGGACAGCTCCCGGGAGAACGCCTTGAGGAGGGTGATCGTCTGGCTCAGGAGCCCCAGCCCCGGCTTCTCCTGCCCTGGAAGCCGCGGTCGGTCCACGGTGAACGCGCCGTCGGGGGACGAAAGGACGAGCCAATGGATCACGAGCATCCGGAAGGAGAACTCCTCCGTGAAGGGGCC
>JAKALO010000239.1:0-1417 GCA_021824125.1 Deltaproteobacteria bacterium | reverse complement strand
ATGAGTCGCTTCGGATAGAATGGGGAAATCTGCAGCCGGGCTTCGAGGAGGAGGCGGTCCCGTGTTTCCTCCCCGGCGTAAAGGCAGATCCGCTGGTCGGAGGGATCCGCGCAGGAGAGGCGCAGGATCGGATCCGGGTAGCCGCGCTCGGACAGACCGGCCAGGAGCCCCGACGCGGCGATACGCTCCCGGAGCTCCCCCGGATCGTACCGGCCGAAGAGCCGGTTCTCGGGGTTCTCCCCGGTCAGATCGAAGAGGAGCTCGCTCTCCCGGGGGGCGGACGGACCGCCGCCCTCCCCCGCCGTCAGGAGGGGGAAACGGAACAGCCTGCGCAGCTCGAACCGCGGGATCATCGCGGGAGACACTCCTTGTTTTTTCGCCGGGAACATCGGGAGTGTCCCCCCCATCCCGGCCAGTTGGTGCCGGAAAACCGGTTGACACGGCGAACCGGAAGGAAATAGATTATACATTTCCCGTCAATTGAGCGAGTCGTGTCGACGGAAGGAGCGATATTCCCATGAAGCGCACGTACCAGCCGCACAACCTGCGGCGAAAAAGAACCCACGGCTTCCGCGAGCGGATGTCGACCCCCGGCGGCCGGAAGGTTCTTGCGCGACGCCGCGCCAAGGGGCGCAAGCGTCTCTCCGTAACGGTCAGCGGCAAGAAGTGATCGTCCCCCCGGGGGAACGTCCGCAAGGCTTCCCCGCGAACGAGCGCCTTCGCACCGACCGGGAGTTCCGGGACGTGGTGCGGAAGGGCGAACGATTGCACACGGCGCATTATACGGTGTACCGGGACTCCCTGGGCGGGGAAAAACGGCAGGTGGGCATCTCCGCGGGGAAGCGCGCGGGGGGCGCCGTCGCCCGCAACCGCGCCAAGCGTCTCCTGCGGGAATTCTACCGGCTGCACAAGGGTGCATTCCCCAAGGGGACCCGGACGGCGATCGTGGTCCGGAAGCCCCCCGAGGGGGCGGTCCTTTCCTCCGTGTGCGCCGAGCTGCTCCCCGCCCTTCGACGGCGGTGGGGAGGAAGCGAGGGAAACGCCCCGTGCGGCCCCGACATCTCCTCATCGGCCTCCTGAGGCTGTACCAGACGGCGGTTTCCCCTTATATCGGCGACTGCTGCAGGTTCCATCCCAGCTGCTCCGAGTACATGATCGAGTCGATCCGCCTGAACGGGTCGATTCTCGGAGTGCTGGACGGGATCCGGCGGATCGGCAAGTGCCACCCCTTCCACCCGGGAGGCGTCGACCTGCCGCGGCGGATCCAACTTTTCGGAACGAGGGCACGATGGAAAAACGGATGATCCTGGCGATCGCCTTGTCGCTCGCCGTCCTGATCGGATACCAGTACTTCACCACCGCTCCCCCGCCGCCTCCGGGCGCGGTGCCGGGAAAGGACAACGCGTCGTCGGTTCCC
>JAKALO010000072.1 GCA_021824125.1 Deltaproteobacteria bacterium | reverse complement strand
GGACGGGTCGGGTGTGTCCCTGGAGGTCGGAGGGGAGGCATACGATGCGTCCCGGCATGTCCTGCACCGGGAGATCAAGGCGGTGACCGCGCACGCCCTGGAGGTCCGGAAGGGACCGGGCGGTTACATCGCCCGCTTCGTGGTGGATGTATAGACCCCCGGCCTCCCTGAACGGAACCCGCGGAACCGGGAGGACGGAACTTGCGATTCCAGGAAGTCCTCTTCAGTAAAATATCCGAAAACATGTGGGAGATACCCCGGGGCAAGGGGATGCTCGTGCCCGGTGTCATCTTCGCGTCCGAGGCGATGATGGCGGACATCGTGAAGGACGAGTCGGTCCGCCAGGTGATGAACGTGGCGCACCTTCCGGGGATAATCCGGCACAGCATAGGTATGCCGGACATCCACTGGGGGTACGGCTTCCCCATAGGCGGTGTAGCGGCGATGGATGTCGATGAGGGGGTGGTCTCCCCGGGTGGGGTCGGGTACGACATCAACTGCGGCGTCCGCCTCCTGAGGTCCGACCTCGCCGCCGAATCGTTACGGCCGAGGCTCCAGGAACTCCTGGCGGCCCTGCGCCACGATGTCCCCTCGGGTGTGGGCTCGACGGGTTTTGTTCGCCTGTCCGCGCAGGACGAGGAAAAGGTGCTGAGCGAGGGGTCCCGGTGGACGGCCGCCGCGGGGTTCGCCACGGAAGAGGACGTCGAGTTCACCGAGAACCAGGGAAAATATCCCGGCGCCGATCCGGACGCGGTTTCGGCGGTGGCTAAAAAACGCGGGAGGGACCAGCTCGGCACGCTGGGTTCGGGGAACCACTTCCTCGAGATCGACGAGGTGACCGACGTCTTCGACGACGAGGCCGCCGCGGCGTTCGGCCTGTTCCGCGGGCAGGCCGTGGTCTTCATTCATTCCGGGTCGCGTGGGCTCGGGTACCAGGTGTGCGACGATTCCCTGGTCACCATGGCGGAGTACATGCGGCGGAACCGGATCGAGCTTCCGGACCGGCAGCTTGCGTGCGCCCACATACGGTCCCCGGAGGGAAGGCGGTATCTCGCCGCTCTCGCCGCCGCGGCGAACTACGCCTTCGCCAACCGGCAGCTTCTCGCGCACCAGGCAAGGGAGACCTTCCTCAGGGTGCTCAAGGCGGGGCCCCGCGACCTGGGGATGCGGTTGGTGTACGACTGCGGGCACAACAACGCGAAGTTCGAGGAGCACGAGGTCGACGGCAGGAAGCGGAGGGTCCTCGTCCACAGGAAGGGGGCGACGAGGGCGTACCCCCCCGGGAGCCCCGACATACCCGCGGCGTACCGGGACGTCGGTCAACCGGTGTTCATACCCGGCGAGATGGGGACCGCTTCCTACGTGCTTGCCGGGGAGCCGGGCTCGATGCGCCTGTCGTTCGGCTCGACCTGCCACGGAGCCGGCCGGCGCATGAGCCGCACCCAGGCCAAGGCGAGCGTTCGCGGGAGGTCGATCGCGCAGGACATGGAAAAGCGCGGGGTGCTGGTCGCCTGCTCTTCCTGGAAGACCCTCGCCGAGGAGATCCCCGAGGCCTACAAGGACGTCACCGCCGTCGTGGACGTGGTGCACGGCGCGGGGCTCGCGAGGAAGGTGGCGAAGCTCAAGCCGATGGCTGTCGTGAAGGGTTAGGATGAGACCGGGCTAAAGAAGGTCGTCCGCCCCCGGGCGACGGGGGGAGCGCTGTTTCCCTGCCGGGCCTGCCTCGGGAACGGTTCCCAGCCTGAAGGGGAGGGAAACGCCGCCCGGGGAGCCCGGCGGCATCGCCTTCCCGGTGGAATGGTCGACGCGGGCGAAGGTGATCCCCGGCGGAACCGTGAAATCGCGGTCGGGTAACTGCGGAAGCGCGTATCCCATGAACCGTGTCCAGATCGGCAGGGCCACCGCCGCGGCCGACTGGCGGTCCCCGAGGGGTTTGGGCGTGTCGAACCCGATCCAGACCCCCGCTACAAGGTCCGGCGAAAAGCCTATGAACCACGCGTCGGTGTTCTCGTTGGTGGTCCCCGTCTTCCCGGCGAGGGACCGGCCCAGGCCCCTGGCGGACATCCCCGTCCCGGAACGGATGACCTCCTGCATCATGCGCACGGTCAGGTAGGCGGTTTCAGGCGAGATGGCCCGCTTCAACCGGGGCTCCGCGCTCTCCAGCACATTCCCCGTACCGTCCCTGACCTCGCGGATAAAGTAGGGCGTGGGCCGCTCACCACCGTTGGCGAAGGTTGCGTACGCCACGCACATCTCCAGTGGAGTGACGCCCGAGGAGCCGAGCGCGATGGAGAGGTTCCTCTCGATGGGCGACTCGAACCCGAGCGATTTAGCCATCTGGATCGCGGAATCGGCGCCGATCTCGTTGATAAGGCGGACGGTGGCCAGGTTGCGGGACTTGGCCAGCGCCTCGATCATCGGGATTGGGCCGAGGAACGTCCCGTCGTAGTTCCTGGGTTTCCAAAGCTCGGTTTCGTTTCGCAGAAGCTCGATGGGAGAGTCGTCCACGGTTGATACGACCGTCATTCCCTTGTCCAGCGCGGCGCTGTAGATCACCGGTTTGAACGCGGACCCCGCCTGCCTCCTCGCCTGGATGGCCCGGTTGAACTGGGACGTCGCGAAATCGACGCCCCCGACCATCGCGAGTATCCCGCCGGTGTGCGGGTCGATCGACAGGATGGCCCCCTGCAAGCCCTTGTACTTGTTCCTCTCCTCCGTCCGGCGGACACCATCGACGAGCGCGTCGTGCGCCGCCTCCTGGAGCCGGGCGTCGATCGTCGTGTAGATCTGCATCTCGGTCTTGTAGAGAGCCTCCATCCCGTACTTCTCCTGGATGTAGGCCCGGACGTATTCCAGGAAGTAGGCCGACTTGGAGCGGAAGTTGGATGGCGGCGCCAGGGTGATCCTCGCCTTGTATGCCTTGTCCGCCTCGCCCTGCGTGAGGAACTTCAACTCGGTCATCCTGCGCAGGACGTACCGCTGGCGGGCTTTCGCCTGGTCGGGATGGTTCCTCGGGGAGTGGCGAGTAGGCGCCTGGGTCAGCCCCGCGAGCATCGTCCCTTCGGACAGGCTCAGGGCGCCCACCCCTTTCCCGAAGTAGGCCCGCGACGCCGCCTCCACGCCGTAGGCGCCGTCGCCGAGGTAGATCTGGTTCAGGTAGAGGTAGAGAATCTCCTCCTTCGTCAGTTTCCTCTCGATGTCGTACGCCATGATGATTTCCTTCAGCTTCCGCCGGATGCTCTTCTCCGGGGTCAGGAAGAGCGTCTTGACCGTCTGCTGGGTGATGGTGCTTGCGCCCTGCGCGAACCCGCCCGACAGGATGTCCTTGAGGACCGCCCGCGCGATGGCGGTGAAATCCACCCCGCGGTGCCTGAAGAAGTTTGCGTCCTCGGCGGCGACGAAAGCGGCCACGACGTGCTTCGGGATCGACCGGTACGGGACCAGCGACCTCTTTTCGAGATAGATTTCCATGACGACGCGGTTGTTCCGGTCGTAGATCTTCGAGGAGACGCTCGGGCGGTACGCCCCGGCCGAGTCGATAGACGGGAAGTCTCCGAACTTCGCCAGCAGGACGAGCGCCGCGACCGCCCCGAGGAGGAAGCAGAGGCAGAGGACGAAACCCAGGAGGATGAGTTTTTTCCACGGGAACGCCGTGGAATCCCCTAATTCAATGTGACGCGCCACCTCTGTCACTTTTCCCCTATGCGAAAATTCCGGCCAGGCCGCCGGATGGTCGGGCAAATTTGCTTATTATAACAATATCGGAGGATTATCCGGAAACATCGACCGGATTACCGGATTGAATATCTTGCGGGAAAAGGGCGTCGAATGGATATTATGCATAAGGGGTCTGCGATCCAACATCCGGGGGGTGGGCGATGAGAAGGGCGATTTTCCTGGTAACGACCCTGGTCATGGCGGTGGCCTTGGCCGGCTGTGGAGGGGGGGATGGCATTGTGGTCTCATCCCCGGTTTCGGTTGTAATTACCGGAGCAGTGCAATCAGACGGATATATCGAAAACAATGCGGGTGCCTACACTGACTTTCAACTGGACGGAATCCGCACCCAATCACCGCTGGGTCTCTCTCTTGAACGACGCGGGTTCGCATCCTTCCCGATTTCACTCGTTCCGGTGGGTGCGCTGGTGAATTCGGCCCGGGTGAAACTCTACGTGGATTATGTCCTCCAGGATTCCCCCGGGACACCCGTAAGCCTTGATGTCTATCATGTGTACTATGGCAGTCCCCTACTGTGGTCGGATTTTCTTGCCCCGCGAATATTCGTCACGACGTTTACTCTTTGGGACACGTCCACCGGGGACCTTCCCGCTTTCGACCTTTCTCCAGAATTGCAGCTGGACGTGGACGATTCGACGCATGGGTTCTTCCAGTTGATGCTGATTGCAAGGAATGGCGTGGTGGAAATAGAGGACTCGGAGAATTCTCTGGGCACGGGATTTCTTCCGGAGCTTGACGTTACCTATATCCCGTAGGCGCGGATCTTCTCCCGGGACGCCATTCGACCCCGCGACCCCGCCGAATTCCGGCATTTTTGTTGTACAATTTCCTCGTGCCGACCAGGGGGACGAGAAAAAAGCTTGCCGATCTGGGCGCGGTCGCGTCGGGCCTGGCCCACGAGATCCGGAACCCGCTGAATTCCATGTATATCAACAGCCAGATACTCGCGGAGATGCTGGCCGAACTTCCGGTCGGCGAGGCGGCGCGCAAGGAAGAGCTCCTTTCGCTCGCGCAGTCCAACCTGAAGGTCACCCGGCGTTTGAACGATCTCCTGGACGAGTTCCTCCGGTTCGCCCGCCCCCCGTCGATGGAGCTTGTCGTGGCGGACCTGAACAAGATCGTCTCCGAGACCATCCGCTTCCTTGAGGTCGATTTCTCCCGCAGGGGAATCGAGCTGGTGGTACGGCTCCACCCTGAGCGCCTCCCCCTGCTGGCGGACGAGAAGCAGCTCAAGCAGGCGCTCCTCAATCTTCTGCTCAACGCGGAGGAGGCCATGGACAAGGACCGGAAGCGGATACGGGTGACGACGGGGCTTTACGGGGGGCGGCCCTTCGTCCGGGTGCAGGACAACGGCCGCGGGATACCCCGCGCGGACCGGAGGCAGATCTTCCGCCTCTTCTTCACCACGAGGAAGAACGGAAGCGGGATCGGGCTCCCCGTCGTCCGGCAGATCATCCGGGATCACTGCGGCAAGATCAACGTCCGAAGCCGGGAAGGACGCGGGACTACCGTCACCATCCTCCTGCCCACGGAGGGCCAGTTCAAGGCCGCGCTTTCCGCAAGGCCCCCCGCGGGACTCCTGCCGGAGAAACTTCGGTGAAAGGGAGGGCCCGTGTCGTGGTGATCGACGACGACCGCGACAGCCTGGACAGTGTCGCGGCGGCGCTCCGCCGGGACGGTTACGACGTCCACCCGTTCGTCGACCCGAAGGAAGGGCTCTCCTTTCTCGCGTCCGAGGGGGCGGACGTCGTCGTTACGGATCTCAGGATGCCGGGAATCAGCGGGATGGAAGTGGTCGGGCGCGTCGCCGCCGAGCACCCGGGCGTGTCCGTGGTCGTGCTGACCGCATACGGGACCGTCTACAACGCGGTTGAGGCGATGCGGGCGGGCGCCTCGGACTTCCTGGAAAAACCCGTCGGGATTCCGCAGCTGCGCGCCGCGGTGTTCAAGGCGGCCAAGGACCGGGAGAGGACCCGGGAGATCGAGCAGCTTCGGGAGGAGATGGGTCAGCGCTACGGCCCGGAAGGGATAATCGCTTTCTCCAGGGCGATGGAGGAGGTCATACGGAAGATCCGGCTGGTCGCCCCTACCCGGATGAACGTCCTCATCCAGGGGGAAAGCGGCACGGGGAAAGAGCTCGTGGCCCGCGCGATCCACGCGCTGAGCCCGCGTCGCCAGAAGGCGTTCCACCCGCTGAACTGCGCCGCGATTCCCGAGAGCCTTCTGGAGCCGGAGCTCTTCGGGCACGAGAAGGGTTCCTTCACCGGGGCCATCGCGACGCGGCAGGGAAGGATGGAGGCCGCGGAAGGGGGGACCCTGTTCCTCGACGAGGTCGGGGACATGTCCCTCCCGCTCCAGGCGAAGCTCCTCCGGGCGATCGAGCAGAAGGAGATCCTGCGGGTAGGCGGTTCCCAGGTCATAAAGGTCGACGTGAGAATCCTTGCGGCGACCAACCAGGACCTTAAGGTGCGCGTTCAGGAGAAGGCTTTCCGCGAGGACCTGTTTTTCCGGTTGAACGTCTTCGGGATACTGGTCCCCCCGCTGCGCGACCGCAGGGAAGACATCCCCAGGCTGGCCGACCACTTCCTCCAGGAGATCGGAAAGGAAAACGACGCGCAGCCCAGGCGGCTCTCCCCCGAGGCGCTCAAGGCGCTCCTCCAGTACCGCTGGCCCGGCAACGTGCGGGAGTTGAGAAACAGCATGGAAGTCGCCGCGCTGGTCGCCGGGGGCGAAACGATCGGGCCGGACGACCTTTCCCCCGAGATCCTCGGCGGCGGGATTCCCCCACTGGCCGCGGAGCCGATCCCGCTTCCCGCGCCCAGGACGCTCGAGGAGATCGAGCGGGACGCGATACGGGCCGCCTTGAGGGAAACGGGGGGGAACAAGACGCAGGCGGCCAGGGTCCTCGGCATCGGGCTGCGCACCCTCCACCGGAAGGTCAAGGCATACGGGATCTCCTGAGAGCCGCCCGGCGCTTTTTATTCCGGCGATGCATTGACGACCCCGATGTATGGCAGCCCCCGGTACCGGTCCGCGCAGTCCAGCCCGTACCCCACGACCCACCGGTCGGGGACGTCGAAGCCCAGGTAATCGATCGTCACCTTCTTCTCCATCCGGGACGGTTTGCGCAGGAGTGCGCAGGTTTTCAGGGAGGCAGGCCCACGCGCCCCCAATATCCCCACCAGGTAGTGGAGCGTGTGGCCGGTGTCTACGATGTCCTCCACGATCAGGACGTGCTTTCCCTCGATGTCGGCCCGCGGTTCCATCAAGAGGCGTACCGCTCCGGTCGTCCTGGTTGCCTGGCCGTATGAGGAGAGTGCGACGAAGTCGATCCGTGCCTGCGCCGTGAGGCGCCTGGAGAGGTCCGCCAGGAAGATGAAGCAGCCGCGGAGGACGCCGACAAGGAGCAGTTCCTCTCCCGCCGGGCAGTCCTCAGATATCCGCCGCGCCAGTTCCGACACGCGCGCCTGGATACTTTCCTCGGATATGAGAAGTTCGGGTTTCGTCGTCGGCATAAGAACCCCTATTTTATTCCACAATTCGACTTTTTCATTGAACTACAGGCGGCTTTTTTCCGAAAGAGGTTCCTGGGACCGGCGGGACATCATTTTTTCCGACCGGTTCCGGGCCTGGTCCAGGCCGGTCAATCGAATCAGGAAAGGGAGGCCCATCATGTTCCGCCGGAACCCCGCCAAGAGCGCGTGCTCTCTGGCCTGGACCACATCCGCGGTCCTGGCCGCCGTTCTCCTTTTCCCCCCGCGGGTCCTGGCCGGGACCGCGGGGGTAGGGTGGGACGAGACCATCGCCGCAAAAAGCGTCAAGCCGGGAACGGTTGCCGGACTTGCGAAACTTTACGACTCGGGTCCGTGCGCCGAATGCCACCGCGGGATTTACGACCAGTGGCGGAAGTCGACCCACTCGGCGTCCATGTTCAACGGGGGCAGGATGACGGCCGCCTTGCGGAAGTTCATTCTCGAGGGGCTGGTCCGGTGGCCTTCCTCCGGGGTGAAGGCTCCCGGGGACGTCAAGGTGAAACACCTTATGGTGTGCGCCAAGTGCCACCTCCCCCAGCTGGCCGACGCCACCGACGAGGTGGCCCGGGAAATCCTTGAAACGATCGAGACCTGGCAAGGCGCGATCGACGGGAACGACCCGAAAACGAGGGACCAGGCGGCCGAAAAACTGTCGAGCCTGAACATCGGCTGCCTGCTCTGCCACAACCGGAACGCCGTCATCCACAAACTGGTGGACGGATACCCCGCCGCCGGAGCGGTCTACGGAAACAGGGAAGGCGCCCACCCGGGATCGTTCGCGGTCATGAAAAAAGGGGAATCGCTGGGCGAATCGATCTTCTGCGGCCAGTGCCACGGGTACGGCCCCAACTTCGACCTCGAGAACCCTGTCCAGTGCGCCACGGCTTACGGCAGTTACCTGTTCGCCTACGTCCGGGGAGGCGGAGGGGAAACGTGCCAGGACTGCCACATGCGGAAAAACCGGCTTGGCCACAACATGCAGGGGGCTTCGGAGCCCGTCATGGACAACGCGGCGCTCGACGTGGCGACGGAGGTCCGCGGGTACCTGTGGAAGGACGTCAGCACATACGTTCCCCGCGTGGTCGTGGAGGTTTCCCTGACGAACCGGGCGGGGCACGCGATCCCGGAGGGGCCGCCGTCCTCCAAGCGACTGGCGCTGGAGGTGACCGCGACGGGAGGGAACAACGACGCGCCGCTTTTCTCCGAGACACGTAATTACAGGGCCGTTTCAATGCGCTTCGGGCGGAGCGGGCTGATGGGAGAGGGACCCCACGAAAACAGCGGGTTTACCGACGACACCTCGCTGCCTCCTCTCCAGGCGGTCAGGGAGCGTTTCGATTTCGTCGCCAAATCCGAGGATATTGCCGGAGGCCGGGTCGTCGTCCGCGTGAGGATACGGCAACTGGAAGACGGCGCGTTGGATTCCGGTGCGCCTGACTGGTATGAATTCCGCAAGGAGTTGAAGATGGAGAAGTATCCTTGAGAAAGGCGTGATTCCGCATTGCCGGAGAAAGTTGTCGCACGCAGGGATGAAATCGGAGCGGATTTGTCGTTAATAAGGTCTCTGGTCTTCCTTTTCCTGGCGGCCCTCTGTCTTCTCCCGGCATCAGGTTGCCACAAGAGGCCGGGGATCGTCTGGGAACTTGCGCCCGACGGGAAGCAGCCGAAGGCCCGGAGCGTCGCCGAACTGGCGGAGCGCTACGATTCGGAGCATTGCGGGGAATGCCACCAGGAGGTCTACAGGCAGTGGAAGAACTCGATCCATGCCCGCCCCTTGATTGGAACGGGCCGGACGGTGGGCTCCCTCGGGGCCACGATCACGAGCGGGCTGATGGAGTGGGGCTATTCCGGCGTTACGGATTTCAAGGACGTCCGGCTGGAGCACCTCATGACGTGCGCCAAGTGCCACCTGCCCCAGCTTGCCGAAGCCACGGACGACGTCGCCCGCGAGATCGCCGGCGACCTTTCGCGCTGGGCCGACGCGAAGTCGGAAGAAGACGACGGGAAGCTCGCGGAGGTAGAGGCGAAGCTCTCGAGCCTCACCATAGGCTGCCTCGTCTGCCATAACCGGAACGCCATCGTCCACAAGTGGACCGACGGGTATCCCCTGCCGAAGACGGTTTACGGGAGCAAGGGGGAAGGTCACTTCTGCGGCTTCTACCCGAAGTCTGCAAAGAGCCCCGTCCTGGGGGAATCCATCTTCTGCGGGCAGTGCCACGGCCAGGGTCCCAACTTCGAGTTCGACAACCCGACCCAGTGCACCACCGCCTACTCGAGCTACCTTTTTTCCTACAGGGCGAACGGCGGGAAGGAGGAGTGCCAGGACTGCCACATGCGGAAGCAGAAACAGGGGCATGACATGAGGAGCTACACCGATCCCCGCATGTCGAGCGTGGCGCTGGATTTTACGATGGAGGCGGTTTTCTTAATGCTCGGGGACGGCCGGAACAAGACTCAGGGAGTCGCCGCCAGCGTCACGATGGTAAACAGGGCCGGACACAGCATTCCCGACGGCTGACCCACACAAAACCGGCTGGTCCTGGATGTGACCGCCAAGACGAACGACGGCAGGCAGGTGTTCTCGGGGACGAAAACCTACATGCCGATAGCGCAGCGGTTCGGGCGTGGCCGCCGCATGGGACACGGGGCCTACGAAAAGAGCGGCTTGATCGAAGACACGTCGCTGCCGGTCGGAAAGCCCGTGACGGAGCGGTACGAAATCCCGGTCCGGCCGACGGATATCGGGGCAACCGGTGAAGGTCCGGGTACGGTCGAGGTTACTGCGAAATTATGGTACCTGCCGGGCGGCAAGAGAGATTCCTCGGCGGTCTTGTGGCGCGAAGGGGCGAAGAAGGTGTCCCTCGCCCCCTGATCCGGTGTCGTTTTTCAGCAACCAGCCGCTTTACGGAAATACGTGCATTGGTTCTTCCCGTCCTTGACCACGTACTTTATGCGGATTTCCTCGCCCGGCAGGAACCATGACGGGTTGGTTTTCCTGAACTTGTTGAGGGTCAGGTCGTCCGTCAGGATCAACGTGACCTCCTTTCCCGTCTTGACGTCCTTGACGACCGCCTCGGCCGATTTGCCGTCCGCCGCCATGGTTTGCTTCACGAAAATCCCCATCATTTTAATTTCTTTTTGTTCCCCGGCGACAGCGGCCGCCGTGGCGAGAAGAAAAGCGACGGCCACAAGGAACGACACGGTTCGAACGATCGCGATATGCCTGTTCATTGTGTTGTCTCCTTGATTCCCGCGGCGGTACGCGGGTTTTTTTCCCGGCGGGATCGGGTGTTCGGCGACTACCCGGTTCCTCCGGAGTTATCGGAAGAATCGACGAAATATTTAACCTTTTTTAATTAAAAAAAATTAAAGTACTCGAGGTTTCTTTCCGAAAAAGAGCAAAGAACGGAAGCTTTTCCGGAGGGTTTCAATGCCCGGCAAATCGAAACTCGGATGGAACCGCCTCGACACGCAGCAGATGGTGGCGTTTGCCGTCATTTCCGTCGCGATAACGGTTTTCGTTTCCGTTTTTTCCTATACCCGCAGCCGGTCGGTCCTCGAGGACGCGGTACGTCGCCACGGCAGGACTCTCCTGACGTCGATTGAAGCGGACGCGGCGGAGAAATTCGCCACGGGGGACCTGGCTTTCTTCAAGACATATGTCCAGGATCTTGCCTGGAAGGACCCGGATGTCATCTTCGTGGCCGTGGTGGGGGCGGACAACCGGATTATCGCCCACAACGACGAGAAGGAGGTCGGGGGTTCGTGGGTCGAACCACAGGTCGCCTCGTGGGGAAGCATGAAGATCAAGGAACGGGTTGTCAGGAGAGCCAATCGGCCCGTTTTCGAACTGACGATACCCGTGGAAGACGGGGGGAAGCGTTTGGGCTCCCTCCAGATAGGGATGGACTACACGCCAGTTTTCTCGGGTCTCCGTTCCCTGGCGAAAGACATCGCGCTCGCCGGGTTGCTGGTCTTCGGCATCTCGATACTGGCGTCCAGGTTGGTCAGCGGACGGATCACGGCAGGTCTATCGCGGCTGGTCGCGAGCGCGGGAGAGATCTCGTCGGGGGACATCCGCGCGCAGGTCCCCGAGGAAGGGTACGATGAGGTGCGAATCCTGGCCCGCGCCTTCAACGCGATGGGCGGCAGCCTCCGGCCGATTCTCCTCCGTATACAGCAGTTGGGGAATTCACTGGGCGATTTCACGGGAAAGATCTCGAACATGATCCAGGACCAGGCGGCAAGCGCCTCGCAGCAGGCGGCCTCGGTGTCGGAGGTTACCGCGACGATGGAGGAGCTGTCGCGGACGTCCCACCAGATCGCGGAGAACGCCGAGTCGGTGAAGAACGCGTCGGCGAAGACGGCGGAGA
>JAKALO010000071.1 GCA_021824125.1 Deltaproteobacteria bacterium | reverse complement strand
CCAAGGGTATCGCGGGATTTCCGATTTAGGGAAAGCCTCCGCCGGCGCCGTGGGTTACCAGACGCCGGAGGCCAAGGGCGACCAGAAAGCGGCGGAGGAAAGCGCCCGCTCTGCCGCCGAAGCCGCCATCAGGCAGGCGGAATTCGAGGCCTCCGCGAAGGCCGGCATGGAGCGCCTGGCGCTGAAACGCAAAAAGGGATTCGCCGCGTCGATGCTCGTCCCGACCCTCGGCTCCTCCGCGACTCTCGGGGGTTGATCCCATGGCCGCAGACCCTCAGAAGATCCTCGCGCGGTTCGAGCAGCTCAAAACCATCCGGCAGCCCTTCGAGCGGCACTGGGAGAGCATCGCCGAGGTCCTGATGCCCCGGAAGCGGGGGATCCTCACGCGCGGAAACAAGCGCCAGGGCCAGAAGCTGACCGACTATCAGTACGACGGCACCGGAACGCGCGCGGCCGAGAAGCTCGCGTCGTTCATGCACGGCTCGATGACGGCGTCGAACTTCCCGTGGTTCGGGCTGCAGACCCGCAACGTGGGCCTGATGGACTCGAAGGCCACATCCGACTGGCTCGAGGAGTGCGCCGAGCGGATGCTGGCCGCCTTTGCCATGAGCAATTGGGACTCGGAAGCCCCGGAGGCGTACCTCGACAACATCATCTTCGGCACGGCCTCCCCCATGTTCATCGAGGAGGACGAGATCCAGACGCCCGGGCAGAAGTTCGGCGGGCTGAAGTTCACGGCGATATCCCTGGGCGATGCGTGGTGTGCGGAGAACCGGCGTCGGGTGATCGACACGGTCTACTGGCTCACGACAATGCCGGCGATCGACGTGGTCACCGATTGGCCCAAGACGGCCTCGGACACCACGAAGCAGGCCGCGATCACCCGCCCGTACTCCCTGGTCAACGTCCTGGTGGTTGTGGAGCCCAGGAGGGGCGCTCCGGCCTCGAACGGGGAGCGCCCCTTCGCTTGGGACATGCCGTTCGCCTGCTACTACCTCGAGCCTGACCGGCGCACCCTGCTCGAGGAGAAGGGGTTCCACGAGTTCCCCGCCCCGACGCCCCGGTGGTCGCGCGGGAACGGCGAGAGGATCTACGGCCGGGGGTTGGGCGAGTCCGCCTATCCGGACGTCCGCACCCTGAACGAGGCCGTCCGGTTCAAGCTCATGAGCTTGGCGATGGCCCTGTTCCCGCCGCTCTTGAAAGACGTCGGGCTGGCGGGATCCATCCGGTGGCTCCCGGGCGCGGTCCACGACGTCAACGGCAAGTCGCTCGGGATGAGCCCGCCCGTTCAGCCGATCTTGAACGGCGCCAAGTTCGACGTGGCGGAAGTCGAAGAGGAGAAGATGCGGGCCGTGATCAACGAGGCGTTCCACGCCGGCCTGCTGCAGCTACCCGAGAAGGAGATGACGGCCCAGGAGGCGCACCTCCGAATCCAGCTGATGATGCGCGTCCTCGGACCCGGGGTGCTCGGCCGCCACAAGTCCGAGTTCCTCGACCCGACGATCTCCCGGGTGTTCAGCCTCATGCTCCGCGGCGGCGCCCTCCCGCCCCCACCCCAGGAAATCCTTCAGGCCCCCCCGGAAGAGCGGTCGATCGACGTGGTCTACAAGGGGCCGCTGGCGGCGGCGCAGCGTTCGCAGGACACGCTGGCGATCGACTCCCAGGTGGACGCAACGCTCGCCATCTTCGAACGGACGCAGGATCCCGGTGTGCTCGACACGATCGACTTCGACGAAGCACTGTGGGCGCGGTCCGCCGGAGGGTCCGTCCCGTCGAAGGTCATGCGCGGCAAGGACCAGGTCGCGGCTCGCCGGGAGACGCGCGCGAAGGCAACGCAGCAAGCGCAGGCCCGGATGGACCGCACGGAGGCGGCGGACGAGATGCTCAAGACCGCCCAGGCTCGGAAGGTTGATGCGGAGGCCGACCCGGGGATGATGGGCGGCCGTACCCGCATGGTCCCCGAAGCGGAGATGGGCCAGTGAAACCTGGCGTACCGAATTCGCAGCGAATCCTCGCGGAGATCATGGCGGAACGTGAACGACTCACGCGCCAATCCCCGAAAGACAAGCTCCTTGCGTACAAAATTTGCTTCGGCACCCCCGAGGGAAAGAAGGTTCTATCCGACCTGAGAGCGTCGTACGGCGGGATCTCCTTTGTGCCGGGGTATCCGGACGTATCGGCGTTCAACGAGGGGCGACGCAGCGTTTCAGACGATATCGAGACCATCCTTTCCATGGCGGAAGCGATGGAACTTTCAAACCCAGGAGGAGGGTGACCCATGTTGCACGACTTGCGGAGGGAACGGCTGTTTGCGCTGGCGGACGGCGACGGGACGGGCGGGTCGGGCGGATCCCCTGGGGGCGATCCTCCCGCCGCGCAGGAGTGGTTCACCGGCCTGCCCGATACACTGAAACCGGACGCCGCCGTGTTCGAGCCGTTCAAGGACAGGCCGGTGACCGACGTCCTCGGCGCGTTTCGGGACCTTTCGAGGAAGGCGTCGGAGTACGCCGTCCCGGCCACGCCCGCGGAGTACGGCATAAAGATGCCGACGCCCCCCGCCGGGATATCCATCGAAGACATCGTGGACCAGAAGGGCCTCGAGGAGTTCGTCGCCATGGCCCACAAGGCTGGCACCCCCGCGAAGGTGCTACAGGGGATCGTCGACCAGCAGGTCGCCATGGGGATCGCAGCCCACGCAGAGAACAAGAAGGCGGCCGCGGAGGCGGACAAGGCCCTGCGTACTTCGTGGGGCGAGAAGTACGACCAGAACAGGGCCTTGGTGGAGCGCGAGATCAAGGCGCTGCCGAAGAAAACGCAGGACATCATCACGAAATCCGGCCTCGGAGAACACCCACACCTGTACGAGCTCCTCTTTGATGTCGCCAGCGCCCGGGGCGAGGGGCGGCTCCGCGCCGGTGGCGACGGCGGAGCGGACAAGAAGTCCCTGTCGGAGCGGCTGTACGGTCCCACCACCACGTAACGTTTTTCCGGGCGCTCGACGCCCTTGATTTGCCGAACCATCACCCCATCCCGAAAGGAGCAAGACCATGGCAACATTGGGCGCCGGCTGTCTGACGCTGGCCGACTGGGCGAAGAGCCTGGACCCGAACGGCCGGGTTGCGGCCGTCATCGAACTGCTCTCGCAGACCAACGAGATCCTCCAGGACATGCGCTTCAAGCAGGGCAACCTGCCGACCGGGGAGCGCACCACGATCCGGACCGGGCTGCCGTCGGTCTACTGGCGGCTCCTGAATCAAGGCGTTGCAACCAGCAAGTCCACGAAGGCGCAGATCGACGCGCACTGCGGGATGCTCGAGGCGTGGTCCGAGGTCGACGTGGATCTCGCCAAGCTGGCCCCCGACGTCGGTGCGTTCCGTCTTACCGAGGCGCAGGCGTTCATCGAGGCGATGAACCAGGAGATGGCGCAGACCCTCTTCTACGGCACGGCGGCGGCGGCGGAAGAGTTCATCGGCCTGGGCGCGCACTACTCGGCGATCGCGGGCGCGGCGAACGCGCAGAACATCCTCGACGCCGGCGGCACGGGCTCGGACAATTCGAGCATCTGGCTGATCGTGTGGGGCGAGAACACCGTCCACGGGATCTTCCCGAAGGACTCCGAGGCGGGACTCATCCACGAGGACCTGGGCATCGTGACGGTGGAGACCACGGCGGGCGTGGCCGGTTCCCGGATGCGCGCCTACCAGGACCACTTCCAGTGGAAGTGCGGAGTGGTGGTCAAGGACTGGCGGTACGCAGTCCGGATCTGCAACATCGACATCTCGGACCTGACCGCCGAGAACGTCGCCGCGGCGAACCTCCCGAAGCTCATGAAGCGGGCCATGGACCGGATCCCGTCCTACGCCATGGGTGCCGCGTCGTTCTACGCGAACCGGACGGTCAAGTCCTTCCTCGGCGTCCAGGCCATGGACAAGAGCCAGAACGCGCTCTCCATCCCGGCCGCCGCCACGCAGTTCGGCAACCCGGTCCGCGGCGGACTCGACTTCTTCGGGATCCCGCTGAAGACCTGCGATGCGCTGACCGAGGCCGAGGCGCGCATCACCTGATCCTGAACGCAGCAACTAACCGCACCACCCACTTCCGAAAGGAGATGACCATGGGATTCAGGGACGCAAAAACGCAGCTCTGCGGCGCGCAGGCGTTCTCCGTCGACGCCTGCTCGGCGAACACCTACGACACCGGCGCGGCCGGGAACGACATCACCGAGGGCGAACCCCTCGGCATCGGCATCGAGGTCAAGGTCGCGGCCGACGCCACGACCGGGGACGAGACGTACGAGTTCCAGGCGGTCCAGGACGCCGACGCGGCGCTCGGTTCCCCGACCGTCCTCGCGCTCATCCAGCCTGCGCGGGCGGATCTCGTCGTCGGGAAACGGCTCGTCATTCCGATCCCGCCCGGGTCCAAAACCGAGCGGTACCTCGGGCTGTACTTCAACGGCGGCGGCACCACGCCGACCATCACCGTCGACGCATTCATCGCGCCGCTCTCGTTCCTGGGAGGCTGGAAGGCGTACGCCGACGGCTTCTCGATCACCTAAGAGCGAGGTGACCGATGAGAGTCCGCGCGATCGCGTTCGGGGAGTACAGGGGCAAGCGCAAGCCCGGGACCGAGTTCGAGTTCGAAGGCAAGCCGTCCGGCAAGTGGATGGAGCCGGTCGACGATGCCGCCCGGGTCGCGTTCAAGAAGGCGGGGCTCAAGGTCCCGCCGAAACCCGTCGACCCGCCTCCTCCGCCTCCGGGCGGGGAAGGCGACAAGCGCAAGACCGGAGCGGGGCCGGATGGGGCCGCGGACAACGCGCCTCCGCCTCCGGGCGGCTCCACCGGCGACAAGAACGTCATCTGACCAGACCGCTCCCGGGGGCCACGCGCTCCCGGGAGCATCCTTCCGAAGGAGGATCCACCCGATGAGAAAACTCGCGCTTCTCGCCATGGCCGCCTTGCTCCTTGCGGCGGCCCTCTTTGTCGGACCGGCCTCCGCCGGCAACCCGCATGTGGCAACCGCCACGCTGGCGTACGCCACGGACAACGCGGTCACCCCGGCGGTGGCGATCCCGAAGGCGGCCACTCACCTCGCCGTGTACGTGCCCACGATCGAATCGTCCACCGTTTACCTCCAGGTCAGCGGAGACGGGGGAACCACGTATGCCGATTACAGGTCGACTCCCAACGGCACCAACATGATCCTGACCGGACCCGCGGCCGGGACGGGAGGGTACACGTTCGATGTTCCGGGAGGGATTGGCGCATTCACGCACCTGAAGGTGAAATGCGGAACGGGGCAAACCGCCGACAGGGCGTTCAAGCTCTTCATGTGGTGACCTGAAAGCCACGAGCCGAGGGGCGCTTCTCCAACCGGAGAGGCGCCCTCTCGAATATATCTTGGGGGCGTCCAATGAAAATGGTCAACATGAAGCAGGGCAAGAAGAAGGCGGAGACGATGGCGGCCCCTGTGGATATGGACGCCCCAGAGTATCCGTTCGGCCTCTGTCTGAACCTCGGAAAGGATGAGATTGAGAAGCTCGGCCTGGGCACTCCTAAGGCGGGCTCCAAGTTCATGCTCCACGCCATGGTCGAAGTGAAATCCGTCACCGTCTCCGACCATTCGGACGGGGAGGGGTACAAGGACATGAGCCTGCAGGTCACCGACATGGCGCTCGAAAAGTCGGCGGGGATGGACGCGAAGAAGATCGC
Source organism: Deltaproteobacteria bacterium (assembly GCA_021824125.1). Lineage (GTDB taxonomy): Bacteria > Desulfobacterota > Deferrimicrobia > Deferrimicrobiales > Deferrimicrobiaceae > JAKALO01. The sequence continues at coordinate 5,951 of JAKALO010000071.1, read as the reverse complement.
CGGCTCCCTCTACGGAAAGGGGTGACCGATGGCCACTACGAACACCGAGATTTGCAACCTGGCGCTTAAGGCACTCGGGCTGGATCCGATCACGTCGCTGGCGTCTGATTCTTCGCAGGCGGGAATCATCCTCCGGAACACGTGGGAGGCGACCCGGGACGCCATCCTGCGCGCGGCGAACTGGCGGTGCCTGCTTTCCCGGTCCGTGTCCCTGGCGCGCGAAACCGCAGCGCCGTCGTTCGGCTTCTCGTACGCCTATGCGCTTCCGCCCGACTGCGTCCGGGTCGTCGAGATGTCCGTCGACGCCGACTACTCCGTGGAGGGCGGGAAGCTCCTGACCGACGAGATCGAGGCGTACGTCCTGTACGTCGCGTACGACAAAGCCACCGACCCGGTCGCCCGGCTCGATGGACACCTGGTGGAGGCGCTCGTCTCGCAGTTGGCGGTCGATATCGCCCCGGCGCTGAAATCCAAATCCCTCGTCCCGTCGCTGGAAGTGATCGCCCGGTGCCGACTGGCGGATGCGAAAGTATTCTCCGCGATCGAGGCCCGGCCGAAGCAGGCGTCCTGCACGGCCCTGCTCGACGTGCGGTGACATGGGCGCCCTGACCCCCTTCCAGAAATCGTTCAACGCCGGGGAGCTGTCGCCCCGCATGGGTGGCAGACTCGACCTGGCGAAGTTTCATGACGGTTGCAGGACCTTGGAAAATGCGATCTGCCAGCTTCAGGGGCCAGCCACTCGTCGAGGGGCGTTTCGATTCGTGAAGGAAGTGAAGACCTCCGCGAAGAAGACCCGGATCCTCCCCTTCGAGGTGGGGACCGATGCCGCGTACGTCCTCGAGGTGGGCGATCAGTATATTCGGTTTTTCAAAAACGGATCTGTCATCCTCGGTGCAGTGACGGAACTCATCACCAACGGAACATTCAACACGGGCATCGCGGGGTGGACCGACTACTCTACGTCCCCTGCGTCGATATCGTGGGACGGCGCTTTACAGGCCCTGAAGTTCAACCCGCAGATCCTTACTCCCCCGGTTATCGGATACGCCGCGATCGCTGGACAGGCAATCACCACAATCGCGGGGCATACATGTACTGTTTCCGTAAAACTCCTCGGAACGGGTACTCCGTACGTTAAAGTCATCGCCGGATCCACCCTGCACGGGTATGAACTTTTGTGGGCGGACATGTCGTCGTTTGGCACCCACACCTTTTCCTTCGTGGCGACTGGAACAACGAGCTATATCGAATTTTCCACCCGTAACGATGGCATTTGTGTTGACGATGTGAGTGTATTGGACACCACGGGTACCTCTCCCGTAGAAGTTGTCACCCCATATATCGAGTCAGATCTGTTCGCAGTCCAACGTGCACAGAGCGCCGACGTCCTCTACCTGGCCCATGGATCCTACGCGCAGCAGAAACTCGCCCGCCTCCTGGCGAACGGAACCTCGTGGAGCTTCAAAGCTATCAATTTCCTCCCCCCGCCAACATTCGAGGACGATTCCGACTACTCGGGCGGCACGATCATGGTCGCCCTCTCCGCCCTGACTGGCACGGGCGTGAAGGTCGTTTCCAACGCCGCCGTGTTCCTCGCGGCGGATAAGGACCGGCTTCTGAAATACCTCGACGCCCGGGCGTCCTTCACGGCGTACGTCGGAACGTCTGAAATGACGGCGGAGATCCTCGATGATTTTCCGGCAGCCCTGATCGATACGACGCCGGCCACCACACTGACGAGTGTCGGTACGACAGTCACTTTCGGCGCCGCTCATGGGATATCCGCCGCGCAGGCTACGGCTGGCATCTGGATTCGGCTCACCAGCGGAGCGCAGACCGGAGAGATGCGGCAGGTCGTCTCCGTCACCAATGCCACCACCGTGGTGATCGCTTCGGCGTTTTCCTTCGATCAGGTGGCCGGGGTGAACTGGAGCAAGCACTACGCGATCGCCGCGGGTTCCTGGAAGCTCAGTGGATCGCCGGTCGCCACGCTCACCCCGTCCGTGGCCACGCCCGTAGGTGCCATCGCAACCCTGACCCTCGGGGTGGCTGGCTGGCGCGCAGCCGACGTCACCCTCGGAAAGTACGTCAAGGTCGCCTCCGGGATCGTGAAACTGACGGTTTTCACATCCACGACGGTCGTCTCGGGGAAGATCGAAAAACCTCTCTCCGGCGTGACCGCAGTCGCTGGCGGGGCATGGTCCGCCGAGGTGCCTTCCTGGAGCATCGCGCACGGGTTCCCGTCCGCGATCTGCTTTTACGAGCAACGCCTGGGCTACGGAGGAACCGATCGTCAGCCGACCACTATATGGGGATCCGCCTCCGGCGATTACGAGAACTTCGCAGCCGGAGTGAATGCAGGAGACTCCTTCGAACACGCCCTGACCGGGCTTGGCGTCAACGCCGTCCGGTGGCTCATTCCCTCCAAGGTCCTCATGGGCGGAACCGCGGCATCCGAATTCTCCATCCGGGGCGACGGGGATGCGGCATTGACCCCGACGAACCCGCGCCCCCTCCCCGAGACGAACCACGGTTCCTCAACCATCATGCCGGTGAAGATCGGCCCCTTCGTCCTGTTCGTCCAGGCGCAGAAGCGGAAGATCCGGGAGATCACCTACGACTTCCAGAAGGACACCTTCGTCGCCCCCGACCTGACCCGGTTCGCTGAGCACATCACCGAGGGCGGCGGGATCGTCGACATGGCGTACCAGCAGGAGCCGGAGTCGATCCTGTGGTGCGTCCGGGCGGATGGCGTCCTCCTGGGCCTCACCTACAGCCGGGAGGAAGAGGTATTCGGCTGGCACCGGCATGTGACGGACGGCCTCTTCGAGTCGGTCGCCGTGATTCCGGATCCGGTGAACAACCGGGACCAACTGTGGGTCGTGGTCAACAGGACGATCGGCGGCGTGACGAAGCGTTACATCGAATATCTCGACCCGGACGTCGTCGTGGGCGACTCGTTCGTCCGGTACCAGAGCGCCGCGGCCACGGTGATCACCGGCCTGTCTCACCTCGAGGGGAAGGCGGTCGACGTCGTGGCCGACGGGTTCGTGGTCGAGGGCCACGTCGTGGCCGGCGGGCAGATCACGCTGGCAAAGGCCGCATCGGACGTCACCGTGGGACTCCACTACGAGACCACCGTGGAACCGGAGCCGCCCGACTACATCGATGACAAGGGCCGAAACAACATCAACGAGCAGAAGCAGTGGGCCGAGGTGATCCTCCGGCTGTACCAGACCGGCCTGTCGGGCGTCACGATCAACGGGAAAACCGTTCCCGCCCGCAGCGGATCCGACCCGCTCGGCACGGCACCAGCCCTGTTCACGGGAGACGCACAAACGCCTCTCCTTGGGACGACGCGCGCCGGTCGCCTGATCATCAAGCAGACGCTACCGCTGCCGTTCACCATTCTGGCGATCGCCGGAACACTCGACGTGGGGGACTGACATGGCGATTATTGCTTCTCCGGTGGGGGCGGGAGCGGCCGGCGGCGGAACGATGGCCTCGTTGAGCGCCTTTGCCCCGTATCTCATGGTCGGTTCGGCCTTGTTCAGCGCCTTCAGCAACGCCAGGGCCGGAAAGGAGAGGGCGGCGGCGAATCGGCGCGTGGCTACCTCCGGCCTCACCACGGACCTCCTTCGGGAGCGGGGGATGAAGTTCCAGCAGGATTCGGTCCTCTCGAAGATCCGAGCGAACGCCGGGGCGGCTGGGGTCGATATCACGCAGGGGTCCGCGATGCAGACGTATCTTCAGACCGCCCGCGAGACCGAGCTCGAGATCCTCATGGCCCACAAGACGGCGGAAGCAAACTTCGACGCGCGTATGAGAGGTGCCGACCTCGAAGAGGATGCCGGAAGATCGGCCGCCGTGGGGTCTCTGCTCGGGGGCGCGGCTGACCTCTTTAAGTACAAGGCCGCGAAAGACTTCGCGACGTTCAGGAGTTGACCTGTGGAAATTCCTGCCTACATCGCCACGCAGTTCCAGAAGCCGGATGGAGAGCCTGCCGTCCCCAATCTCGCCACCCCGATCGCTGCCGGCCTGGACAAGCTCGCCGGCGCACTGGCCGATGCGGATATTGCTTTCCGGCAGCAGGCATCCGATATCGAGCGCGCGCAGGCCCTCTCGGCGATCGACCTGAACGTCCGGTCGCAGATGAAGGATCTCGAACTCGGGCTGCAGAAGGACCCCGACTGGCAGACCTACGACCAGCGGTGGGGCGAAGGCTTCCGGAAGATCAAGGCGGACGCACTCGGCTCCATCAAGGACCCCGTGCTCCTGAAGGGCGCCACGCTCCACGTGGGGAACCTCGAGAGCGACGGCTCCATGCGGGCGATGGCAACGTCCCGGAAGATGGCGGGAGACTCCTTCGAGGCGTTCCGGCTTCGGTCGAAGAACTCGACTCTCGCTGCACTGGCCAAGGTGGACAACCCGGAGGACGAGGCAGCGATCGCGGGGATGCATCTCGGGGTGATCAACGCCCAGGAGCAGGGTGGATGGCTGGCGCCCGACGCTGCGGAAAAGGAGCGCATCGATTTCGCCGGGCATTTCCTGAACGGCCGCGCGAACCGGGACATCGACCGGGATCCCGACGTATTCGCCCGCGACCTTCTCTCCGGAAAGTACGCGGCACTCCCGATCGATCAGCAGAACCGCCTCGATGAAAAGTACGTCCGGGTGAAGGAGAAGCAGGAAAAGGAGCAGCAGCAACTCGGAGAGGCCGAAGAGAAACGCCGCGACGGGGAGATCCTTTCCAGGGCGCTCTTCGGTGAACTCACGCGGGAGGAACTTGACCGCCGGTTCCGGTCTCGGCTGGTCAGCCCCGGCGGGTACGAAACTGCCTCCCGTGTGGTGTCGAAGGCATGGGACGAGGGCGGCGTATCCGACCCCAGGACGCGCGACGACCTCCTGATCCGGATGTACGTTTCCCCATTCTCGGTATCCCCGGCCAATATCGCCAGCGCGCGCGCGAACGGACAGCTATCCGGCAAGGACGCCGCCAGCGCGACGAAGACGCTCTTGGAGCTTCAGGAGACCCGCGGCGGCATCAAGGACCCCCGGTACAACGACGGCATTTCCAAGATCACGAAGTCGATCTCGCGTGGCCCGATGGAGGTACTCTCGGCGCCGGCGGCCAGGACGCTCGTGCTCGACATGATCGAATTCGAGGATCGGGTGCTCGGCAAGAAGGAGGACCCGAAGGTGGTCTCCGACGAGATCGCGCTGCGGAACGAGCAGAACCAGAGCGGGCTCATGAAGTCGCCGATTATCCCGTACAGCAACGTGAACGAGCTGAACGCCGCGTACCGCCGGAAACAGGTATCCCCGAGGATGTATGAGGCTTACCTCCGGACCCTGAACAAGACGTCGAAACCCTCGGCACCGGCCGGGAAGAAATCGAGCATGGGGGAATAGATGGACTTCTCCGCCGATTACATCCGAGCAAGGAAAACCGCCGACGATATGATGCCGCCCTCCGACGAGGCGATTGCGGCCCTTGCGAAGCCGTCCCTCGTCATCCCTCCTCCGGGTCCCGCGAACTACGGCCAGCCCATCAATGCCACCGAGACCTCCACGATTACTGGGAAGCCGATCGACAAGGGGCTTCCCGCCAAGCCGGGCGAGACCGTTCCCGCGCATACGAACCCCGAAGAGAGCGCCTGGGACTCGATGGTCAAGGGCGTCCGATCGCTGAAGGGAATCTCCAAGCAGGCCGCGGGCGGCACCCTGCAGGCGGTCGGTGAGCAGACCTTTTACGGCATGGAGGGCGTATCCCCCGAGGAACCCGCTCCGGGCAACGTCCCTGCGCTGATCGAGCCGGGCAAGGTGCTGGCCGCCGAGGGGAAGAAGGATGTCGAGGCGACCCTTCCGAACGTGCCGGCGGGATCCCTCAAGGCACACCTCTACGGATCGATCCAGTCGGTCGGGCTGAACCTGGGCGCGATCGGCCTCGG
>JAKALO010000238.1:1400-2697 GCA_021824125.1 Deltaproteobacteria bacterium | reverse complement strand
ATCGGCCTGAACCCGGTTTACGCGGACCTGAGGGTGGAGGTCAATGGTCTCGACATCGTCCCGCTCCAGCCGTATTTCACGGATAAGTTGAAAATCGTCGTGACCCGTGGGGAAGTCTCCGCCAACGGAAACCTTGGCCTGGGGACCGCGCAGGACAACGCCCTCGCCGTGTCCTACAAGGGGGAGGCCGCCCTGGCGAGGCTTGCCACCCTCGACAAGGCGAACTCGGAAGACTTCCTCAAGTGGGATTCCCTGCACCTGGGGGGAATCGACCTTGGAACAAGCCCGCTTCGCGTGGAAATCGGCGAGATCGCACTGGCGGATTTCTACTCACGGCTGGCGGTCGACACTGACGGGACGCTGAACGTCCAGGGGATCGTGGAGAGCGGGGCGAAACCTCCCGCACAGGCCCCTTCCGCCGCGACGGACAACGCCGCGACGCCGCGGAAGCCGGAACCGGCGAAACTCGTCAAGATCGGGAAAATGACGCTGCAGGGCGGGACCGTGAACTTCACCGACCGGTACATCAAGCCCAGCTATTTCGCGAACCTAACCGAGGTGGGGGGCAGGGTATCCGGCCTGTCGTCCGAGGAGGACAAGCTGGCGGACGTCGACCTGAGGGGCAGGCTCGACAACGGCGCTCCCCTCGAGATCACCGGGAAGGTAAACCCGCTTCGGGGCGACCTCTACGTGGACCTCAAGGTCGATTTCAAGGACATCGACCTGAGCCCGCTGACGCCGTACTCCGGCAGGTATGCGGGGTACACGATCCAGAAAGGGAAACTGACGCTGGGGCTCAAGTACCTCATCGTCAGGAAGAAGCTCGAGGCGACCAACTCCGTGTTCCTCGACCAGTTCACCTTCGGGGACCGGGTGGAGAGCCCCGATGCGACGAAGCTGCCGGTGCGGCTGGCAATCGCGCTGCTCAAGGACCGGAAGGGCGAGATCAGGCTCGACCTCCCGCTGTCAGGCTCCCTCGACGATCCCAAGTTCAGCCTCGGAAGGTTGGTCCTTAAGGTAATCGTGAACATCCTGGTCAAGGCCGCGACCTCGCCTTTCGCCCTGCTGGGAGCGATTTTCGGGGGAGGGGAGGAGCTGAGCTACCTGGAGTTCGAGTACGGGAAATCGGACCTGGACGCCGCGGGGAAAGGGAAGCTTTCGACCCTCGAGAAGGCGCTCTACGACCGGCCCGCCCTCAAGCTGGAGGTCGCCGGCCACGTGGACCCGGCGAAGGACAGGGAGATGCTCAGGCAATCCGCGTTCGAGCGGAAGGTAAAGTCCCGGAAGCTCCCCGAAC
>JAKALO010000238.1:0-1390 GCA_021824125.1 Deltaproteobacteria bacterium | reverse complement strand
GACAACGTGGTCGTGGCGCCGGCCGAATACCCGAAGTACCTCGCGTTGGCGTACGGGAAGGAGAAGTTCCCGAAACCGCGGAACTTCCTCGGGATCGCGAAGGAACTACCGGTCCCCGAGATGGAGAAGCTCATGCTCGCGCACATCCAGGTCACCGAAGACGACCTGCGGCTTCTCGCGCGCCGCCGTGCCCAGGCGGTGAAGGACGTCCTTCTTTCGTCCGGGCGAGTCGAGCCGGAACGGATCTTCCTCCTGGAGCCCAGGTCGCTTTCCCCGGAAAAGAAGGAAAAAATGAAGGACAGCCGCGTGGATTTCGTCATCAAGTGAAGGAAAAGGGTCCGGATATCGGTATAATGGAGAAAAAGTTTCGAGGAAGAGACGATGAAAAAGCTGTCCATCATCACCGTGCTCGGGATATTGCTCTTTCTGCCTTGCCTTGCCCTCGGGGAATTCCAGCCGGCGGATTACACGCCGATCAGCCAGACGGACCTGGTCAAAAACCCGGAGGCCCACGTCGGGAAGAAATTCCGGATAAGGGATCCCTTCCAGTTCTGCGGGAGCGATTTCTGCGTCCAGATCCAGAAAACGAAGCTAAACACCAGGGACTACTACTGCTTCACCGTGGGCACGATATGCGCCGTGCGGAATTACATCAAGAAGGACCATCCCGATGCGCAACAGGTGTTGAAGCTGAAGAAAGGCGATGTCCTCTCCATATACGGGACCTTCGATTACATGGGTTCGAATTACAACTACATCGTCGTTGACCACGTCGTCGTGGAGAAGAGCCGGTAATGTCGGCGCCGTGGTCGTGATCGGCGGCCAGACGCTCTCGCTCTTGCTCACGCTGCTGGCCACCCCGGTCGTCTACTCGCTTCTCGACGACCTGGGCCTGTCCTTCCGCAGATGGCGCAAGGCCGCGCCCGCCCCGGAAACCACGAAGACATGATCAGGATCACGGAGACGATCCGGCTCGACGAGGCCGAGATCCGGGAACGGTTCGTCCGGTCCTCCGGTCCCGGGGGGCAGAACGTCAACAAGGTCGCGACGGCGGTCCAGCTGCGGTTCGACGTCCGCAACTCCTGCTCCCTGCCCGAAGAGGTGCGGGAGCGGCTCGTCCGGCTCGCCGGGAAACGGGTGACCCGCGAGGGCGTGCTGATCATCGAGGCGAGTCGTTTCCGCACGCAGGAGGGGAACCGCCGGGACGCGAGGGAACGGCTCGTCCGGTGGGTCGAAAAGGCCGCCGAAATTCCCAGGCGTCGCAGGAAAACCCGGCCCACCGCGGGATCGAAGGAACGCCGGCTGGAGGCAAAACGCCTGCGCGGAGAAACCAAGAAGGTGCGGAAGCCGGTTTCCCCTTCCGAACCCTGAACGCTTAGGCTCCGGAACG
>JAKALO010000237.1 GCA_021824125.1 Deltaproteobacteria bacterium | reverse complement strand
CGCCTCGAGCTTGCGCAGTACCGCGAGATGGCCGCCTTCGCCCAGTTCGGGTCCGACCTCGACAAGGCGACGCAGATGCAGCTGGCCCGCGGCGCCCGACTGGTGGAGATCCTCAAGCAGGACCAGTACAAGCCCCTGCCCATCGACCAGCAGGTCGTGACGATCTACGCGGCCACCAACGGTTTCACCGACGGCTACGAGGTCTCCTCGCTGGGCCGCTACGAGGCCGAGCTTTCGGCCTTCATGAGGGACCGGCACGGGGCCGTCCTGGCGGCGATCCGGGAAAAGAAGGTGATCGACGACGCGGTGAAGGGGATGCTCACCGCGGCCCTCGATGAATTCAAGGGCGTCTTCAAGGAATAGCCGAAGGACGGAAAGACGAAAGAGCGAAAGGGCGACGGGTAGACGATGGCCAACCTCCGCGTGATCCGCAAGCGGGTCGGAAGCGTCAAGAGCACGCAGCAGATCACCAAGGCGATGAAGATGGTGTCCGCGGCGAAGCTCAAGCGCGCGCAGGACGCCGTCGTCGCGGCAAGGCCCTACGCCCGCAAGATGCGCGAGGTCGTGCAGGCGCTGGCCGCCCGCGCGGGGGAGGGCGCCCACCCGCTGCTGTCCGCGAGGGAGGGGAAGAAGCTGGCCCTCCTGGTCGTCACCTCGGACCGGGGGCTTTGCGGGGGGTTCAATTCCAACCTGCTTCGCGCCACGCACCGGTTCCTCCGGGAGCAGGGCGGCCGGTACGACGAGATCGTCCTGTTCACGGTGGGGCGGAAGGCCCGCGAATTCTTCCGCAGGCGCGAGGTCGGGATACGGAAGGAATACGTGAACGTCCTCGGGTCGCTCTCGTTCGGCCACGCCGCCAACCTGTCGGATGATCTCGTCGGGGGCTTCCTCGCGGGCGACTTCGACGAGGTGCAGATCGTGTTCAACGAGTTCCGGTCGGCCATATCGCAGGCGGTCCGGTTCGAGAAGCTGTTCCCGATCGCGCTCGACCGGAAGGATTCGGAAGGACCCGTCGCGGTGGAGGTCGACTACCTCTACGAGCCGTCCCGGGAGGAGATCCTTGCGACCCTGCTCCCGAAGTACGTGGAGACGCAGATCTTCCGGGTGCTCCTGGAATCGGTGGCGGGGGAGCACGGCGCCCGCATGACGGCGATGGACTCGGCGACCAGCAACGCGGTGGACATGATCGCACGGCTCACGCTCCAGATGAACCGGGCCCGCCAGGCGGCCATCACGAAGGAACTCATGGAAATCATCGGCGGGGCCGAGGCGCTGAAAGGATAAGCCCTAACAAGGCGAGGCCAAGGAGGCTAAGGGGATACCATGAACAAGGGAAAAATCGTCCAGGTGATCGGGCCGGTCGTCGACGTCCGGTTCGAGCCCGGCCAGCTGCCGGCGCTCTACAACGCGCTCAAGATCACCAACCCGAGCATCAGCGACAAGGAGGAAAACCTCACCGTGGAAGTCGCGCAGCACCTGGGCGACAACATCGTCCGCTGCATAGCGATGGACTCCACCGACGGCCTGGTCCGCGGGATGGACTCGATCGACACGGAAGGCCCCATCACGATCCCGGTCGGCCCGGAGACCCTGGGCCGCATCATGAACGTCATCGGCGAGCCGGTCGACGAGATGGGCGAGATCAAGGCGCAGAAGCGGTACCCGATCCACCGGCACGCTCCCTCCTTCGAGGAGCAGTCCACCAAGGTCGAGATCCTCGAGACCGGGATCAAGGTCGTCGACCTCCTGGCGCCTTATTCCAAGGGCGGCAAGATCGGGCTGTTCGGCGGCGCCGGCGTCGGGAAGACCGTCGTAATCATGGAGCTCATCCACAACATCGCAATCGAGCACGGGGGATATTCGGTGTTCGGGGGCGTTGGCGAGCGGACCCGCGAGGGAAACGACCTGTGGCTCGAGATGAAGGAGTCGAAGGTCCTGGAAAAGGCGTGCCTGGTGTACGGCCAGATGAACGAGCCTCCCGGGGCGCGCGCCCGCGTCGGGCTGTCGGCCCTGACCGCCGCGGAGTACTTCCGCGACGAGGAGGGGCAGGACGTGCTCCTGTTCATCGACAACATATTCCGTTTTACCCAGGCGGGCTCCGAGGTGTCGGCTCTCCTGGGACGCATCCCCTCGGCCGTCGGCTACCAGCCGACGCTGGCCACCGACCTGGGGGAGCTCCAGGAACGGATCACCTCCACCCGGCGCGGCTCGATCACCTCGGTCCAGGCGATCTACGTACCCGCCGACGACCTGACCGACCCGGCGCCGGCCACGACTTTCTCGCACCTTGACGCCACGACCGTTCTTTCACGGCAGATCGCCGAGCTCGGGATCTACCCCGCGGTGGACCCGCTCGATTCGACGTCGCGGATCCTCTCCCCGCTCGTGCTGGGCGAGGACCACTACCAGGTCGCCCGCGCCGTGCAGAAGGTCCTCCAGCGGTACAAGGACCTCCAGGACATCATCGCAATCCTGGGTATGGACGAGCTTTCCGAGGACGACAAGATCCTGGTATCCCGGGCGCGCAAGATCCAGCGGTTCCTGTCGCAGCCGTTCTTCGTCGCCGAGCAGTTCACCGGGATCCCGGGCAAGTACGTGCGGCTCGAGGACACGATCCGGTCGTTCAAGGAGATCGTGGACGGCAAGCACGACGACCTCCCGGAGCAGGCCTTCTACATGGTCGGCACGATCGAGGAA
>JAKALO010000236.1 GCA_021824125.1 Deltaproteobacteria bacterium | reverse complement strand
AGGGCGGGGAGCCGATCTTCTTCGGGGACGTGAACAACCCGGAGATCCTCGACCGCGTCGGGGTGGACCGCGCCCGGATGCTGGTGCTGGCCATCTCCGACCCGATGGCGACGCGCCGCGCCGTGGCGGTGGCGCGGCGGGCCAACCCCCGCCTGTCCATTCTCGTGCGAACGCGGTACGTGGCGGACGTGGACGACCTGATCGCGCTGGGTGCGAACGCGGTGATCCCCGAGGAGTTCGAGACGTCGGTCGAGATCTTCTCCCGGGTCCTGCACGAGTATCACGTACCCGAGCACATCGTCTCGCAGCAGGAAGGGTTGATCCGCAGCGGGACGTACCGGATCCTGCGGGAGCGTGTCCCTTCCAGGAGCGAGGGACTGCTATCGGAGTTCGAGGAGTTCCTGCGGAGGAAGGTGATCGAGTTGTTCTACGTTTCTCCGGATTCGGTTTGGGTGGGACGGACGGTCGGGGAGCTGCCGGTCGGAAACGGCGTGGGGATCGTTCTCCTCGCCGTGCTGCGGGAGGACCGGGCCATCCTCCAGCCGCCCCCCGGAGAGACGCTCCTTGCGGGGGACAAGCTCGTCCTCTTCGGGGGGCATGCTCCTCTTGCGGCGGCCCTGGCCGAGTTGTCCAAGGCAAGCCGCTAATGGAGTACCCCCGTGACGAAGTTACGTTAACGAGGGGCGCCCCTCTCGCGACCGCCCTTGCGGAACTTTCCAGGGGGAGTGGCTGAGAAGTCGCGAACGGGTGCATCCCCTCCGATGGGGGGTTTGACGTTCCCCGGCCGTAACGCCGGTGATAAGATCAGGGTGACCACAATCCATCGGCCGGGAGGGCAACGATGTCTTCTTCCCACACCGCTCTGCAGAAGTACGAGCGCGCCCTGAACCGGTACTTCCAGACCCCCGCCGCCGACCGGAAGACCGTTGACCGCGAGAAAATCCTCAAGGTCCTCGGGGTGGAGAGCCCGCAGGAGTTCCTCGGGATGCACATCCCGCTCTGGGAAGCGAAGCTCGACGAGCTCCTCGATCCCACGAGCACCGACATGCTGCCGATCAGCATCTCCCACTCCTACGTGAACTGGGTGCGTGGGGCGATCCGGATGATGCCGGCCGCCGCGAGGGTGAAGATCTTCTCCTCCAAGTTCAAGGCGACCGGGCTGAAGAAATCCGTCCTCGCGCTGCTCCACGAGATGACGGGAGAGCCGCATCGCGACTTCGAGGTCACCGAGGTCCAGCTGGTCGAGAAGGTCCACAAGGACACGCTCTTCACGGTCCGGACGCCGGACGGGAAGGAACGCGACATCTACCTTTCCCGCTTCGGATGCCTGGGGGAGTACATCTACAGCGGACTGCCGAAGCTGGTGGGGCTGCCCGGCCTCCCGGCCGTCTATCACGTGACGCCGCAGGGCGAGGAGGTGCTCCTCAAGCCGAAGGAGGAAGGGGTCAACATCTACCACGACGACGCCGTCACCCTCGCCCGGATCCAGCGCGACGGCGGGTGGTGGGTGACGGGCGCGGCCCGGCAGGACGCCTTGGGGGATTGCATCGGAACGGCGCTGCGATACGGGCACTACGTCGCCACCCCGAAGAAGGAGGTGGTGATGATCGACAACATCGAGCTGTTCCACCTGGAGGAAACCGACGTCCGCATCTTCGAGCCGATCTACGAGTTCTTACCGAAGAAGGCGCATCCGGACGACCGGACGAAACGGGAGCGGCTCGAGGAAAAGATGCGGCAGGAGTACGATGCGGCGTATGCCGACCAGAGGACGGCGATCCGCAAGGAGTGGCCCGAGATCGAGCGGTACCTGATCGAGATGCGCCGGAACATCCACGCCTACGCGGGCGAGGTGTTCGAGAGGGTGATGATCCGCGTCAAGGCGAAGGTTTTTTCCGGGAAGTAGCGGAGGACCGCTCAAGGAAGGCGCGTTCGACCAGGTAGAACCCCGCAGGCAGGGCGGCCGCCGCGGCGATCGCTTTCACCCCGAGCCGGACTGCCGGCGAAGCGATACCCGCCAGGTCTGAAACGAAATCCGCGACCCGCACGCCCGCGTACATCGACGCAAGGGTCCCCGCGAAGAGCGCGATCCCCAGCAGCAGGCGCGAGCCGGGCCGTTTCTGACGGTTTCCAGTCATCCCGCGGAAGCGTTCTTCAACCGTCGGAGCGAAAAACGGAAAAGCCGGAAGGGGACCCCCTCCCGGCCTCCGTCGGGCGACCTTGTCCGCCCCGGATCACTTTTTCAGCGTCTTGATGAAGTCGTCGATGGCGATCGCCGGGAGCGTCATCATCTGGACGGTTCCCCGGGCCCCAAGCGCGACGGAGATCTTCGCCATCGTCTCGTTGCCGGGCGCCTCGACGATGTTGATGAAGTCGTACATCCCCAGGACCGCGTACTGCCCCAGGACCTTCGCGCCCATCCCCTCGATCTCCTTGTTGACCTCCTTGATGCGCTCCGGCTTCGATTTGACGGTTTTCCTCCCGTCGTCCGTCAGCGTGCTGAGCAGGATGTACAGGGCCATCGACGCCTCCTTTCCCCTGCGGGTTGGATGGAATGGTGGGCCACGCCGCGCCGCATGTCCGTAGACGGATTATATCACCGGCCCTTTCGCTCCCGCCGGGCGATCGCCCGCCGGCGGGCCTCCTCGTTCCTGCGGCGGTCCTCCTCCGTTTCCAGGATCAGCCGGGGGACCTCGACCGGCCGTCCGTCATC
>JAKALO010000235.1 GCA_021824125.1 Deltaproteobacteria bacterium | reverse complement strand
TTGATCTACCGGGCGGAGGAGAAGGAGAAGGTTTCCGCGGTCGTCGCAGGCACGGAAGGCGACGAAAAGGAGGACCGGCCTCTCTGGCAAACCTCCGCCTATTTCGCGGTGCTCGTGGGCATCCTTGTATTCGCCAACTGGGGGAGACCGCTCGAACCGGGCGGGTTCTGGGGCGCCGTTTACGATTCCAGGTGGGTAATAACGGGAGGCTTGTCGCTGGCACTGGCCGTGATTCTCGTTCTGTGGCTCCGGATGAGGTGGGACAGGGTCGTTCTCGCCGCGTGTCCCGTGATCCCCCTTGCCGCCATATTCCCGTCCTCGCCGATGATCCCTTTTTCCGCCGCGGTCGTGGGTCTGTCGGCCGCCGCGTCGACATCGGAAGGGGAGGCGGGGGAGTGGTTTGCCGCCACGTGGAGCTTCGCGAAACAGATCACGCCGCTCCTTCTCATAGGCGTTTTGATCTCCGGGGCGCTCCTGGGCCGGCCCGGTAACGAGGGACTGATCCCTTCCCGCTGGGTGAGCGCGGCGGTCGGGGGCAACTCCCTGTTCGCGAATTTCTTCGCCTCCCTCGCGGGGGCCTTCATGTACTTCGCCACGCTGACCGAGGTGCCGATCCTCCAGGGCCTGATGGGGAGCGGTATGGGAAAGGGGCCCGCCCTGGCCCTTCTTTTAGCCGGTCCCGCGCTGTCCCTCCCGAGCATGCTGGTTATCCGCAGCATCATGGGCACGAAAAAGACCGTGGTCTACGTATCGCTGGTCGTCTGCATGTCCACCGCCGCCGGCATTATCTTCGGAAGCCTTTCCTGAACGAAACGCTTGTGGCATATCGTTAACCATCGAATTGACGGAAATGGATATATGTGGGAAAATGAGTATTGTTTTTCCGGAGACGGGGGGGTTGGTTGAGAAAGGCAAAGCATGTCCTGCAAGCGGCGCTTATCCTGGTCTTCTGCGTCTCCGCGGCGCTGCCGCTGCGGGCATTCGCGGTCGCCGAGGACGAACTGGTCTCTCTGGCGAAGACGAGCAAAAAGCCGGTGATCGCGGACTTCGGCCTGGGGTTTTGCATGCAATGCAAGAAGCAGGCGGAGATACTGAACGAGATCCGCGAGTCCTACGGGGAAAAGGTGATCATACGGATGGTGAACGCCGGGAAGGAAACCGACCTTATGAAGCGCTACGGGGTGGAATGGATTCCGACGCTCGTCTTCATAGACACCGGGGGTAAGGTCGTTCTCAAGAAGGTCGGGCCCCTGGGGTTCGAGGAGATCCGCGCGCAACTTTCGCGGATGGGAGTTAAATTATGAGGAGAACCCGATGACGACGCTGCAGATCCTGGGCACGGGATGCCCCAAGTGCAGGAAACTCGCGGAAGCGACCGAGGAGGCCGCAAAAACCCTCGGCATCGATTACACGCTGGAAAAGGTCACGGACATCACCGCCATCATGTCCTTCGGCGTGATGATGACTCCCGCCCTTGCCGTGGACGGCGAGGTCAAGGTGTCGGGCAAGATCCCGTCCGCGGACGAGCTCCGGAAGATCCTCGCGAAATAACCTGGCCGGGCCATCGGGAGAGTCCCCGTGAAAATCAAGACCGTCGCCACGTTCGCACTGCTTGCCTTCGTGCTCGCCGGCGTCGTCGTCCTTGTCGCAAAGGAATGGAAACGTTCGGAAGGGGTCGTTGCATCGTCGCCCTTGCGGGGATCGATGGTAGTCGCGTACTACTTCCACGGAAACGTCCGGTGCGTATCCTGCGTGAAGATCGAGGCCCTGTCAAGGAAGGCCGTGGCGGAAGGGTTTCCGGAAGAGATCAAGTCCGGCCGGCTCGAGTTCCGGGAAGTGAACGTCGACGAACCGCGATACAGGCACTTCATAAATGAGTACCGGCTGTCAAGCCAGTCGCTGGTCGTCGTGCAGGTCCGCGACGGGCGGCAGGTCAGGTGGAAAAACCTGGAGAAGGTCTGGACGCTCCTCGACTCCGAAAGCGAGTTCATTTCCTACGTCCGGGACGGGGTGTCCGGATTCCTTGAAAGCGCATGACCGACGCCGTCTTCCTGGGGGCCGCGTCGGCGTTCTGGCTGGGGATCCTCACCTCCATCAGCCCGTGCCCGCTGGCCACGAACATCGCCGCGGTTTCGTTCATAGGGAAGCAGTTCACGAGCGTCCCGCGGGTCGCGTTGTCCGGCCTTTTCTATGTCCTCGGGAGGATGCTGGCCTACCTGGGGCTGGGCTCGGCGCTGATCGCCGGCCTCCTGTCCGCCCCGCAGCTTTCCGGCTTTCTGCAGAAGTACATGAACAGTATCCTGGGCCCGGTCCTGATCCTGGTCGGGATGGCGCTTGTCGACCTCCTGCGGTTTCCCTCGCTTCCCGCCATGGGGGGGACGAAAATGCGGGAACGCGCGTCGAAAGGAGGATTGTGGGGGGCGGGTTTCCTCGGGATGATTTTCGCCCTGTCCTTCTGCCCGGTCTCCGCGGCCCTGTTCTTCGGGAGCCTGATTCCCCTCTCGCTGAAGCACGGATCGAGCGTGGTCTACCCGGCTCTGTTCGGCGTGGGCACCGGGCTTCCCGTGATCGTCTTTGCGGCTATGATCGCCCTGGGCGCGAAGTCCATCGGCACGCTGTTCCGGCAACTGACCCGCGTGGAGCTCTGGGCGCGCCGGATCACGGGGGCGACCTTCATCGCCGCGGGTATCTACTATGTCCTGGTCTACGTTTTCG
>JAKALO010000070.1 GCA_021824125.1 Deltaproteobacteria bacterium | reverse complement strand
GTACGCGGTCTTCGGGAAGGTCGTGGAGGGGATGGACGTGGTCGACAAGATCCGGAACGTCCCTACGGGAAACCAACGGATGTTCCAGGACGTCCCCAAGGACCCGGTGACGATCATTAAGGCCTCCTTGATCGAAAAGCCGTAGGCAGGACCGGGACCGGCGTAAACTTCCACAAGCCCGGCCGGTCGCAAGCCGGCCGGGTTCGCTTTTGAAAATCCGATCACAATAATGAAATAATCTCCCTTCCCCGATTTACCGGGAAATTGTCGCCACAAAAATACCTCGTCTAGAACCATCATTATTTCGGCAATTTACACCCCTTTTGCGGCCGGGAATCGCGCGGACGGTCATGGCACGTTCCATGAGTATTACTTGGCCAGAGCGATGAAAACAAAACCGGGAAACAGAAGGAAAAGGGGAACCGAAATGAAGAGCAACATGTTCCATCTCCCGTTGGTCCTGGCAGCCCTCCTTGGAATTCTCCTCGCCGGATGCGGCGGAGGGGGAGGGAGTTCGGAATCCACGGGTTTGACCGGTACCGCCGCGGCCAACCTGGCATGGGAACCCCCGACGACCTACGCGGACAACTCGGCGATGAATCCCTACCAGGAGCTGGATTACTACGAAATTTACGTAAGGACCGACGACCCCAACTTCACCGACAACGAGGTTCCGGTCGCCCAGGTGTCGGCGGTGACGAACGTACTGTTGCCGGATGGTTTCACCTACAGCCAGATGTTGACCAGCAGCTTCGAATTGGGAAACCTGATTCCCTTTACCCAGTCCGGAGCGGTTCATTACCTGAGCATCAAATCTGTGAGCGTCGACGGAATGAAGTCCGATTTCTCGCAGCCCGTAACCTGGGACCTGACCTGATCCACAGCCTGGAAAGGAGCTCCGCATGAAAGTGAAAAGAACCACCTTGTTGTTCGCGCTCGTGATGGCGATCGTCGCGGCCGTTCCGCATGCCGCGCAAGCCGAAACGCTTTCTTGGACCGCACCAACGACCTACACGGACGGTTCCTCCATCGGTTCCGCCACGATAACGTACATGGCGGTCTGGTCTACGAGTTCGAGCCTTGCTTCACCGACGACGCTGGTGTCTTCGACTTCGGCGACCTCGACGACCTTCAACGTAACGACCGCCGGGATGACGCGGGGCACAACGGTCTATTTCGGGGTCCGGGCGACCGTGGGCGGAGTGAACTCGGCGTATTCATCGGCCTTGTCGTGGCTCGTGCCGACCCTTGCGCCTTCTGCGCCGGGAGGCCTGTCGGTACAGTAACGCCACGGGAACTGCGTTTTTCAGGGGGGGGGAATGGGGCGGCCTTCGGGCCGCCCTTTCCTTTTAAAATGGATCGCCCGGCCGGGGGGGGCCGGCCGGGCGATTGGCGCGCCGATGTGCTGGGGGAGCCGTTCGGCTGGCCGTAAAGGTTCCCCCGCCCGTTGCGGCTTCAGTGCGCGCTTAAAAAGACGTCCAATCCGTCGACAGATAGGTTTGTGAAGAGCCGACGACCCGCTTTTTTCCAATATTGTATACAGTATACATTTCGCGGGTCCGGTGTCAAGCGGCCGCTTGAGGGCCGCATGAGGGTCGGGGGAGGCGCGTGCGCAATGTGCCAAAGGGGGTTTTCCACCCTGCAGCGCGGGGGACACGGGTAGAATATCATTGGCGGATCCATGAAAAAGCGAGGTCCACGTGCTGGAAGGCCGGATCTACAGGGTGACGGAAGACCGTGACGGATGGCGGCTGGACCGGTTTCTACGGGAGTCGATACCGGAAGTCCCGTCGAAAAGCGTCCGTTTCGCGATCGACGCGGGCGACGTCCGGGTGGGCGGCGAGGCGGCGAAAAAGGGGCGCACCCTCCGCCGGGGCGAGGAAGTCGTCGTGAAGCGGATCCCGGAGGCGAGGGACTGGTTTCCCGTCCCGGGAACCCTCCCGGGGGCTTCCCTGCTTTACGACGACGCCGACGTGGCCGTCCTGTCAAAACCCGTCGACGCGCACACCGAACCGCATCGGCCCCTGGAGAAGGCGACGCTGGCGGGGTACCTGGGCTGGCTTTATCCCCAGGTCCTGGCCTTTTCGACGGAACCCGGGCTGACCCTGCTCACGAGGCTGGATTACGCAACGAGCGGCGCGGTTTCGGCGGCGCTCACTCCTGCCGCGCTCGAATTCCTTCTCCGCGAGAGGGAGCACGGGCGGATCGTGAAAACGTATCTTTGCCTTGTCGCGGGGACGTTGGACAGGGAGATGTCGCTCTCATTCCGCCTCGACACCGGGGGAGGCGATATCGTGCGGGCGCGGATGGAGTGCAGGGAGCCGGATTCCCGGTATTGGACCACCGTTACGCCCATCCGCGCGGCGGGAGACCGGACGCTCGTGCGTGCGGTCATCTCCAAGGGGAAGCGGCACCAGGTCCGCGCCCACCTCGCGGCGGCAGGGTTCCCGATAGTGGGTGACAGGCGGTATTCTACGGTGCCCCCGGACGGGCCGGGAAGCACCCGCCTGATGCTGCACGCCGCGGAGGTCCGCTTCACGCACCCGTCGAAAAAGGAGCCTGTCCTGGTGGAATCGCCGGCGCCGGAAGAGTTCGAAACTACCTGGCAGGTTCGGTAAGGAGTTCGAGCTCGCGCAGGCGTTCCCGGTCCCGCGGGAGTTCCGCCTGGTATTTTTTGTAGAGTTCCAGGTCCCCGGGGTTCAGGACCCGCCTGCGATCCGGGTTCAGGACGAGGTTTTGCCGTTCTTCGACCATCTTCACGAAACTTTCCTTGGCCGCGATCTTCGATTTCAGCTGCTCCAACAGGGAGGCCGGGTCCTCGTTTTCCCCGCCAGTCGTGGCATCCTGGCGATCCTCCGGCGATGCGGCCGTGAACGTCTCCCGTGTCCGATCCGGTTCCGCGGGTTTGGAAGGTCCCCCGGAATCGGGGGCCTCGCGGATCACGACCGAAGATTTCCCCCGGAGGGCTTCCGGGATGTTCGTGACGTCGTCCGTGAAATGGACCGTTCCCGCCTCATCCTCCCACCTGTAGATTTCGGCGTGAGACGCGGTTGCGCAAAGGAGCAGGGCGGCGATTGCGGCTGCGGCTATCCGGGCCATCAGTATAGGTAGATCGTCAGAATGACGGCAATCGAGCCGGCCAGGAGAAAACCGACCGGTATCAATACGGAGGCATCCATATCTTTTGATAGTACAATGGAATGCCGGTCGGGATCAACGGCAGGCGGGCATTTCCGACTAACAATTTGAATGTTCCTGAGATATAATCGCCCCTTGCAATTCCAAACATCGGTTTGCGGATGGCACTGGGATTGCTGTATATTTCCCGATCATCTCCGGGGGACACGCGCGCATGGCGCTTCTGAAGATCAACGATATCCACCTTTCGTTCGGCGGCGTCAAGGCAATCAACGGCGTCTCGACCGAAGTCACGAAGGGGAAAATCCACGCCATCATCGGCCCCAACGGCGCCGGCAAAACGTCGATCTTCAACTGCATCTCCTGCGTCTACAGGCCGCAGCAGGGAGCGATCTTCTTCGAGGACCGGAAGATCACCGGGATGAAGCCGGACGCGATCGCCCACCTGGGGATCGCACGCACGTTCCAGAACATCGCCCTGTTCCACCACATGACGGTGCTCGACAACCTGATGCTCGGAAGGCACCTGTTCCTGAAACGGGGGTTTTTCGCCGGCGGGATCTACCTTGGACCGGCCCGGAACGAGGAGATCGAGAACCGCAAGGTGGTCGAGGACATCATCGACTTCCTCGAGATCGAGAACATCCGCAAGAAACCGGTGGGAACGCTGGCCTACGGGCTGCGCAAGCGCGTGGAGCTCGCACGCGCTCTCTCCCTCAAGCCAAAGCTCCTCCTGCTGGACGAGCCGATGGCCGGCATGAACCTGGAGGAGAAGGAGGACATGGCGAGGTTCATCCTGGACATCAACGAGGAGTGGGGGGTGACGATCCTGCTCATCGAGCACGACCTCGGAGTTGTGATGGACATCAGCCACCGCGTGAGCGTCCTTGACTTCGGCGTGAAGATATCGGAAGGGGAACCGGCCGAGGTGGCGAAGGACCCGCACGTGATCCGCGCCTACATCGGGGAGGAAGACGACTTGATCCGGAACCTGGAGGCGCGGTGACAGCGATAAAGGAGGTCCTTGCCCGCCACGACACCTTCCCAAAGCTCCTGGCCCACAACGCGGAGCGGTTCGGGGACCGGAAGATCGCCATGCGCGAGAAGGAATTCGGCATCTGGCAGGAGTTCACCTGGAAGGAGTACCACGAGCACGTCAAATATTTCTCGCTGGGGCTCGTGTCGCTGGGGCTTGGCGAAGGCGACAAGGTCGCGATCATCGGAGACAACCGGCCCGAGTGGGTCTGGGCGGAGGTGGCTGCGCAGGCGGCGGGCGCTATCCCGCTGGGGCTCTACCAGGACTCTACGCTGAAGGAGGTCGGCTACGTAATCGACCACTCCGACTCGACGTTCGTCGTGGCCGAGGACCAGGAGCAGGTGGACAAGATCCTCGACATGAAGGAGCAGCTGCCCAAGGTCAGGTACATCGTCTACTCCGACCCGCGCGGGATGCGCGGCTACAAGGAACCGTTCCTCCTCGACTTCAAGGAAGTGGAGACCTTCGGGCGTGAGCTCGAGCAGAAGGACCCGGGGCTGTATGAAAAGAAGGTCGCGGGGGGCAAGCTCGAGGACCTGGCGCTGATCTGCTACACCTCGGGGACGACCGGCTTCCCGAAGGGGGCGATGCTCTCGTTCCGGAACCTGCTCACGATGGCGGCTAACCTGATGGAGGTCGACTCCAAGGTGGAGAAGGACGAGTTCGTCTCCTTCCTTCCGCTGGCCTGGATCGGCGAGCAGATGATGTGCCTTTCCAGCGCGCTGCTCACCGGGTTCACCGTGAACTTCCCGGAGAAGCCGGAGACCGTCCAGGAGAACATCCGCGAGATCGGCCCCACCATCATGTTCTCCCCGCCCAGGATCTGGGAAAACATGACCTCCACGGTCCAGGTGAAGGTCATGGACGCCTCCTGGCTCAAGCGGACGATGTACCACTGGGCGGTTCCCGTCGGGTACGAGTACGCCGACACGATCTTCAGGAAGAAGACACCCTCGTTCGGGCTGCTGCTCAGGCACCGGCTGGCCTACTACCTCGTGTTCCGGGCGCTGAAGGACAGGCTGGGGCTTCTGAGGATCCGGACCGCATCGACAGGCGGCGCGGCGCTGGGTCCCGACGTCTTCAAGTTCTTCAACGCGATGGGCGTCAACCTCAAGCAGATCTACGGGCAGACGGAGATCTCCGGCATCTCCTGCATCCACCGGGAAGGGGACATCAACTTCGACTCCGTGGGCAAGCCGATCCCCGAGACCGAGATCACCCTCTCGGACACGGGTGAAATACTTTCCCGCAGCCCGTCGGTGTTCCTGGGCTACTACAAGAACCCGGACGAGACGGAGAAGACGCTGGCAGGCGGCTGGCTGCACTCGGGCGACGCGGGCTACTTCACGGAGGACGGGCAGCTCATCGTCATCGACCGCGTGAAGGACGTCATGCACCTGAACGACGCCACCCGGTTCTCACCGCAGTTCATCGAGAACAAGCTGAAGTTCTCTCCTTACATTAAAGAGTGCGTCTGCCTCGGGAACGAGCGCGACTTCATCGCCTCCATGATCTGCATCGACTACCCGAACGTCGGGAAGTGGGCCGAGGGGCGGCGGATCTCCTACACGACCTACACCGACCTCGCGTCCAAGCCCGAGGTCGTCGACCTGGTCATGAAGGAAGTCGCCAAGGTCAACGAGACGCTGCCGGCGACCACGCGGATCAAGAAATTCGTGCTGCTTTACAAGGAGCTGGACGCCGACGACGACGAGCTGACCCGCACCCGGAAGGTCCGGCGCGCCTTCGTCGGGGACCGCTACAAGCACGTGATCGAGGGGATCTACCGGGGCGAGATGTCGATCCCGATCGACGCAGTGATCAAGTACCAGGACGGAAAGACGTCGAACATCAAGACGACGCTCGTCGTCAAGGACATGCAGGGGGCGAAATGACGACGCAATACCTGTTGCAGCTGGTCATCAGCGGCCTGGTGATCGGCAGCATCTATTCGGCCGTGGCGCTGGGGTTCGTGATCATCTACAAGGCGACCCGGGTCGTCAACTTCGCCCAGGGAGAGCTCCTGATGGTCGGGGCGTATGTCTGCTTCGCCTTCCTCGTCCAGATGCACGTCCCCTTCTGGGCGGCGTTGCTCCTCACGGTCGTCTTCTCGATGGTCCTGGCGTTCCTGATCGAGCGGCTCATACTGCGCCCCATGATCGGCGAGCCGATCATCTCCATCATCATGGTCACGATCGGGCTGTCCCTCGTCATGCGGTCGCTCGTCACCGCGATCTGGGGGAACGACATCCTCGTCTACGAGCCGAAGCTGTTCCCGCAGGACATGGTCACGATCGCCGGGGTCCCCATTTCCCAGGAGTTCATATGGTGCTTCATCCTCTCGATGATCCTGCTTGCGGTCTTCTCCGCCTTCTTCAAGTTCTCCAAGGCAGGCGTCGCGATGCGCGCCACCGCCTTCAACCAGCAGGTCGCCCAGTCGATGGGGATCTCGGTCAAGCACATATTCGCGCTCTCATGGGTAATCTCCGCGGTCGTCTCCGGGATCGGGGGCGTCCTCATCGGGAACATCAACGGGATAAACAGCTCCCTGTACCACTTCGGGCTCAAGGTGTTCCCGGCGACGATCCTGGGGGGGCTCGACTCCATCCTCGGGGCCGCCCTCGGGGGGCTGATCATAGGGCTGCTGGAGAACCTGTCGGACGGGCTTTGCAAGTCATACCTTAACCTGAGCGGCGTCAAGGAAGTCGCGCCCTACGTCATCCTCGTCATCATCCTGATGATCAAGCCGTACGGGCTGTTCGGCACGAAGGAAATCGAGCGGGTCTGAAAAAAACGGGATCGTTCCGCCAGGGAGACACGGTCAATGCAATACTGCGGTGATTTTCGAACCTCCTACGAGAAGGACGCGGTCGTCTTCCAGACCCCTTTCATAAAGGTCTGCATGGCGCTCTTTCTCGCGGGACTCCTCGCGCTTCCGTATCTCCTCAAGGGCGAATTCATGTGGGTCGCCCTCCAGATCGTCATCGCCTCGATCGGGGCGGTGGGACTTAACATCCTCACGGGGTTCACGGGACAGATCTCGCTGGGGCAGGGGGCGTTTTTCGGCGTCGGGGCGTACACCTCGGCGTACATCACCGCGAAGATGGGGCTGTCGTTCTGGCTCGGCATCCCGGCGGCGGGCCTTATGACGGCGATGGCGGGGATGGTTTTCGGAATTCCTTCCCTGCGCCTGAAAGGCCTCTACCTGGCGATAGCGACGCTGGCGTCCCAGTTCATCCTGGAGTGGATATTCATACGCTGGGAGCCGGTCACCGGGGGGAGCTACGGGATCAACGTCCCCCGGCCTTCGATCGGCGGGTACGTCTTCGACTCCGACAGCTCCTTCTACTACATCGTGCTGGCCATCGCGGTGGCGATGATCCTTTTCGCGACGAACCTGGTTCGCACGAAGACGGGACGCGCCTTCATGGCCGTCCGGGACCATTACATCTCCGCGGAGATCATGGGTATCAGCCTCTACAAGTACCGCCTTCTCTCGTTCGGCATCTCCTCGTTCTACGCGGGAGTGGCGGGCGCGCTCTACGGTCACTCGCTGAAGTTCGTCTCGTCGGAACAGTTCGGCATCGGGGTTTCGATCGTATACCTCGCGATGATAATCATCGGAGGCCTTGGCAGCATCGTAGGCTCGATCTTCGGGGCGGTCTTCATGATCCTCCTTCCGAAGATCCTCTCGTTGGCCACGGAAATGGTCGCGGCCGACTTTCCCAGCATAGCGAGGTTGGCCATTTCGTTCGAACAGGGGGTCTTCGGGCTGATCATCGTGCTGTTCCTCATATTCGAGCCGGACGGATTGGCGCACCGGTGGAAGCTGATCAAGGCGTACTGGAAGCTTTATCCGTTCTCTTATTAACCAGGCGGCTGCGGGCATGGTGGTCGACCGCGGCAACGAAAAGAAAGGAGGGGGCAGGGGAGACGAAAAAGGGGGAACCGGCAATAACGGCGTAATCAAGGGAAAAAACCATGACTCAAAGGAGGAAGGCATGAGGAAGGGAATGTTGAGGATCGTTTCGATGGCGGTGGCATTTTCGTTCGCGTTGGCGGGCATGGCGTTTTCCGCCGACGTGATCAAGGTCGGGCACCTCGCCGACCTGACGGGCCCCACGGGCGAGGTCGGGAAGCCCTACGCGCAAGGGGTGCAGGACTACAAGGAGTGGGTGAACGCCCACGGCGGGATCAACGGCAAGAAGATCGACATGGCGATGTTCGACTACGCCTACAACAAGGACAAGGCGGTGAACCAGTACAAGAAGTACAAGGAAGAGGGCGTCGTCGCGATCCAGGGGTGGGGCTCGGGCGACACCGAGGCGCTGTCCGCGACCACCGGCGCCGACAAGATCCCGTACATCTCCGCGTCATACTCGGCGCACCTGACCAATCCGGCCAAGTCCCCGTACAACTTCTTCTGCGCGGCCGACTACACCACGGCGCTTCGCGCGGGCCTCAAGTACCTTAAGGACAACTGGAAGGAGAAGAGGGCGCCGAAGGTGGTCTTCATCTACCCGAACGTGCCCTACGGGATCGCGCCGATCAAGGGCGGCAAGGAATACGCGAAGGAGCTCGGGTACGAAGTCCTGAGCGACGAGAACGTGGACCTGAAGGCGATCGAGGCCAACTCGCAGATGCTTTCGGTGAAGAACAACGGCGCCGACTTCGCGTGGATCGGCGGGACGACCAACTCGACGGCCGTCATCATCAAGGATGCGAGGAAGCTCGGCCTTAAGACCCAGTTCTTCGTCAACATCTGGGGCGCCGACGAGACGACGCCCAAGCTGGCGGCAGGGGCCGAGGAAGGCACGCTCGTGATGGGCGGCTCCCCCATTTACGGCGACAAGGTCCCCGGGATGAAACAGCTCATGGAGATCACGAAGAACCAGCCCCAGGTGACCCACTACATCCGCGGTTACGTGTCGATGATGGTTCTCACCGAGGCGCTCAAGCGGGCGGACAAGAAGGGCAAGATCACGGGTCCGTCGGTCAAGGACGCCCTGGAGTCGCTGAAGGACTTCGACACGCAGGGGCTTACTCCATCGAAGATCACCTTCTCGGCGACCGACCACCGGCCGCACACGACGGTCAACATCCTGGAGATCGCGAAGGGAAAACTGGTCTTCAAGAAGTCGATCACGCTTCCGCGCAAGGCGGAGTGGCTCGGGCTGTAGACGCAAGGTAGGGGAGGGTATAGGCGAGGGGGGATGCGTCCCCCCTCGCTCACCCCATAGAAAACGGGAGCGGACAGGGAACTCATGCTCAAGGTGAACAACGTCGAAGTGATCTATTCGGACGTGATCCTCGTCCTCAAGGGCCTTTCCCTCGTGGTCCCGAAGGGACAGATCGTGGCGCTTCTGGGGGCGAACGGCGCAGGAAAGAGCACCACGCTGAAGGCGATCTCCGGGCTCCTGAAATCGGAGGAAGGCGAGGTCACCGACGGGACGATCCTCTTCGAGGGTGAAAAGATGAACGGCAGGGACCCGGAGGAGATCGTCCGGCGCGGGATCTTCCAGGTGATGGAGGGCCGGCGGGTGTTCGAAGACCTGACCGTCGATGAGAACCTGCGGTGCGGGGCCCACACCCGCAAGGACACGCGTAACCTGAAAGCGGATTACGAGCGGGTCTACACTTACTTTCCCCGTCTGAAGGATCGGCGGAAGGGGCTGGCGGGATATCTTTCCGGGGGCGAGCAGCAGATGCTGGCGATCGGCCGCGCGCTGATGGCGCGCCCGAAGCTGATGCTCCTGGACGAACCGTCGCTGGGGCTTTCCCCGCTGCTGGTCAAGGAGATCTTCGGGATAATCAAGGACATCAACGAGAAGGAAAAGACCACGATCCTCCTGGTCGAGCAGAACGCGCGGGTGGCGCTCTCGATATCGAGCTACGGCTACATAATGGAAAATGGGAAGGTCGTGCTCGACGGGGAGACGGAGAAGCTGATCAACAACGAGGACGTCAAGGAATTCTACCTCGGCATGACCGAGGTAGGCTCCAGGAAGTCCTACAGGGACATCAAACACTACAAGCGCCGCAAGCGCTGGCTCTCTTAATTACAGAAACTCAAAAACAGGGACGTTCTTAAAAACTCCCTACAAAACAGGGACGTTCTTAAAAACTCGATAATGGCGGTTACAAAACGGGGACGTTCTTAAAAACTCCACAATGTATTTACGGTCATGAAATCGAAAATTATAGTTTTCGAAAGGGAGTTTTTAAGAACGTCCCTGTTTTTGAGTGTTAGAGTTTTTAAGAACGTCCCTGTTTTTGAGCTTTTTTTGAGGCGGAGGAATACAGATGATCGACCGGAAGCGCGGATTTTTCGACGAGCGGCAGGAAACGATGTCCCCGAAGGACCGGGCGGCCTTCACGCGCCGGCTACTTGGGGAGACGGTGCGTTTCGCCTACGAGAAGGCCCCCGCGACCAGGAAAAAGATGGACGAGGGCGGCGTCCGGCCGGAGGACGTCCAGGACGTCGCGGATCTCGCGAAAATTCCTCTCACGCGAAAGTCCGACCTGAAGAACATACAAAAGGGTGAACTTCCCTTCGGAGGACTGGCGGCAGTCCCGCCCCGCGAGATGCGGAGGATCTACGTCTCCCCGGGCCCGACATACGACCCGGAAGGAAGGGTGGATTCCCACTGGCGGTGGGAGAAGGCGTTCGTGGCGGCGGGGTTCCGTCCGGGCG
Source organism: Deltaproteobacteria bacterium (assembly GCA_021824125.1). Lineage (GTDB taxonomy): Bacteria > Desulfobacterota > Deferrimicrobia > Deferrimicrobiales > Deferrimicrobiaceae > JAKALO01. The sequence goes on along the minus strand of JAKALO010000070.1, from coordinate 1,130 downwards.
ACATCGTCCAGAACACCTTCATGTACCATTTTTCCCCCGCGGGCCTGATGTTCGAGGAGGCGCTCCTCCGGATCGGCTGCACCGTGATCCCGGCAGGGGTCGGGAACACCGAGATGCAGGCCCAGGTATTGCGGGACCTGGGCGTCACCGGCTACGTCGGCACCCCGTCCTTCCTGATGACCATTCTCGAAAAGGCGAAAGAGATGGGGATCGTCCCGGGAGACGGTCTCCAGCTTCGAGTCGCCCTGGTTGCGGCGGAAATGCTCCCCGAGTCGCTTCGGAAGCGGCTCAAGGAAGAGTTCGGGATCCAGGTCCGGCAGGGATACGGGACCGCCGACGTGGGGTCGCTCGCCTACGAGTGCCACGAGGCGAAGGGGATGCACGTCAACGACGAAATCGTGTTGGAGCTGCTTGATCCCGCGTCGGGCAATCCCGTCGCTCCCGGCGAGATAGGGGAAGTGGTCGTCACCCTTCCCAGCGAAACCTATCCGCTGGTGCGGTTCGCAACCGGGGATCTATCCATTTACACTAACGACTCGTGCCCCTGCGGTAGAACCTCATCGCGACTCCTCCGGATCGTGGGCCGCATCGACCAGGTGACAAAGGTGAAGGGAATGTTCGTCCACCCCGAGCAGGTTTCGCAGCTCGAAAAGAAGGTTTCCGAAGTGTCGGCCATACAGCTTGTCATCTCGCGCACCGGTCACGAAGACATCATGACGATCCGGGCGCTGCTTTCCGCCGGGGCGTCCCCCTCGGACGCGCTCAAGGTTAAAATCGCGGAAACCGCAAGGGAGCTGACCCGCCTACGGGGTGATGTCGCCTTCGTCCAGGAATCCGAAATGACCGAAAAGGAAAGGAAGATCCTCGATACCCGAAAGTGGGATTGACATCGCCTCAAGGAGGATAGTTATGGACGCCGCGACGCTGAACGGGCACCTCGAAAAGCACCTGCGGGTTAATACATTTCCGCTCGGGATCAAGTCGCTGAAAAAGGGCGAGCCGCTTCCGGAAAGAGTGAAAGTACCGGTCAAGCATCTTGGGGTCAAAATGGCGATATGCCAGGCGTTTTCCGTCGCGCGCCGCTACGGCTGGGCCATGGCCCTCTCGGGTGATGACAGCGCCTTCCCCAT
>JAKALO010000069.1 GCA_021824125.1 Deltaproteobacteria bacterium | reverse complement strand
CCCGGGTCCCTCAGGTGAACGTGCATGTCGATCAGACCGGGGACGACCCATTTCCCCTCCGCGTTGATCACCGTCCCTTCGAATCCCCTGGGCGCGCCGGATCCCGGAATAACCTCTTTCACCTTCCCGCCGTCGAGGACAACGCACGCGGTTTCGTCCCGGCATACCGTCGGGTCTATGACTCTTCCTCCCTTAATGAGCAGCATCGTGACCTCCGGCGAGAAGGTAGAGAAGCGCCATCCGGATGGCGACGCCCGATTCCACCTGGTTCAGTATCCTTGACTGCGCGCTGTTCGCCAGTTCGTCGGAAAGCTCGACCCCGCGGTTGATGGGCCCGGGGTGCATGATCACGGCGTCGTCCTTCGCAAGCGAGAACACGGCGCGGTTCAGGCCGAACATTCGGGAATATTCCCGCAGGGAGGGGAAGTAGGCGGTCTTCTGCCGCTCCAGCTGGATCCGGAGCATGATGACGACGTCGGCGTTCCGGACCGCTTCACGGATGTCGTATGTGACTTTCGCCCCTGTCCGCTCCATCTCCTTCGGAGCCAGCGTGGGTGGGCCGCAAAGCCAGAGATCGGCCCCCATCCTTCCCAGGGAATGAAGGTCCGATCGGACAACCCGGCTGTGTAATATATCACCTATTATCGCGATCTTAAGTCCACTTATCTTGCCTTTCGCCTTAATTATCGTGTACAGGTCCAGGAGCCCCTGGGAAGGATGTTCGTTGGCTCCGTCGCCGGCGTTGATGATAGAGCAGGAGACAAACCTTGACAGGAAGTGTGGGGCCCCCGAAGCGTGATGTCGGATGATGATGATGTTCGGTTTCATCGCCTCGATGTTCTTCGCCGTGTCCAGGAGTGTTTCCCCCTTGGTGACGCTGGATGTCGCCGAGCTGAAATTCACCACGTCGGCGGAGAGGCGCTTCCCTGCGATCTCGAACGACGTCCGGGTCCGCGTGCTCGCCTCGAAGAAAAGGTTCACGGCGGTTTTCCCCCGAAGGGCGGGGACTTTCTTGATGTCGCGCGTCAGCACCTCCTCCATCGAGCGGGCGGTGTCTATGACGAACTCCATCTCCTCCACGCGGAAATCGGCAAGCCCCAGGACGTGCCGCCTTCTCCATTCCATGGTCATGGCTTTACCCTCCCCGTCGTGGATTCGTTGAGGAGGACTTTCCACTCCGCCCTGTTTCCCTGGACCATGACGTCGACCGTCTCGTTCCTGGAAGTGGGGACGTTTCTCCCCACGTAATCCGCCCGGATGGGGAGCTCCCGGTGCCCGCGGTCCACGAGGACCGCCAGCTGGATGTTCTTCGGCCGGCCGAAGTCGATCAGCGCGTCCATCGCGGCGCGTATCGTGCGCCCCGTGAAGAGCACGTCGTCGACGAGAATGACCTTCTTCTCGTCGATGGAGAAGGGGATCTCGGTACGTTTCAGGCGCGGCTGGTACCCGGCCCGCGACAGGTCGTCCCGGTAAAGTGTTATGTCGACGTACCCCGCCGGGACTTCCACCCCCTCGATGGCCAGGACCTTCTCCCTGATGAACTTCGAAAGCGGCACGCCGCCGGTCATGATGCCGACGAGCACGATCTCTTCGGCGCCCTTGTTCTTCTCCAGGATCTCGTGGGTCAGGCGCGAGAGAACACGCTCCATGCCTTTCGCGTCAAGGATCACTTTCTTTCCCGCCTTTTTCATAGCGCATGTCCCTCCGGGTACGCCCGTCTTGGGGATTCACGGCAAAAAAAAACCTCCCCGGGAAAATGGGGAGGTGACGTGGTGGTCAATCGATTTTCATCCTTTGCTAACCTCTCGGGATTAGCTTAAAAGGCCGGGAGAGATATTACCCCATGGTCCCGGGCCCGTCAACCGGATTCGCGGGCGGGGGACACTCCTCCAACCAAAATACCGACAACCTCCAGGAATGTCCCCCGAAAGCGCCTGCTCTTCTCGCGCTCCCCTGCAGCCATATTCAATCCAGTAGCTGTCCTATGCGGTTCCATCGGACCAGTTCGGGATACCGCCACACCTCGCTCCATCCGATTCCCCGGTTCCAGTCCACTGAGAAGTAGATGAACAGGGCCTTGCCGACGACCGCGTCCATGTCGACGAATCCCCAGAACCTGGAGTCGTAGGAACGGTCCCGGTTGTCACCCATCACGAAAAGTTTGCCCGGCGGGACCTTTACCGGTGGCAGGTTGTCCCTGGTCCGGACGAAGCCGTCGATCGTCATGCCGTCCGCGAAACGGGTGTACTTCTCCGATATGGGCTGACCGTTGACGTAGACCTGCTTCTGCCGTATTTCCATGGTGTCTCCCGGGATTCCGACAACACGCTTGATGAAATCCTTGCTCTTGTCCTCCGGGAATTCGAAAACGATGATGTCCCCCCTCTTCGGGCTGGAAAACTGCAGGATCCGCCCTTTCGTCAAGGGGACGTGATAACCGTAGATGAACTTGTTCACGAAGATATGGTCGCCGATCAGCAGCGTGTTTTCCATCGAGCTGGACGGGATCTTGAACGCCTGTATTACCAGGGTCCGCACGACGAGGGCGATCAGGAGCGCGACGGCGAACGCCTCTACGTATTCGCGTACCTTGCCTTTCCCCTTCGGCGACATGCTATTCCTTCACCTTCAGGATGGAAAGGAACGCTTCCTGTGGAATCTCCACCGTCCCCACCTGCTTCATCCGCTTTTTCCCCTCTTTCTGTTTTTCGAGGAGTTTTCTCTTCCGCGTGATGTCCCCTCCGTAGCATTTCGCGATCACGTTCTTGCGGATGGCCTTTACGGATTCCCGCGCGATTACCTTGGATCCGATAGCGGCCTGTATGGCCACTTCGAACATCTGCCTGGGGATAAGCTTCCTGAGGCGCTCGGTGACTTCCTTTCCCTTCAGGTAGGCGTTGTCCCTGTGGAGTATCAGGGAAAGCGCGTCCACCTTCTCACCGTTCAGGAGAATGTCGAGACGGACGAGATTCGACCGTCGGAACTCCAGGAACTCGTAGTCCATGGACGCGTATCCCCGGGAAGCGGTCTTGAGCCGGTCGTAGAAGTCCAGGACTATCTCGTTCAGCGGAAGCTCGTATTCCAGGAGGACCCGGTTGCTGGAGGCGAACTTCATCTGTCTCTGGACGCCGCGGCGCTCTTCGCACAGCTTGAGAACCGCCCCGAGGTATTCCGAGGGAAGGTGGATCGTGGCCAGGATGACGGGCTCTTCTATGTGATCCAGCTCCAGCGGTTCCGGAAGCCTCGCCGGGCTGTCTACCTCCTCGACCGTGCCGTCCGTTTTCACGGCCTTGTACCGTACCGTGGGAGCGGTCGTGATGAGCTGGACCTCGTACTCCCGCTCAAGTCTTTCCTGGATTATTTCCATGTGGAGCAGCCCCAGGAACCCGCAGCGGAAACCGAACCCCAAAGCCACGGAGGTTTCCGGCTCCGCCGTGAAGGACGCGTCGTTCAGCCGAAGCTTCTCGATCGCGGTCCGCAGCTGCCCGTATTCGTCGGGGACCACCGGGTACACACCGGCGAAAACCATCGGCCTGACGACCTTGAACCCGGGCAGCGGCATCGTCGCACGGTTCCTGGCATCCGTGATGGTGTCGCCGATCTTGGTTTCGTTAAGGTCCTTTATGTTCGCGATGACGAACCCGACCTCTCCAGGACCCAGGGCGTCCACCTCTTTCGGATGCGGGCAGAAGACGCCGACCTTCTGTATCTCGAATACGTTCCCGGTCGACATGAGGATGATCTTCTGGGTTGGGCGGAGCGTTCCGTCGAAAACCCTCGTCAGGATGATCACGCCCTGGTAGTTGTCGAACCATGAGTCTACGATCAGGCCCTTGGGGGCGGCTTCCGGAGTTCCGGCCGGCGGAGGAACCTTCAGGACCACGCGCTCCAGGATCTCCTCCACCCCTATCCCCTTCTTCGCGCTTGCGGAGATGATTCCGTCCGTTTCAAGTCCGATCAGTTCCTCGATTTCCCGCTTGACGCGATCGGGCTCGGCGTTCGGCAGGTCTATCTTGTTAAGCACGGTGACGATCTCCAGGTCCTGCTCCATCGCCATGTAGACGTTGGCCAGCGTCTGCGCCTCCACACCCTGGGAGGCGTCCACCACCAGGATCGCCCCCTCGCAGGCGCAAAGGCTCCGGGAAACCTCGTACGAAAAATCTACGTGGCCGGGGGTGTCGATCAGGTTCAGGACGTATTCGACCCCGTCCTTCGCCTTGTACCGCATCCGGACGGTCTGGGCCTTGATGGTGATGCCGCGCTCCCTTTCTATATCCATCTTGTCGAGGAACTGGTCCACCTTTTCCCGCTCCGACAGCGTCCCCGTGAACTCCATCAGCCGGTCGGCCAGAGTGGATTTTCCGTGGTCGATGTGCGCGATGATGGAAAAGTTGCGTATGTTTCCGATGCGCATGCCTACCATTTGCCTGTGTTTCGGATTTTTTCGCGGAAGAAATCCAGCGTACGGGCAAGCCCTTCCTCCAACGACGTTTCAGGATACCATCCCAGCTCGAAGGACGCCATCCGGTTTTCCAGGCAGGAACGCCTCTGCTCCCCGGGCATGGCCGGTCCGTGGATCTCCTCCTGGCTGCTTCCGGCGAGGTCCCGGATCAGGCGGAAGACCGTGTTGACGCTCGTCTCGACGCCAGTCCCGATGTTGATGGACATGCCGTCCCCGCGGGTGAGGGCCGATACGTTCGCCCGGACCAGGTCGCCCACGAAGACGTAGTCCCGCGTCTGCTCGCCGTCGCCGTTCACGATCGCGCCCTGCCCGCGAAGGAGGCGCTCGGCGAAGATGGCCACGACGCCGGCCTCCCCGTGCGGGTCCTGGCGGGGTCCGTACACGTTGGAATATCGCAGCGCGGTGTACTCGAGCCCGTACTGGGCGCGGTAATAGTTCATGTAGAGCTCCACCGACATCTTGGCGGCGCCGTAAGGGCTGACGGGACGGATCGGGTGGGTCTCCTCGGCGGGAAACCGTTCCTGCTCCCCGTACCCCGCGCCTCCCGAGGAGGCGAAGATGAATTTCCGCACTCCGTTCAGGCGCGCCGCTTCGAGAAGACGGATCGAACCCAGGATGTTGACCTGTGCGTCGAACTGCGGGTCCGCCACCGATGCCCGGACGTTGATCTGCGCGGCGTGGTGGTTGACGATCTCCGGCCTGAACGTCCTGACGGCTTCCGTCGCGGTGTCCGATGTCACGTCGCACAGGACGAACCGCGCCGCGGCGGGCACGTATTCCTTCTTCCCCGAGGAGAGGTTGTCTATCACCATTACCTCGTGTCCCAGCCCGACGTACGCATCCGCGACGTTTGACCCGATGAAGCCCGCCCCTCCGGTTATCAGGATTCTCATCGTATGGCGCCCTCCCCTTCGTGCATGGTTTTCAGGAAATCGGTGACGGCATCTTCCCAACGCCGTGGAACAACCCCGGTGACTTCCCGGTACTTTTCCTTGGAGAGCACCGAGTAGGGCGGCCGTGGAGCCGGATAGGAAAGGTCGCCGGTTAGAGCCGGCGAAATGGAAAACGGGCCCCGAAACGCGCGCGCCAGGAGAAACGAGGCGAAATCGAACCAGGTGGTTTCCCCGTCGTTCGAGAAGTGGAAGGTCCCACGGGCACCCGATTCCAGCAGGCGCCCGGTTGCATCCGCGAGGTCGACAGCCGATGTCGGGGTCCCCTTCTGGTCCGAAACTACCCGGAGCGGCTCCCCCCTGCGCGCCTTGTCCAGGACGGCGAAAACGAAATTCCTCCCGTGTGCGCCGTAAAGCCATTGCGTCCGTACGAGCAGGTGGCCCGGCGCCTCCGCCTTCAGCGCCTCCTCCGCGGCGAGCTTGCTCCTGCCGTACGCGGAAAGGGGGTGCGGCCGGTCCTCCTCCCCGTAGGGTACGGAGGAATTTCCGTCGAACACGTAGTCGGTGCCGAAGGTCACCATGAAAGCCCCATGTTCGCGGCATTCGCGGGCCACGTTACGTGTCCCGTCCGCGTTCACCCTGAAAGCCAGCGCTTCCTCCGATTCCGCCCGGTCCACCGCGGTATACGCCGCGCAGTGCACGACCACGTCCGGGCACAATCCCCCGATGACCCGGCGGCATTCCCCGGGACTTGTAACGTCGAACTCCGCAAGATCGGTCACGCGGATCTCGTACTTCCCGGCGAACCGCGCATGGACCTCTTGTCCGAGCATGCCTTTACCGCCGGTGATCAGCAGCGTTTTCCTGTTCATTCCTCCCCTTTTCTAATTGCCGATGGTTCCGATGCCTTTCAGCGAGAAAAAAACCTTGAATGTGCTCTCGTCCGGGTTCGCCCTGCGTCCCGCCATGAGCCCGATGCTCCAGCAATCGCTTCGCGGGTATATATTGAAGCTTGCCAAACCCTCGGTCAATTCCCTGTTCCTGATGGAATACTTTACGTCGTTCTCGAATCCGATCAATTGAAACGGGCGAAAAGCAACGAGGCCGTGAACATCCTCCGAGAGATCGCGGGACGACCGGTATTCGAGGAGGGCCCGATTCTCCTTGTTTTTTTTCCATTCCATTCCGACCGCGGCGGTTGTGAAATTACGGTTGTCGACGCCGTAAAGCGCCTCCCCGCTGAAAATCCAGCGCTCGGCCGGATTGACCTGCAAGCTGGCCAGGACGTCCGACGCCGCTTCCCTTTCCCTGGCTATCCTTCCGGTCGCGAGGTCTATCTGGTCACGCAACGCCCGGACATAAGGTGATAGCGGGTCCAGGTATGGGGATTCCCCGGCGGACCTCTTCCCCCTCACGTCCATGGCCCATTCCAGGGACAGGGAGGCCAGATCGTAAGGACTTCCCGTGTCCGCTACCCTCAGGAGCCTCTGGCTCAATGAAAAGGTGAACTGCTTTTGCGACCCGATCCGCGCCCACTGGTCGGTGAGCGGGATATCCTTCTGGTCGACGGACGGAACCCAGCGGAACGACAGTTCCGGCTGCAGGAGGTGGACCAGGCGGCGCCCGCCGCCCCGGTCGAAGTCCCGCCGGAAATTCGCTTCCATGCGCACTCCGCCCCCCGGGATGACGCTTCCGCTTTTTTGGGCGCCGTTTCCGTCGCGAACCGGGACGGATCCCAGCGCAACGAGGGAAACGTACGGAGTCGCCGTGACGGAAGTATACAGGGGGACGGTGCGGCTGATCTCGGAGTAGACCTTCCCCCGGAGATTCCTGTCTTCGACCCTGCGATAAAAATAGGTGGCGTTGACGTCACCGGAGGCTTCGATCCCGGTTTTCCCGATCTCTCCGAGGAGAAAAGTCGCGGAGAGCTCGGGAAGCCGTTGGACCGTGTTGTCGTCGGGCGTGCCCTGGACGTCGTTCACCCAGACGGCGGACAATGCCAGGGATGAGTCCCTCCCTTCCCGGCCTGCGAATCCCCGCGACGGTATGTGCCTGCCCGTCCTCAGGATGTCGTCATCGACCAGTTCGAGATAATACCGGTCGTCCGACGCGAAATCCCATTTCGCATTGGAGATCAGCGTTTCCCCATTCCGGTAGGTATTTTTCCCGTAAATCCTGTATCGATCGTTCCCGGTAAGCTTGTCGTGGAATGCCGTCGCCCTGGCCTCCCCCTCCGATGCCGGATTCAGGACGTAACGGTACTCCACCTCGGGCCGGAATCCCCGCCGGCTCATATCTTCCAGCGTGATCGTCGCGTCGCTCCAGCGCGAGATCGCCCAGTAATACGGCAGCTGTATCGTGAACCCCTTGGTTCCGCTGCTCGAAAAACCAGGCATGAGCAGCCCGCTCTGCCGGGTAAGCTTGACCGGAAACGCGGCCCAGGGGAGCCACAGGATGGGGACTCCCCTGACCTTGAACGTGACGTCTTTACCGATGGCGTACCCGTCGATGGTGACCCGGGAACGTCTCACCTCGAACTTCCAGTCCGGCTCGGGGTCGCAGGGGCAGGTCGTAAGGATCCCTTTCTGCACCCGGAAGGATCGATCGCCGGTCTTCTCGAACTTCTCGCTGGAGATCAGGTAATTGTTGGAGCTGAGGCGGATGGTCCCGTTGTAGAGGACGCCCAGCCCGGTATCTATGTTAAGGACGATCCGGTCGAAGGAGAATTCGTCCCCCCCCTCCTTGTAGTGGACACGACCGGTGAGGTCCGCTTCTCCGCTCCGTGAATCGTAGCGTATCCGGTCCGCCCGGATCGTACGGTTCCCGAACCCGACCTCGACGTTCCCCTCCGCGAGCGCGACCCCCGTGTCCTCGTCGTAGGAAAGCGTATCGGCGTTGAGGTTGACCGGCGCCCCGAGAACGAGCCCGGGGCCGATCTTGCCCTTCGACAGAACGTCTCCAGGGACAAGGGAAACCGCGTTGACGTATCCCGGGAACGAAAGAAGCAGGACCAGGAACACCGACGCGGTTATCGGGATCGCCCGACGCATCACGGGACATCCCCCACGCGATGACGGAACGCCTCCCCGACGGCGGCCAGGGAGCCGCAGACGATCACCATGCCGCCGGCGCCGGCCCACCGCCGCGCGACCTCCCACCCGGAGAGAAAACCGTCCGCCGCGCGAAAAATCCTCTTTCCCCTTCTGCAGGCCGCGGTCAAGTCCGAAAGGGAGGCGGCGCGATCGTGATCCATAGGAAAGGCGACCCAACCGTCCACGACCCCCGCCATTTCCTCCAGGAACCCGGTCGCGTCCTTGTCCCCGAGCATGCTCCAGAGGGCTACGATCCTTTCTGGCCTTTCTCCGGATTTGAACGCCGCGAGTTCCCGCGCCAGCGCCTTCGCCGCATCAGGATTGTGCGCCCCGTCCACCCACACCCCCGAATTTTTCCTTCCGGGCAACGGGGAAAACCGTCCCGGCCAGCGGGCGCGCGCAAGCCCCGCGGACGCGGCCGCCTGGAATACTTCCGCAGGTATCCGGCGCGCCGAGGCCCACATCCAGGCGGCGGCGCATGCGACGGCCGCGTTGTCCCGCTGGAAGTCCCCCCGCATGCCAAGCCTTGTCGGACGCAGGCACGCTCCCGGGAGACGAATGCGGATCACGCCGTCTCCGGCATCCTCCCACCCGAAATCGCGACCCGACTCCCAGACCGTGGCCCGCAATTCCCTGGCCCGCCGCACCGCCACGGCGCGCGCGGGAGCCCTGAGCCTACCCAGGATCACCGGGACCCCGGGCCGGAATATTCCCGCCTTTTCCGCGGCGATTTCCCGGATGGTTTTCCCCAGCCATTCCCGATGGTCGATTCCGACGGTCGTGACTACGGATACGTCCGGCAGGCAGGCGTTCGTCGCGTCCCATCGGCCGCCGAGACCCGCCTCCATAACGACGGTTCCGGCCGATCTCCTTCGGAACCAGTCGCACGCGGCCCAGGTCATCTCTTCGAAAAAGGAGAGGGAACCGGCTTTTGATCCATTCATGGCCCTGGAGAACCCGGCCGCCTTTCGCAACGCACGCCGCAAGGCGTCCCGGGGGATCTTCTCCCCGTCGACCCGTATCCGTTCCTCCGGCGAAACAAGATGCGGGGAGGTGTAGAGACCCACGGACCCCGCGCCGAGCCGCATGAGAATGGAGGCCAGGAAGCAGGCGGTAGATCCTTTCCCGTTGGTACCAGCGATGTGGAGGGTCCGGAACGCGCTTTCCGGATGCCCGGACATTTCGAACGCGGCCAGGATCCGCTCAAGGCCCGGCTTGATGGTTTCCGGGCTCCCGGGCGTTTTCCCGCGGGTCATTTCCCGGTCGACGCCGAAAGGAACCGGAGAATCTGCGCAAGCGTCGCCTTGAGGCGGGTCCGTTCCACGATGACGTCTATCATTCCGTGCTCGAGAAGGAACTCGGCCCGCTGGAATCCTTCGGGCAGCTTCTGCTTTATGGTCTGCTCGATGACGCGTGGCCCCGCGAAACCGATAAGCGCCCCCGGCTCGGAGATGATGATGTCCCCCAGCATCGCGAAACTGGCCGCAACGCCCCCGGTGGTCGGGTCCGTAAGCACGCTGATGAAGGGGATCCGCTTGTCGGACAGGCGCGCGAGCGCCGCGCTCGTCTTCGCCATCTGCATGAGGGAGAGCACCCCCTCCTGCATCCTCGCGCCTCCCGACGCGCTGAAGATTATGAGCGGCCACGACTGGTCCAGCGCGCTTTCGGCGGCGGCCGCGACCTTCTCCCCGACCACGCATCCCATCGACCCGCCGAGAAACTCGAAGTCGAGTACGCAAATGACCACGTCGATGCCGTTGATCTTCGCATGGCCCGTGATGACCGCCTCTTTCCTGCCGGTCTTCTTCTTCGTTTCCTTGAGGCGGTCGGTGTATTTCTTGGTGTCCGTGAAAGAAAGCATGTCGACCGATTCCAGGTCCTCCCCGAACTCCCTGAAGGTCCCCTCGTCGGACACGGCCCGGATCCGCTCCGTCGCCGGTATGCGGAAATGGTAGTTGCATTTCGGGCAGACGTTCAGGTTCCGCTCGATCTCCGGCTTGTAGATGATCTCGAGGCAGGCGGCGCACTTGATCCACATGCCTTCCGGGATCTTGATCTTCTTGTCGCTTTCGTCCTTTCTTCGGAACAGTCGGATGGGCATCGTGGTCACCTCATTCCCGTTTTCAGGGATCTCACGAACCTGCGCAGGGCCTCCGGACCTTTCCCGGAGGCTCCGTGCGTTTCGACCACCCTCACGCATGCGCTCCCGACGACCGCCGCGTCCGCGTGCCTGGTCGCCGCCCTCGCCATCGAGGGGGTGGAGATGCCGAATCCCACCGCGACGGGGAGGGGGGAAAGCGCCTTCACCTTCCTGGTCCACGCCGCCATGCCCGGGGGAAGAGCCTTCCTGGCCCCCGTGATCCCGGTTACCGATATAAGGTACAGGAATCCGGAGCCTTCCGCGACCGACCTCCGGATTCTTCCCTCCCCGCTCGTCGGCGATGCCAGCGGGATCCAGTCCAGTCCTTCACGCCTGAGATCCGGCGTCATCTCGCCGGACTCCTCCAGCGGCAGGTCCACTACAAGCGCGCCGTCGGCGCCCGCGGCCCGCGAATCGCGGCAAAAGGCCGGGATGCCGTACCGGAGAAACGGGTTGTAGTACCCGAAGATCACGACCGGGGTCGAATGCGTCTTCCGGAACTTCGAAAGAAGGGAGATGGCCGCACCGACCGTCATGCCGTTCCCAAGGGCCCTGCGCGACGCGGCCTGGATCGTGGGCCCGTCCGCCATCGGGTCCGAGAAAGGTATCCCAAGCTCGAGGATGTCCGCTCCACCGTCCGCCGCGGCGCGCAGGTACGACAAGGACGACCCCGCATCCGGGTCGCCCGCCGTCAGGTACACCACCAGCCCCTTCTCGCCGCGTTCCCCGAGGGACGCGAATAGTTCCTCAATGCGGGACATGCATACCCCCCGTCCGCTCCGCGAGGATCGTGATGTCCTTGTCCCCCCTGCCCGAAAGGTTTACGACTATCGACTGCGACTTCCGCATCCCACGCGCGAGCCGGATTCCGTACGCGACCGCGTGCGAGGATTCCAGGGCCGGCAATATGCCTTCGAGCCGGGACAGTAGGTCGAACCCCTCCAGCGCCTGCTCGTCGGTCACGGCCACGTAATCCGCCCGCCCGCTCGACTTGAGGAAGGAATGCTCAGGCCCCACGCCCGGGTAGTCGAGCCCCGCGGAAATGGAGTGCGCCTCGGTTATCTGCCCGTCGGCGTCCTGGATAACGTAGGATTTGCTCCCGTGGAGAACCCCCACCCGCCCCCTGCAAAGGGTCGCGCCGTGCCGCCCAGATGCCAGCCCGTGGCCCGCCGCCTCGACGCCGACCAGCCGCACCCCCTTCCTCGGGATGAAGGAGGAGAAGATTCCCATGGCGTTGCTGCCGCCGCCCACGCATGCCACGATCGCGTCCGGAAGGCCCCCGATCGTTTCCCTGGCCTGGCGCATCGTCTCCCGCCCGATTACGGACTGGAAATCGCGCACCATCATCGGGTAGGGGTGCGGGCCGGCCGTGGAACCGATGAGGTAATAGGTGGTTCGCACGTTGGTGACCCAG
>JAKALO010000234.1 GCA_021824125.1 Deltaproteobacteria bacterium | reverse complement strand
TGGTTGCCGAAGTCGGCGATGTAGGCGTTCCCGCGGGAGTCGACCGCGATCGCCCGGGGGTCGCTCAACCCGGCCAGCGTAGCGGGTCCGCCGTCGCCGGAGAATCCGTCCGCCCCTGTACCGGCAAGCAGGTGCACCTTCCCCGCCGCATCGATGGACATCACCCGGTTGCTCAAACTCTCGATGAAGAAGATCTTCCCCGTGGCCGGGTTGTAGTCGACGACCCTCGGCCTCGACACGGTCATGGCGGATGCGGCGATGTTGTCCACAAAGGGACTCCCGCCGGGATATCCGGCAAGGTAATAAATGTTCCCGTCCAGCAGGGACACCCTCATGATCCGGTCGTTGTCCGTGTCCGCGAAGATCAGGGAGTCCGTCGTAGTCGGGGAGGTATAAGTGATGCTCGAGGGAGCAAGAATAGGGTAATTGAAACGGTTGAACGGTTCCGTCGTGTCGTATGGCATGTTGTCGGTCACGAAATCGGATTTCGACGAGCCTAACATCCGGTAGATCCGGGGGTCGATGTAGTTAACGAAGTAGACGAGGTTGTCGTTGACGACAGCAAAATCGAGAGGTCGATCCAGGTGGTACACTCCGTTATCGTACAGGACGCTGTTCACCACCCCGTTGTCCACCCGGACGATCTGGTTCCAGTAGTTGAAAAGGTAGAGATTCCCGGAGGGGTCGAGGTCGATGTCCGAGACGGCGCCGATCGGAGAGGATGCCGCGGGGGCACCAACCGTTATGGTCCCGTGGGAACCGGTCCCCGCATGATTGGAGATATAGCCGTACCGGTCGATCCGCTTCACTTTCCCGTACGCGGAAGAAGATACGTAGATCGCATCATCGGGACCGACCTTGACCGCTACCGGGTTGCCGAGCAGGGCCTCGTTGTCGAGGCCGCCGTCGCCCGTGTCGCCGGGGGTGCCCGAGCCGCCCGCCGCGGGGGCGCCGCAGACCGTGATGATCGTCCCCTTCGCGTACATCGGGACGGGGACCGTCTTCGCCTCGCCCGGGGAGAGCGAGATGCCGTTGTACCATCCGCGGCCCAGCAGCACGGTGGCGTTGTTATCGTATTCGTCGACCTCGACGGTGATGCGTGTGCCGGGAGGGATCCCGCCGATCTCGCCGTGGCCGTCCGAACGACGGAACCAAGCCTCCCTCGGGGCGAAGTACGGGGCGAGGACCCGGATCAGGATCCGGTCGCCCGGGTCCGTCGCATACGTGGGCGCGCGGACCGGCGCGCGCGGCGACGCGTGGGCGACCGGGGCGGCCGCGCCGGGCGATGCCGCGGGCGGAGGCGGGTAAACCAGCTGCACGGAAAGCGTGCCGCCGGCGGAGCGGGAACATCCGGCCGCTGCCGCGAAAAGGATGGACGCGAGAAGGGCGAGGGGAAGGAATGTCCGCAACGAACCGACGGGTGACAACGTTGCCTCCGGATCTCCGATGAACCGCAATATAATACCTTCAACCATGCACCGATGGAGAAAACGATGGAGTCGTTCGTCCCCCCTTCCTCCCCGCTCGCCGCGGAAGAAGTAACGGCGTACGTCGGGCCGAGGGCGGACAGGTACCGTCCCCGGTTCGACCGGTTCACCCGCTCCGGGGCGGCCCGATTCGAGTTCTCGTGGAACTGGCCCGCGGCCTTCGCGGGCATGTGGTGGTACCTCTACCGGAAGATGTACGGGTGGGCGCTGCTCGACTTCACCCTGAGCGTCCTGTTCGGCTGGACGTTTTTCGTGCCGATCCTCTGGGGCGTCGCCCGCGCCGTCACGGGCGACTACCTCTACTTCCGCCAGGCCGACCGGAAGATCCGGGAAGCGCGCCCGATCTCATCCGCCGGGGGAGCGCCCGCCGCGGACGCCGCGCACCTCGCGCGGCTTGCCGCCGAGGGGGGCGTGCACGCATGGGTCCCGTGGGTCGCCATCGGCGCGATCCTCCTCGTCCTCGTTCTCGCTACGCTCTTTTTCGGGTTGGCCTCGAACACGTTCCCGCCGTTCCGCGAACTCTGGCCTGAAGGTCCCGGCCGCTGGACGTAGGCCAAAAAAACGGGGCCCCGTCGCCGGGGCCCCGTCGCGGAGCGTTCTTCGGGCGGATCGTTTCAGCAGTCGAAGTACAGGAAGAACTCGTGCGGGTGCGGACGGAGCTTCACCGGATTGACCTCGGCCTCCACCTTGTACTCGATCCACTTCTCGATCACGTCGATGGTGAACACGTCGCCCTTCAGCAGGAACTCGTGGTCCTCCTCCAGCGCCTTCAGGGATTCCTCGAGGGAGCCCGGCGTGGTCGGCACCTCGGCCAGCTCCTCCGGCGACAGCGCGTAGATGTCCTTGTCGAGCGGCTGTCCCGGGTCGATCTTGTTCTGGACGCCGTCCAGCCCCGCCATCAGCTGCGCGGCGAACGAGAGGTAGCCGTTGCAGGACGGGTCGGGCGTGCGGAACTCGAGGCGCTTCGTCTTCGGCGAGGCGGAGTACATCGGGATCCGCACCGAGGCGGACCGGTTCCGGCTGGAGTAGGCGAGGTTCACGGGCGCCTCGAAGCCGGGGACCAGCCGCTTGTAGGAGTTCATCGTCGGGTTGCTGAACGCGCAGATCGCCTTGGCGTGCTTCAGGATCCCGCCGATGTACCACAGCGCCATCTTCGACATCCCGCCGTACTCCTCCCCCGCGAACAGCGGCTTGCCGCCCTTCCAGAGGGACTGGTGCGTGTGCATTCCGGAGCCGTTGTCCGCGAAGAGCGGCTTC
>JAKALO010000233.1 GCA_021824125.1 Deltaproteobacteria bacterium | reverse complement strand
GAGGTTCAGTCCGGGCGATTCCGGGAGGACCTCTTCTACCGCCTTGACGTCTTTCCGATAGTCCTCCCGCCGCTTAAGGAACGTAGCGAAGCGATCCTTCCGCTCGCCGGGTATTTCGTGAAAAAATTCGCTTCCGCTTTCGGCAAGGAGACGCCCGCACTTACGGCCGCTGCAAAGTCGGCGCTCAATCAGTATCCATGGCCTGGAAACGTCCGGGAGTTGCAGAACGTCATGGAACGCGCGGTGATCCTGTCCCTGGGAGAAATCGACGCCCACCATCTGAACCTGGAACTCCCCCTGGAGGGCCATCCTCACGGGGAGGGCCTTCTCCAGCGGAATGAGAGGGAAACGATCCGGGAGGTCCTCGAAAAAGCGGGGGGCAACCGCAGGAGGGCCGCACAGATGCTGGGAATTTCCCTCCGCACTCTTCAATACCGGATCAAGGAGTATGAGCTATGATCGGAAGCGTAGATCTTACGCGCGCACGCGCAAAAATTGCGCCGTCGCTATAGCCGCCGACGGGGCGGCGACGGATTCCAATTGAAAATGTCGCTTTATCATCGAGAGGTTGGCAAACACATCGCATTATGTCATCGCTCTTGCTCCGCTCGTGGGATAGGAGTCACAACCGCGAAAGGAGACGAACGATGAAAAGTAAATTCGGACCGTTGATGGTTGCAGGACTTTTCGTTCTGGCTGCGGCGATACCCGCTCCGGCTCCGGCTGAACCGAGGGGAGGAATGATGGCAGGACCGTCGATGACGGGAGGTAACGGCCTTGGCATCGGTCCAGGTCCGGGGGGCCCCCAGATGAAGGAGATGAAGGGCCCGGGCCCGGGCGAGAACCACAGGGTGACGATGATGGGGGACAGGATCTTCGGCGGGAAAGTCGGGCCATGGCAGTGCGAGGCGCGCTTGACGGACATGAAGACGCACATGGAGAAGACGAAGGCTTCCGGGATGAAAACGGAAGGTGTCGGTAGGAAGAGCCATCATGTCGCGGTCTACCTGACCGATCCCGGAACGAAGCAGCCGTTCGCCATTGCCAATGGGAAGGGGACGGTGACGGTGACGGGTCCGGACAAGAACTCGGAGAAGTACGACTTCATGGTGGCGGAGGGCCACTTCGGGTCGGGCGTCAACCTTTCCAAGACGGGCAAATACACGTTCAGGACGGAGATCGAATCCGGCGACAAGAAAGGTTCGGCGTCCTTTTCGTACACGGTGAAACAGGGGACTCAACAGTTCGCCGAAGGAACGGGCAATGCGGGCACGAACTCCCGGAGAGGGACGATCCATGGAATCGCGATGCAACGATGGCATCCCGATTCCCTGCGGAAGAAGGGCGGTTCCCCCCGCCCTTCTTCTCCTTTTCCTCGTCACCGCACAAGGCCCCTCAGGAATAGGGGGTGGTTTCGGTCCGCCCATGCGCGGGGGCGGGATGGATGGAGGTTTTCGCGGCATAAGAGGGGGACATCGGTAAGTTGGGCGAGGGCATTACCACTCGATCAATAGAGCAAACATACCGCGCCGGATAAAGGAGACCGTTATGAAATCCAGTACCGCATTGGCATGCCTGCTCTTCCTCCCGCTTCTCGTCCAGGGAAACACCGAAGCATTCGCGGGATGGGAAACCGGCGCGAAAGCGGGGTACATTTCGAACCTCAGTCGCTCCGTCGGCAACGGCCAAGGCGACACCTACCTCGGAGGTTATGCGGCCTTCGCTCGAACCCCGTCCGGTGATTCGCGAATCGACTGGACGCTGTCGGCCGTGGCGGAGGGAGCCGTATTCGCGCGCCTGAACGACCTTGATTACGCTGCGTACGGATTCTCCTTTTCCGGGGAGACTATATCTTATCCTTGGTCAACGCCTCAATCCTCTCCTGCAGCTCTTTCCGGATGTCGATCATCAAGGTTTCGCTGTTCCCGATGTAGCGCTCGGACGTCACGGTCTTTAACGACTGCAGAGACTTGACGACGGCCTCGATCCGGACGGCCTCCTTCTTCATTATCTCCAGTTGGTTCTTCTTCCTTTCGTCCTGCTCTTTCCGGAGAAACAGGTCGGCGAGGCCGCCGATTCCCGTCGCGGAGTTCAGGAGGTGGTGAGCGAGCGTGACCATAAGCTGGCGGACCGCCTCCACGAGGGCAAGCTTCTTTTCCGCTTCGACCTTCCTGTTTTTCCCGATAAGCCAGAGCCCGAAGAACGCTCCCGCGACTCCGCCGAGGAGAGCAAACGGGATTCCCATCGGCAGCATGTCGGGATGACAGATGCCGGAGAGGGTTTCCATTGTCATCCACCCGGCGGCGATCGATCTTTGGGGCGACGGAGTCTCGTAGTACCTGTACACGATCATCGCGTAGGGGTGGAGGAGAAAGTATCCCCCGGCTGCCCCGCCCAAGACGGACAGGACCAGCGTTCGGCGATGGGAACCGCCCGGCGGTCCCTCTCCGGAAGATTTCAGGCTGGTTTCCACATCCTGCCCCGATAGGAAGATTCGTCCGATCGTCTGCGTAGACGCACCCGGATCGCATCGCTTGCACTTCCTTGTGGGAAACATTAATAATTTTACCGCGATCGGGGCCTATAGCAAAGATGTCGTTCCCGCAGGAGCTGTCGGGCGGGCTTATGCCGTGTCTAATATAAACGCGCACATCCCGACGGGCCGCCCTTGAAGAATAGTCTGTAATCCTTCAAGATTATTCGCCTTTCTTGTCTTGCCGCTCTCTTTCCTTCCGAAGGACATTG
>JAKALO010000068.1 GCA_021824125.1 Deltaproteobacteria bacterium | reverse complement strand
GATGTTCAACATCTTCTGCGCGGTCTTCTTCGGGACGCTGGCGTTCGCCTGCGTCAACCACTACTACTTCATCGGGTATCTCATCTCCATCGCTATCTTCGGGCTCTACCAGGCGATCTTCATGGCTGACGCCGGCGGCGCCTGGGACAACGCGAAGAAGCTCGTCGAGACCGAGCTCAACATGAAGGGCACGGCGCTGCACGATGCCTGCGTCGTGGGCGACACGGTAGGCGATCCTTTCAAGGACACCTCCTCGGTCGCAATGAACCCGGTCATCAAGTTCACCACCCTGTTCGGCCTGCTGGCCGTCGAGCTTGCCATCACGATCACGGACAAGACGATCACCACGGGCCTCGCGGCCGTCTTCTTCCTCATCTCCGTCGTCTTCGTGTGGCGGTCCTTCTACAAGATGAGGATCCCTGTCGACGTGGCGGAAGGGTAAGGAAACAATCGCGGCGGCTGGGTCGTACCCGCTGTCACGTTTCCGAACCGGCCCCCCGGTGCTTTACGCCCCGGGGGGTTTTTTTATCCATTGCCTGCGACCCCGACGTTCGCGAAAATGAGGACGGCAAGGGAGGGATGATGCCGGGAAAGACGCTGGTGTCGATTTTCATCGTTGCGGCGGTGCTGCTTTTTCCCGTCCACGGCGGAGCGGAAGGGCTGCCTCCGGCGTCAACAGTCGAGGAAGCGAGAGACCGTCTACGGTTTCTCGCGGAACAGGCCGGACGGGTCGACGCGTGGGTGGACGAGCACTGGGAAGGAGAATTCGAGGTCCGATACCCTTTTCTTTCCCGCGCACCAAGGGGCCCGAAGGAGTCGGAGCAGGCGTTCCGGATCCGGGAGATGCGCGCCCGGATGGCCGTTTCCGAGTTGAAGGCCGCGATGCGGGGGGAGAGAAGGGATTGGCTGGAGCGCGAGCGGCGCGCGCTCCTCGCGCAGGAGATCCGGGAGAGCCTGCCGGTGCGCCTGGGGCCCTACGACGCCGAGAGGGGAGAATACCCCCTTCTCCTGGGGTTCGGCTGGCCCGCGGGCGTATCGATCCGCCACCGGGTCCGTGAAAGCGAAAAGAACGCCTTTGGGCAACGGTTTCCCGGGACATTTCCGGCGATCTTCCGCGTCAACGAGAAGGGGGAGGTCTCCCTTCTCTCCCTGAAGAGGGTGGAGGCGGGCGTGGAAACCGTGGTGAGCATCCTCCCCTCCGCGCCCCGGCTTATATGGCAAGGTTCCCACGACTCCTGGGTGACCGCCGTCGCTTTCCGGCCCGACGGCTCGCAGATCCTCTCGGCGGGGAGCGAAGGCGCCCTCATCGCATGGGACGCCGCGACGGGGCACCGGGTCTTTCACCTGGAGGACGTGGAGATGGCGCTCTCCATCGCCTACAGCCCGGACGGATCCGCGCTGGCCACCGGGGGTACGGACTCATTTTTACGGGTCCGGGACGCCGACACCGGCAAGGAGATCTGGCGCGCCGCGGCGGCGGGGATGATCTTCTCGGTGGCATACAGTCCCGACGGGAGGTATATCGCCTCCGGGGACGACGGAGGCGGTCTTCGGATCTGGAACGCCCAGTCGGGGAAAGAGATCCTGCGCGTCGACCTGGGGTCTTCCGTCCGGTCCGTGGCGTTCACGCCGGGTGGGAGAACCATTGCGGCCGGCGG
Source organism: Deltaproteobacteria bacterium (assembly GCA_021824125.1). Classification (GTDB taxonomy): domain Bacteria; phylum Desulfobacterota; class Deferrimicrobia; order Deferrimicrobiales; family Deferrimicrobiaceae; genus JAKALO01. The sequence goes on along the minus strand of JAKALO010000068.1, from coordinate 10,489 downwards.
GGAGGGGAACTTCATTGTCCTCTGGGACATGGCGACGGGGCGGCAGGTCTGGCGGAAGGAGCTCGGCTGGACGGTGCTTTCCGTTTCGGTCGGAGGCACGGCCGGAGGACTCGTCGCCGTCGCGGGCGGCGGGGACAGGATCCTGCTGCTTAAGGAGGCGGACGGCTCGGAGTCGTGGAGCGTCAAGGCGGACGGGGAGGTTCGCGCCCTCGGGTTCGACCCGGTGGGAAGGCTGGTCGGGAGCGGGGGAGCGGGGTACGCGGTACGTGTTTTCCTTGCGGAAAACGGGGAGCTTCTATGGACGGCATCGGTCGGGAGCCCGGTACGTTCCCTGGCGTTCGGATCGGCCGGCATCAAGCTCGCGGTGGGCTCCTCGGACTTCGCGGTTCGCCTGTTCGAGGTGGACGAGGGGGACCGGGTGACGGCGGCCTTCTGGAGATACGGGCGCCTCTACATCGACCGGGACAGGGTTCCGGGCCTGTTCAGGTAGGGACGATCGCGGGAAACCGGATTTTATCTTCTATCGCACGATCGTGATCGCCTCGGTGTTCCGGATGACCATCTCCGGCCTTCCCTTGTACATGGCGATTTTCCCCCGCACCCGGACGGTTTTGCCCTTGTAGAACCGTTCCGCGTCCTTCGGGAACCGTTGCAGATCCTTCCCGCGTATCACCACGGTGAGGTACTTGTTCCAGTCCGGGTGGAAATTGAGGTAGAGAATACCCTTGGCGCGGCGGGTACGGACCAGCGTACCTTCCACGACCACCTCCCGTCCGACATGCCCGTGGGCTTCTTCCCACGGCACGATCCCGGCAGGAACGGATCTTCCGGCAGGCCGGGGCGTGGCATCCACGCCGGAGGCGCGTCGTTCCGCCATCCACCGACGCTCCGCCATCCCGCCCTCTCGCCAGACCCCGTTCCCTTTCCGCCGCGCCTCTTCCTCCGCCTCCTGGAATTCGGCCTGGCGGGAGAACGGGAAGCGCCGGTAGGCGCGGGCATACCCTTGACGGACCATCTCCAGGTTTACGAGCCTGCCGTCGGGGGAGGAGAGAAAGACGTACCTGAGCAGCCGACCGTGGCGGTCGGTGTCCTCGCGGTCGTCCTCCATGCGGACGGTTTTCCCGTCGCACAAGGATTCAAGGCGGCCGGCGGCCTCGTCGGCGAGATACTCTTCGGGTTTCGATGGGTGGGAACGCTCGGGGGCGTCGATGCCGATCAGGCGGACGGTGCGGACCTCCCGGCCGGACCGGACGCGGAGCGTGTCCCCGTCCACGACCTCCACGACCGTCCCGTATTCCTGCGCGCGGATCGCCTCGGGAAACGGAAGCCCTATAGCAAGGACGACGACGAACGCGCGAAGGAGAGGCCGCAGGAGCCACCTCCCGTTTATTTAAGGACTTCGGGGTTGATCTCCACCTTGACCTTGGCGCGGCGCTCCGAGAGGAAGGCCTCTATGACCCGGGATCTTTTCTGCTCGGCCATCCCCTGGAGGAAGGCCGCCTTCCCCGCCGCCCACTCCCTGTCGTCGGCCCGCTGCTCGCCGACCAGGGCCAGCGCGAGGAACTTCCCGGGGGCTTCGATCACCTTCGGATACACCGGGGCTTTTCCGGAAAGCGTGAGGATGCCCTTCCTTATGTCGCCGGACGCGGGAATGCCCTCCGGTACGGAGTCGGAAAGCGGAAGGAAAAAGCCGGTGGTTTTCACGGACAGGCCGGCCGTCCGGGCGTTCTTTTCGAGGCCCGCCGCGGTCTCCGTCCCCGCGAGGACCCTGGAAAGCACCGCCCGGGCCGCCGTACGTTTCTTCTCCTTCACCAGGGCGCCGACGATTTTATCGCGGACCTGGCTCAATGCCGGGATGCGGGATTCCTCCTTCGCCACGACCTGGAACAGGTAGTGGACGTCTCCGATCGTCTGGACCGGTCCGATCTCACCTACGGGAAGCAGCAGCGCCTCATTCGCCAGCCCGGAAGGGACGGGCTCCCCATTCACTTCACCCGTCCAGCCGGTCTCGATCGGCTTGACCCCGTAGGGCGCGCAGGCGGTTTTCACGTCTTTCGAGGCCGAGGCCCTTGCGTGCGCCTCGTAGGCCTTGATCACCGCGATGTCCTTCCCTCTCTCGATCCTGAGAAGCGCGATGATGCGTTCCTTGACCTGGGAAAGGGGAAGGTTCTCGGGGAACCTGATCCGGTTGACCCGCAGGAGGAGGAATCCACCCTCGACGTCGATCGGACCCGCAAGCGAGTCCACCGGCGCGGAAAAGAGGGCGTCGACAACTTCCGGCCTCGCCTCGCTGCGGCGCATCCAGGTCTCGCCGGCCCTGCCCCGGGAGACCTTCTTCGCGAGCTTCTCGAACTCGGCTTTCCCCTTGCCGGCCTCCACCGAGATCTCCGCCGCCTTCTTCATGACGGCGTCCTTGTCCTTTCCGGAGTACGGCAGGAAGATCTGCGAGACGAGGCGCTGCTCCTCGGTCCGGAACCTGTCGGCGTTCCTCTCGTGGAACTCGTTGATCTCCTTTTCGGTGGGCGAGACGTCCCGCGCGAATAATCCCGGCTCGAAGCGCGCCAGGAGGAGCTTCACACGGGCGGGCATCCGGAAGCTCTCCTTCGTCTGCTCGTAGCGCGCGGAGATTTCCCCCTCCGTCGGCGCGGCGAACGTCCCGGCCTTTTCCGGGTCCGCGGCCACCACGAGTAGCCGCACCCTGCGGGAGGTCATGTCGAAGAGTTCGCGCGCCTCGCTCTCGGGCACCCTCGCGCCGGCCGAGAGAAGACCCTCCATCTTCTTCAAGGTGATCTCCTGGCGCTTCGAGGCCTCGAAATCCGCCGCGGGAATGCGATTGTAGGCAAGGATGCCTCGATACCGCTCCTCGTCGAACTGTCCGTTCACCTGGAAGGCGGGGCTGGCGGCGATCTCCCTCTGCACCTCCGTGTCGCTTGCCGCGAGGCCCAGCTTCTTCGCCTCGGAGAGCAGTATCGTCCGCTGGATCAGGGTGTCCAGCGCCTGCTTCCTGAAGTTGAGCGCCTTGGCCATCTCCGGCGTGTATGTGCTTCCGTATACGTCCCGGTAGGTTTTTTCGAGCCCGGCCACGGCCTCGGACAGCTCGCCCACGGAGATGATACGGTCCCCGACCGTGGCCGCCACGTCCCTGCCGCGCTCGGAGTAGGTCCCGACCCCCCACCAGATGAAGGTTATAGCGATGAATCCGAGGATTATCTTTATGGCCCAGGAGCCGGCGTTCCGCCGAAGCACGTCGAGCATGGCGTATGGGTTCTCCCGATCGGTAATGGTGGTATCGGCAAACACGGTATGATAATGCGTCGGCCAATCGTTTGCAATGGCGGGGTCGGCTTGCTACTATGTGGCGATGACCCGCATCCCGTGACATTCTAATGACATCCGGAGGAAACGGATGATTTTCGACAGGCTGCTCGGACTGTTTTCCAACGACCTCGCGATCGACCTCGGCACGGCGACGACGCTCGTATACGTGAAGGGCGAGGGCATCATCTGTTCGGAGCCGTCGGCAGTGGCGGTCTACCGCGACAGCCGAGGCGCCAAGAAGGTCCTCGCGGTGGGGATCGAGGCCAAGAAGATGATCGGTCGGACGCCGGGCAACATCGTCGCGATCCGGCCGATCAAGGACGGAGTCATCGCCGATTTCGAGGTGACCGAGGCGATGCTGCGGTACTTCATCCGCAAGGCGCACAAGCACCGCACCCTCGTCCGCCCCCGGATCATCATCTGCGTACCTTACGGATGCACCGAGGTGGAGCGCCGCGCGGTCCGCGAATCCGCCCAGAGCGCGGGCGCCCGGGAGGTATATCTCATCGAGGAGCCGCTTGCGGCGGCCATCGGGGCGGGCCTTCCCATCACCGAGCCATCCGGGAGCATGATCGTGGACATCGGCGGGGGGACCACCGAGGTGGCCGTGATCTCCCTCGGCGGGATCGTGAAGAGCATGTCGGTCCGCGTAGCGGGCGACAAGATGGACGAGGCCATCCTCCAGTACGTGAAGCGCAAGTACAACCTGCTGATAGGCGAGCCGACCGCGGAACACATCAAGGTGGCCATCGGGAACGCCTTCCCGGGCTTCTCCGAGTCCACCGAGATCAAGGGGCTCGACATGGTGTCCGGGGTCCCCAAGGCGCTGACCCTTCACGCGGACGAAGTGCGCGAGGCGCTCTCGGAGCCGGTCCGGATCATCGTGGACGCGGTGAAAGGGGTCTTCGAGGAAACGCCTCCCGAGCTCGCGGGCGACATCTACGAGCGGGGGATCGTCCTGGCGGGCGGCGGGGCGCTTCTGAGGAACCTTGACATATTGCTCCGGGAGGAGACCGGGCTCCCGGTCACCATCGCCGAGGACCCGCTCTCCTGCGTCGTTCTGGGATCGGGAAAAGCGCTGGACGAGCTCGACCTCCTGCGTCAAGTGGCTCTGCGTTAGGTACGGCCGGGCTCCCGGCGGCTTCAAGGGGAAGGTCGGCCCATGGGATCCTTTTTCCGCAAATGGTGGCGGCTCCTCGCGGCGGTGGCCCTCCTGTCTGCCGCGATCCAGTTTTTCGTTCGCCCGCCCCGGGGGCTTCCCGAGGGGGACGCCCTTCACACCGCCGGCCACTTCCTTTTCAGGCCCGTCTGGCTCGGCGTGGATCTCGTCCGGAAGGGAGGGTCCGGGATCTGGTCGCATTACATCGCGCTGGTCGGGGTGTCCCGCGAGAACGAGCGGCTCCGGGACGAGGTGGACGTCCTCCGGGGAAAGCTCCAGGAAAGCCGGGACGTCCTTCTCGAGAACCGCCGCCTCAAGGACCTGCTGCGGTTTTCCGGGGGGCTGGAGAAGAGATCGATCGGCGCGCGCGTCGTTGGCCACGACATCTCCCCGTGGTTCCAGTCGATATTCATCGACGCCGGCGTCGAGGCCGGCGTCGAGGCCGGGATGGCCGTGGTGTCGCCCTCCGGAGGAATCGGGCGCGTACACAAGGTCTATGACGGCCTTTCCGAAGTCCTCCTGGTGACCGACGGGCGCGCGGCCTCGGACGTGATCGTGGAGCGCAGCCGGGTCCGTGCGATCGCGGAGGGGATCGGGGGCAACCTTTGCCGGCTCAAGTACGTATCACCCACGCATGACGTCGTGGTCGGCGACCGGATCCTGTTCTCCGGGTTCGACGGCAGCATGCCCAAGGGGGTCCTGCTGGGTACCGTCGTAAGCGTGGACCGGCCCAAGGAGGGGCTGTTCCTGAAGGTCAAGGTGCAGTGCGCCGTGAACCTGCAGGCCGTGGAGGAGGTTCTCGTCGTCCTGTCCCGGCCGTCCATCCCGTTCCGGGCGGGAAAGTGGTGAGGCATTTCCTGGTCCTCGTGACGGCGTCCTACGCGGGCGCGGCGGCATGCTCCTGGTGGCTTTCCGGCTTCGTCCCGCGGTTCCTCCTGCCGGACCTGCCGTTCCTAGCCATCGTCTACGCGGGGATTTTCCTCCCGGGTCCCATCGGGTTCCTGGCGGCGATCCCGCCCGCGGTTTTCCGGGAGGTGACCGTCTCCGCCCCGCAGTGGACGGTCTTCCTTGCGTCCATGGCGCTGTATTTCTTCTCCCGCGAGATCGGGATGCGGCTCTTCCTGCGAACGGAATCCTTCATCCTTTCGGTCGTCGCGGGTCTTCTGCTCGCGGAGTCGGTTTCCCTTGTCATCCTGATGAGACTATCCGGAAGCCCTTCCTTCTCCTTCCTCTGGGGACTGCAGGAGGCGGTGCGTATCGCCTGGACCAGCCTGATCGCCATCCCCCTCTACATCGATCTTTCCGGGCGGTGGCGCCCGGTCCGGGATTGAACCAGCGGATCCGCAAACGGGAGCAGGATCCTCTCATAGACGCCCGCGTGCGCGTGGTCCGGTGGGGGGCGCTCGCCCTGTTCGTCATGCTCCTGGGCCGCCTCTACTGGCTCCAGGTGATCCGGCACGACCATTTCCAGGCCCTCTCGGAGAACAACCGGCTCCGCATCCGGACGATCCGCGCGCCGCGCGGTCAGATCCTGGACCGGAAAGGGCGTCCGATCGCCGAAACGCAGGCCTCCTACGACCTCATCTGCTCTCCGATCGACGTCCGGGACCTCGACGGGGAGATCCGCCTGCTCGGGGAGATCGCGGAATTCGATCCGGACGAGGTCCAGGAGAAGATACGCGAGGCGAGGAAGACCAACCCATACAGCAGCATCACGGTGGCCAGGGACCTGCGGTTCGAGCAGGTGTCGGTCATCGAGTTCAACCGGGAGACGCTTACGGGGTTTTCGATCCTGGTGGAGGCGAAGCGGAGCTATCCGTACGGTCCCGGTTTTTCCCATGTGCTCGGGTACGTGGGGGAAGCGAGCCAGGACGAGCTGGACGCGTCGGACGACGAATCGCTCGAGATGGGGGACGTGGTCGGGAAGTACGGGCTGGAGCGGAGCATGGACGCGGTCCTCCGGGGGGTCAACGGGGGACGGCACGTGGAGGTGGACGCCGCGGGGAGGGACAAGCGTCTCGTTGAAGAGGTCCTCCCCCGCACCGGCGGGACCGTCAATACCACCCTGGACGCGGACATCCAGAAGACGGCCGAGGAGGCGATCGGGAACCGTGCCGGAGCGGTGATCGCGATGGTGCCCAAGACCGGGGACATCCTTGCCTTCGTGTCCTCGCCCGGTTTCGACCCGAACGTGTTCTCGAGGGGGATCCGGAAGAGCGAGTGGATGGCCCTCGCGCAGGACGTCCGGAAGCCGATGCAGAACAAGGGGCTGCAAGGGACCTATGCGCCCGGTTCCACGGTCAAGCCGCTGGTGGCCATGGCGGCCCTGGAGGAGGGGATGCAGGACCCGAAGGCGACCGTCGGCTGCCCGGGGTACCTCCAGATCGGGAACCGCAGGTTCCGCTGCTGGAGGGAGAAGGGGCACGGAACGGTGGACATGTACAAGGGGATCGTGCAGTCCTGCGACGTCTATTTCTATACCATGGGCCTTCGGCTCGGGCCCGACGTGATCGCGAAGCTTGAGAAGGGCGCCGGGCTCGGAACGATCACCGGGATCGACCTGCCGGGGGAGCGGAGCGGCCTGGTCCCCGACACGGAGTGGAAAAGGAAGGCGTCGAAGGAGCGATGGTACGATTCGGAGCGCGCGATCCTGGGGATCGGGCAGGGGGCCGTGCACGTCACTCCCCTGGAGATGCTCGCCGGATACGCCACGCTGGCGACCGGGGGCGAGGTGATGCGGCCGCGGATCGTCCGCGGTATCGTGAGGATGGACGGCTCGGCGACGCAGACCCCGGTTCAGTCTCTCCGGAAGCTGCCGTGGAAGCCGGAGAACGTGGCTTTCATCCGCCGCGCCCTCGCCGGCGTCGTAAACGACTACGGGACAGGGGGCGGGGCGAAGCTTCCCGGCATCGAGGTCGGGGGGAAAACCGGGACCGCCCAGGTTGCGGCCGTCAAGGGTAAGATGATCAAGTCCGAGGACCTCCCATACGAGCTTCGCGACCACGCATGGTTCGTGGGTTTCGCGCCGGTCGCCGACCCCGAGATCTGCGTCGTTGCGATGCTCGAACACGGGGGGCACGGCGGGTCCGCGTCGGCGCCCATCGTCAAGGCGGTGATGCAGGAATATTTCCGCGCGAAACAGCTCGCGCAGGCGCAGGAGAAAAAATGACCCGGCACGGCAAGTTCGCGCGTCTGGACTGGCGGATCCTCCTTGCTGCGCTCGCGCTGTGCGGGATCGGCCTGTTGAACATCTACAGCGGGACCCGGGTTGTCGGAACGTCCGGGATGCCGCTCTTCGTCAAGCAGGTCATCTGGATACTGCTGGGGGTCCTCGCCTTCCTCGCATGTTACCTTGCGGGGGAGGGGTTCATGGAGGAGATCGCCTGGCCCGTCTTCGGCGGCGTGCTTGCGGTCCTGGTCGTCGTGCTCGTGGTCGGCAAGGTCAGGGGCGGGTCCCAGAGGTGGATCTCGCTGGGCTCTTTCAACTTCCAGCCCTCGGAGTTCGCCAAGGTCGCCCTGGTCCTGGCGCTGTCGAAGTACTTCGCCGACCGATACGAGCCCTCCGGGATCGGGTTCGGCGGCACCATGCCGGCCATAGGGCTCGTGATCCTCCCGTTCCTGCTCGTCGCCCTGCAGCCGGACCTGGGGACTGCCGGGGTGTTCGTGATCATCCTCGTGGGGATGATCGTCATCGTTTGCGTGAAAGGGAGTGCGCTCCTCCTTATGGGAGGGGGGGGGGCGTTGGCGCTCCCGTGCCTGTGGTTCGTGATGAAGGACTACCAGAAGCAGAGGGTCCTTACCTTTCTGGACCCGGAACGGGATCCCCTTGGGGCGGGATACCACGTCATCCAGTCGAAGATCGCGGTGGGGTCCGGCGGGTTCTTCGGCAAGGGGTACCTCCACGGCACCCAGGGGTCGCTGCGCTTCCTGCCCGAGCAGCACACCGATTTCGCCTTCGCCGTGTTCGCCGAGGAATGGGGATTCGTCGGGGCCCTGGTCCTGCTCGCCCTCTTCCTGTTCCTTGTCTACCGGGGGTTCCACCTCACTTCCCGGTCCCAGGACCGGTTCGCCTCGTTCGCCTGCGGGGGGCTGACCGTCTACTTCCTTGCCCACATCGCCATCAACCTGTCGATGGTCTGCGGCCTGTTTCCGGTGGTGGGAATCCCGCTGCCGTTCGTGAGTTACGGAGGGTCTTCGATGCTGACGAACATGGTGGCGCTCGGGATCATGTCGAACCTGGCGAGGAGCCGCTTTACGTTCCAGGGGAGCGGGGAACGCTCGATAGTCGCCTGACCTCGGAGACGATGTCCGCGGAGAGCGAATGGGAGTAGCCGGTCCACCGCCTGAGCACCTTGCCGCCCCGGTCCGTCAGTATAAGGACGGGGGCCAGTTCCGGCCCGTACTCCTTCCGGAAGGGATCGGTAAGCGCGACGACCGTCGTGACCGTGAAGGTTCCCGCGTCGGGCGGGGGAGTGGGGCGCAGCGGGGCGGTCTCCACCGTCTCCTTCCGGCCAAGCAGCCGCTCGCGGTCGAAAAGTACCCGGTAGACATGGACCGACGCTTCGGGGATTTCGCGGGATGCTTCCCGGATCGCCCGCCAGACCTCGGCGCACGGCGGACACCATGTGAAATCGAGAAGGACCAGCCGCAAGGGTTCCGGCGATTCGGGCAGCCCGGAGATCGCCTGCCCGGCATCGTCCACGAAGACGGGCTTCGGGGCCGGGAACGGGACGGTCCCCACGGAAAAACTCCGGGGGCTGCACGCCGCCACAAGGGCGGCGGCAAGGAAAACCGTTGCCCGGGTAAATTGCCGGCGGGACACTAAGGACACCGATTCATAAATACGGCGACGTAATATTTCAAACGTTGCCTTACAGGTTCTTCTGTATCAGCGAGACGATGTTGCCCTTCGGGTTGACGCCCACCACCTGTCCCTTGATCTGGCCTTCCTTGAAAAGGATAAGGGTCGGAATCCCCCGGACCCCGTACTGCGACGCGATTTCGGGACTGTCGTCCACGTTGACCTTCGCTATGCGGACCTTGCCCTCCATCTCCTTCGCGACTTCCTCGAGGATGGGGGCGATGACCCTGCAGGGGCCGCACCAGGGCGCCCAGAAATCGACGAGAACCGGGGTCGTGCCGCTTTCCACGGTCGTCTTGAAATTACCGGCGTTCAATTCCAGGATGTTTCCGGCCATTCTCTACCCTCCGCGTTTCGCGAGTTCCTTCATCATGCATCGGTCCATCACGACCGGTATTCCCGCGCGTGCGAGCAGCTCGCGGGCCGCCTCGCTCGTCACGCCCTCCTGCATCCAGAAAAACCTCGCCCCGACGCGGATGGCCTCCTCCGCCACCGGGAGGACGTTCACGGATTTCCGGAACACGTCGACGAGGTCCACCTTCCCGGGAATTTCGGAGAGCGATTTGTAAACCTTCTCGCCGAGCACCTCGGACAGAAGGGGGTTCACGGGGATGATCCGGTAGCCTCTTTCCTTCAGGTAGCGGGCCACGATGTGGCTCGGGCGATCCGGCTTGTCCGATATGCCGACGACGGCCACAGTCCTTGACTCGGAAAGGATCCTTTCGATCTCCGCCTCCACGCGTCGCTCACCCGCATTCCTCTCGCTTCGATGCGAACCATGCTACAACGGTTTCCCCCGAAAGGAAAGACGGCGGGGTCTTCCTCCGTCCGCCTTGACATCGGCACGAAGGAAAAGCGATCATGTTCCCCTGTTCTTTCCGATCTCCGGGGGGATTCTCTTGCAGGAAACCATCGCGAAAATATTGCAGGAAGGGGCGGACCTGCGCCTCCAGATGATGGGAACGATGACCGGCGACATCCTTGAAGCCGCCAAGGCCATCGCCCACGCGTTCAAGTCGGGCCGCAAACTCCTTCTGTTCGGGAACGGGGGAAGCGCCGCCGATTGCCAGCACATCGCGGCGGAGTTCATGAACCGCTTCCTGATCGAGCGCCCCCCGCTGCCGGCGATCGCGCTGACCACCGACACCTCC
>JAKALO010000232.1 GCA_021824125.1 Deltaproteobacteria bacterium | reverse complement strand
AAAAGGAGCCGGAAACTTCATCATCTGCCCGACCTTCATGGCCCGGGCGTCGGTCCTCGCAAAGGCCGGGCCGTTCCGGCCGGAACGGTACGGCACGGCGTCAGACGCGGGGATGTGGTTCCGGATCCTCGAACACGCGCCCATCGGGCTGATCGACCGGCCGCTGATGCGGTACCGCAGGGGAGTGCACCAGGGTACATTCTCCATCGAAGCGGCGCGAACCGCGCCGGCGGACCATTTTCGCGTGATCGACGAATTCCTTTCCTCCCCCGCCGCGGCAGGCGCGGTTCCCCCCGACCTGGCGCAGAGGCACGAAACCGCAAAGCTTGTCGACGAGACGCGCCGTCTTCGAACCCTGGTCGCACTGGGGCGCGTCGGCGAGGCCCGTGATCTGTCCCGGAGAATCTACACTCTTGAAGCCGCGAGGAAATACCTCTATAACGGGCGGAGGATGCGCTACCTGGCGAAGCGTCTCTTCTATTCCTTTCTCCTGGAAACGGGGCTGGGAAAGTTCACGGGAAAGGTGATCAGGGAATGGGAATCCCGTTCGTAGACCTGAAGGCTCAGTTCCGGGCATACGAGGCCGAGATCCGCGAACAGATCGACTCCGTCCTGCAAAGCTCCCAGTTCATCCTGGGCCCGAAGGGGGCCGATCTGGAACGCAGGCTTGCCGCCTACGTCGGGGCGAAGCACGCTTTTGGTTGTTCCTCCGGGACCGACGCGCTTCTGCTTGCCCTGATGGCCTACGGGGTGGGCTCCGGAGACGAGATCATCACAACCCCCTTCACCTTCATTGCGACCGCGGAAGTGATCGCGCTTGCCGGGGCAAAGCCGGTATTCGTCGACATCGAACCCGGTACGTACAACATCGACCCGCTTAAGGTAGAGGAAGCGCTGACGAAAAAGACGCGCGGCATCATCGCGGTCAGCCTCTACGGGCAGTGCGCGGATCTGGAGTCGATCCTCAAGATCTCCTCGGAGTACGGCATTTTCGTCATCGAGGACGGTTGCCAGTCCTTCGGGGCGGCGCGCAATGGAAAGATGTCATGCGGCTTTCCGCAAGTCGGGACGACCTCCTTCTTCCCTTCCAAGCCGCTCGGCTGCTTTGGTGATGGAGGGATGGTGTTCACCTCGGATGACGGTATCGCCAACCGGATCTCGGGCTTGCGCAACCACGGCCAGTGGGAGCGGTACCGCCACCGGGCGATCGGCATCAACGGCCGGCTCGACGATCTCCAGGCCGCGGTGCTGCTGGCGAAGTTCCCTCATTTCCCCGCCGAAGCGGAGCGCCGCGCCGCGGCGGGGGCTCGCTATTCCGTGTCCCTCGGGGACGTCGTCACGGTTCCGGCGATCGCACCTGGAAACACGCACGTATACGCCCAATACTCGATCCGGACGGACAGGAGGGACGAGCTGGCGGCGCACCTCTCCGAGAACGGCGTTCCCACGGCCATCCACTACCCGGTTCCCCTGCACCGGCAGGAAGCCTTCGCCCACCTTGGATACGGAGAGGACGATTTCCCCGTGTCCTCCGCGGTTTCCCGGGAGATCCTCTCGTTGCCGATGTCGGCGTTTCTCTCCCGCGAGGACCAGGACGAGGTGATCCGGCAGGTCCTCCGGTTCTTCGGGAAGTGATAGTCTATACCTTCCATGCGCGCGAAGAGAAAGGACCCTCCCGCGGCGCTGCTGGTGCGCGCCGTCAACTGGCTGGGGGACGCGGTGCTCACCACGCCGGCGCTGGGCGCGGTGCGGGCGGCGTTCCCCCGAGCGCGGATATCCCTGGCCGCATGGCCGCTAGTTGCGGAGCTCTTCAGGGGGCACCCGGACGTTGACGAGGTTCTCGTCTACGACAAGGCGGGAGTGCACGCCGGGGCTGCGGGGATGCTTCGGATGGCGGGGGAGTTGCGTCGGGGGCGGTTCGACTCCGCCCTTCTCTTCCAGAACGCCTTCGACGCGGCGCTTCTGGCTTTCCTCGCGGGGGTGCCGGAAAGAACGGGATATGCGACGGACGGGAGGCGCTTTCTTCTCACGCGGGCGATCCCCGTCACGGAGGAGACCCGGCGTCTGCACCACGCCGAATATTACCTGCGCCTCGTGGCCGGTATGGGGATCCCTCTGCCGGCTTCGCCGCGGATGCGGCTGCGCGTGACGCGCGAAGAGACGGACGCGATGGAAGAGAGGCTTTCCTCCCTCGGCATCCCGAAGGGAAAAAGGATCCTGGGGATCAATCCGGGCGCGACTTACGGGTCCGCGAAGCGATGGTACCCGGAACGCTTCGCCGCGGTGGCGGATGCGCTCTCCGGGGAATGGGGAACTTCCGTCGTGCTGATGGGGTCTGCTCCGGAGCGCCCCCTATCGGAGGAAATCGAGGCGGCGATGCGGGGTAAACCCGTAAACCTCGCGGGAAGGACGACGGTGAGGGAGATGATGTCCCTGCTCTCCCGGTGTTCTTTTCTCGTGACGAACGACTCGGGGCCGATGCACATAGCGGCCGCGCTGGGCGTTCCGCTGGCGGCGGTCTTCGGCCCTACCGATTGGCGGACCACGTGTCCCTGGACCGACAAGGCCCGGATCGTCCGCGCCGGCGTCGACTGCTCCCCATGCATGCTCCGGGAATGCGACCGCGGCCACGAGTGCATGCTGGGGGTAACGGCGGAGATGGTCGTCGCGGCCGCCCGCGAGCTCTTCCCGGAGTCCCCGCGTGAAGCGGGCTAACCCGCATTTCTCACCGGGCTCCGTAGCGAGGCGGTGGAGACGGGCGTGGATACAAGGCG
>JAKALO010000231.1 GCA_021824125.1 Deltaproteobacteria bacterium | reverse complement strand
CTTTACCCGTGATCCGCCACGCGTGGAGGTACGTGCGCGCAAGCTGGGCGTTGTCGTAGAGCATCTTCTCGAAATGCGGTACCCGCCAGGATTCGTCCACGCAATACCGGTGGAATCCGCCCCCGATATGGTCGAAGAGGCCTCCGCGAGCCATGGTGTCGAGGGTGCGGGTGATCGCTGCCAGGATTCCGGCGTCCCCCGTCCGGGCATGGGCGCGCATCAGGAATTCCAGGGCCAACGGCTGGGGAAATTTAGGGGCGTTCCCGAAGCCTCCCCAGGTTCCTTCGAACGTTTCCTGGATGACGCGAAGGGCCTGCCCAGGCAAGTCCGCCCGCAATCCGGCGGATGCTTCAGGGGTCCGGAAGTTTTCCAGGATGACCCTCGTGATCCGATCCCCGCTTTCCTGCACTTCCCCCTTCCGCTTCTCCCAGGCCTCGGTCACCGCCCGCAGCACGTCGCGGAAGGGGGGCATACCGTACCTGCGATCATTCGGGAAATAGGTCCCCCCGTAAAAGGGCTTGCCGTCCGGGGTAAGAAAGACGCTCATCGGCCACCCGCCACGCCCCGTCAAGGCGACCACCGCGCTCATGTAGATCGCATCGAGGTCGGGCCGCTCCTCGCGGTCCACTTTCACCGGGATAAACCCCGCATTGAGAAGCCGCGCGGTGTCCTCGTCCTCGAACGACTCGCGCTCCATCACGTGACACCAGTGGCATGCGGCGTACCCGATGCTCAGGAAAATCGGCTTGTCCTCCGCGCGGGCTTTTTCCAGCGCCTCCGCCCCCCAGGGATGCCAGTCCACCGGGTTATGGGCGTGCTGCCTCAGGTATGGGCTGGTCTCATGGATCAGGAGGTTGGGCGCGGAACGCGGCATGGCTATCCCGATCCCCCGCAACGACTTGCCTTCGACATCGCTCGCCTCCGTCCCTCCCTGTCGGGGTACAAACATTCAGATTCTTCCCGGCGACCGGAAGTTGCGGCGCGGGATTGACCTCCGTCAAGGACTCCGCCATGCCTTTCTGAAAAGATGAGAAACAGGAAAGGACAAGGAGCGCGCATGGAGCGATATCTTCGTACCCCCATCAAGGAGGTGATCGGACGGTTCCCCGACGTGGGGCGGATTCTGGACGCGGCCGGGATCGGCTGCGTTCCCTGCAGCGTGGGGACGTGCCTTCTCTCCGACGTCGTGGAGATCCACAACCTGTCGGGCGACGAGGAGCGGGAACTCCTCGGGCGGATCGCCGCGGTGCTCTATCCGGGCCAGGTCGTCCCCCTTCCGGAAAGGCGGCGTTCCGGGCCGGCCGGACCCAGGCGGATCGCTTACTCCCCGCCAATGAAACGGCTGGTGGACGAACACAAGCGGATCATGCGGTTCGTCGCCCTGATCCCCGCCATCGCGCGGACCTTCGACGCGGCCTCGGAGGAACATCGGCAGATGATCCTTCGCGGAGTCGATTTCATCCGCTCCTACGCCGACAGGTTCCACCACGCGAAAGAGGAGGACATCCTCTTCGGCTATTTCGACCCGAACCTCGACATCCTCATGGCGATGCACGAGGACCACCGCAAAGGCAGGGATCACGTGAAGAACCTCCTCGATGCCCTGGACCGCCGGGACAAGAAAGGGGTCGCGGCCAGCCTCGGGGGATACGCGGCGGTGCTCACGGAACATATAAAAAAAGAGGACGAGATCCTCTATCCCTGGATGGACAGGAACCTTTCGACCCGGCAGGTGGGGGAGATGTTCGAGAGATTCCGGGAAGTGGACGAAAAGTTCGAGGAGGCGCGGAGGAAGCACGAGGAGTTTCTGGACGGAATCGAGGGGAAATTCAAGACAGTGGAGGTGACAAAATGAAGAATTTCTGCGGTTGCCCCGGTTCGAAAACGGTCGAGTTCCAGAAGGCGGAGACTCCCGAAGGAGCGGCGACCGCGAAGGTTAATTCCCAGCTCAGGCAGTGGCCGATCCAGCTCCACCTGGTGTCCCCGGAAGCCCCTTACTTCAAGGGGGCGGACGTGCTCCTGGCGGCGGACTGCGCCCCGTTCGCCATCGGGAACTTCCACGACGACTTCCTGAAAGGGAAGTCGCTGGCTATCGCCTGCCCGAAGCTGGACGAGGGGCAGGATGCCTACGTGGAGAAGATCCGGGCCCTGTTCGACGACGCGCAGATCAACACCCTGACGGTCGTCATCATGCAGGTTCCCTGCTGCCGCGGCCTGCTCTCCCTGGCGGTCCAGGCGTTGCGGAAGAGCCGGAGGAAGGCCCCCATCCGGTACGTGGTCGCGGGGCTCCAGGGCGACGTCCTCCAGGAGGGTTGGGTGGAGGAGGGGGCAGTCGCCCTCCCGGGCTCCTAGCCCGTCCACGGAGTTCCCGCCAAACAATTTAATTATGCTTTGTGGGGGTACATTATAATAATCCCAATGTAACGATCAGGAGGCGCCGGATCAGGTTTTATTGCGCATTACCGCGGCATCGCCACCCGGATTTCCCGCCTTGCCGGACTGTTATCCCCGGGGGTGTTTCCATGCCGTGCTCGTCCACCCAAGGTTTCCGTGGAAAACTCCGCGGTCGGTATCGCCACATGCGGCCCGGGCGCGGACCGTTGTCCGTAGCCCTGGCCGTCGCCCTCCTGTTTTCTGAAATTCTCACATCCGCCGTTTGCATGGCGACCGCCGCAGAGCCGCCGATCAGGGTCGGCAGCGAGGTGGACTTTCCTCCCTTCGCGGCCCTGGACGCGCGCGGTAAGGCCACGGGATTTTCCGTCGACCTGATCCGGGCCGTTGCCGACGCCGCCGGCCTGCGCGTG
>JAKALO010000230.1:849-2807 GCA_021824125.1 Deltaproteobacteria bacterium | reverse complement strand
TGGAGGTCCGGGTGCATTTCGCTGATTTCATCGAGGAAGATGGTTCCGTTCTGGGCGATCTCGAACCGGCCGTATTTTCTCCTATGGGCGCCGGTGAACGCGCCGCGCTCGAAGCCGAAGAGCTCGCTTTCCAGGAGCTCCCGGGGCAGGGCCGCGCAGTTGACCTTGATGAACGGCTCGTTCGCCCGCTCGGAGGCCTTGTGGAGCGCCTTGGCCACCAGCTCCTTGCCGGTGCCGCTTTCGCCCGTGATGAGGATGGTGATGTCGGTGTTCGCCACCTGGTCGACGATCGCCTGGACCTTCCGCATCCTGTCGCTTAAGGAGAAGAGCAGCTTGTATTCGTCCTCGGCGCGGACCTTCGTCTTCAGCTCCTCGAGCTCCCACTTCGCCTGGGTGTTCTCGAGTACCATCTGGATCTTGAGGATCAGCTCCTCGCCGCGGAACGGCTTCTTGATGTAGTCGTTCGCGCCGTCCTTCATGGCGCGGACCACTTCCTCCACGTCCCCCTGGCCCGACACCATGATGATCGGGGTCCCCGTCCCGTTGGCGCGGAGCGGCTTGATGAGGTCCACCCCGCTCCCGTCCGGCAGGAAGATGTCGAAGATGGCGCAGGAGTAGACGTGCTTGTCGAGGAATTCGATCGCCTCCGCCTTGTTGAACGCGGTGCTCACCTTCATCCCCTTTTCGGTCAGGAGATTCTGGGTGAACTGGGTGAAGACCGGGTCGTCGTCGACTACCAGGATATTAGATGAGGCCATGGCACCCTCCCGAGGTTGGCCGCTATATCGCAAGCCCCGTGCCTGTTGCGGAACTTACGGAAAAATAGGATCAGTATTTGCCAATTCAGGCCATATTACAAGAGAATAAATATGTACTATTTTTCATAAAGGGAGGCCGTGATGGTAGGGCGATGCACCAAAGGAGAACCATTTAGGGCAATTTAGGGTATATTTATGCCAACTGTGGGTAATTTACTACATCGGGAGGGAAAACAGGACTTTCGTGCCCTTGCCGGGCTCGCTTTCCAGAGGGAACGTTTATGCAGCCGGGTCGATTATCTTCAGGCGTTGAAAACAGCCACGATAGAATCCCCGGTCACGTGTCAGCAGCCGGTCGCACTGGACAAGGGCGTGTGCGCCGATGAGGAAGTCCGACGCTATGCGGTCGCGCTTCCCGCCTTGTTCCCGAAAACGGCGCCAGGCTGCGGCGGCCCGTAAAGCGGCATCCCGTGACATCGGCGAAAAATCGACTTCCAATATTCGCATGGCCTCCAGGAATGCGCTTTCCTGCCGGAATACGGTCGCGGTTTCCGCCCACACGGTCTCGCACGCCACTAGCGACCCTTCCGAAAGGCACCGACGTATGGTTTCCGCGGAGCGTTCTCCGAATTTGGGGTCGGCTCCGAAGATATCCACCAGGACGCTCGTATCGACCGCGGTGATCATTTGTCGCCTCGCAGTTCCCTGATAACCTTATCTGTATCCAGGCCGGTTCCAAGGCACCCATAGACTTTCGCGACGGGATCGGCGGTGGAAACCTTGACGGCCACCAGCCTCCCGTTTTGCTCGTAGAAATCCATCTTCATTCCGGCCCGGATTCCGAGCTTGTCCCTCAGGGGCTTCGGGATCGTAACTTGCCCCCGCTCCGCAACCGTTGCTTTCAAGGGATTCCTCCTCATATTTTCATACTTGTGAGGTATGATATCATACTTCAAGATACGTTTTCAAACGTTTAACTTGCAATACACATTTGTATTGTTATGTAAACGGCTTACGGTGAGAAATTACATCGGGAGGGAAAACAGGACTTTCGTGCCCTTGCCGGGCTCGCTCTCCAACCAGATCCTCCCCTTCTGGACTTCGATCAGTTTTTTTGCGATGTTCAAACCCAGCCCGATCCGGGCGGTGCCGCCGTTCCCCCCCGAGAGGATCTGGCTTTCCGTGAATATTTTCTCGTGG
>JAKALO010000230.1:0-839 GCA_021824125.1 Deltaproteobacteria bacterium | reverse complement strand
GTGGACCCACGCGGTCGCGAACCCGTTGTTATCCTCCCGTGCCCCGAGCCGGATCTCGCCGCCTGATGGAGTGAACTTGATCGCGTTGTACAGGAGGTTGTCCAGGATCTGGAACACCCTTGCCGCGTCCCCCCTGACCTTGATTCCCGGGAGTTTGTCCTCGAGGCGTATATTCACCTTTTTCTGCTCGGCGTACGGCTTGTAAAAGGCCACGCACTCGTTCAGGACCGCGATCAGCCCGAACTCCTTCGGTTCGATACGGAGCTGTCCCGATTCGGCGGCCTCGTAGTCCAAAAGCGTGTTCGCCATCGTGCGCAGCCGGGTGAGGGTGCGTTCGGCCTGCAAAAGGAGCTGCGGCGGCTCCTCCAGCGTGCAGGCCGCGCATTTCTCGTTCAGGATCTGCATGTATCCGTCCAGGACGGTCAGGATCGACTTGAAGTCGTGCCCCACCATCGAAACCAGGAATCCCTTGTAGGCGACAAGGTTCCGGACCTGTTTCAGGTCGGCCTGGAGGCGCGCCAGCCGGTCGTGGGTTTCCTTCTCGTGCTTCTCGTGATCCAGGCTCAGGTTGAGCTTTTGAATCGACCGGGCGACGGAATGCAGAAGGATGCCGGAGTCGACCGGTTTGCGCAGGAAGTCGTACGCCCCTTCCTTGAGCGCGCCGATTACCGATTCAAGGGAGGGTGATGTGGAGAGGAAGATAAAGGGTACCTGTGGATATTTCTTGAGGGTTTCCTGAAGGAAAGTGATGCCGGTCGCCTTTCCGACCTTCAGCCCGGTGAGGACGACGGTGCGGCCCCTGACTTGTCGGATGGAGGCGGCCGCCGATTCGAAATCGG
>JAKALO010000067.1 GCA_021824125.1 Deltaproteobacteria bacterium | reverse complement strand
TTATCATTCCGCCTGCAGAAACGGGATTCCCGGCTCGACCCACCTTTTCCTTTGCGGTATATCAATGAAGGGGGAACGGCCAGGCCGATGCCTGCCAACGAAGCAAGGACGCAACAGGGCGCACGGGCCTTATTAACCTCGGCGTCGTTCGTCCGCCGCCCTTCCATACCGCTCTTTCCGCTTCTTCTTTTCATCGCCATCTCTCTCGCCCCGGCGATCCTCCCGGAAACGGCGACGGCGGCCCCCGCCGTTCGCCTCCGGGCCCTTTATTACGGCATGGGTAAAGACATGGTCGGGACAGGCCGACAAGCAACACCCGACGGCAAGGAGGACGCCCGCTTCCGCGTCGTCCTCGACACGGAAGGCGATCCAAGGATGGTGAAGGAGATCCTCCTTCAGTCGTCCGATTCGTTCGGCATACCCACTGGGATCCAGGCCTGGGACACCCGGCCCGGCAGTTTCTGGATACTGGGAGTTTTCCGCGCAGGCGAACGGCTCAACCCGACCGACCTTGGGATCTCCGACCGGGTCCGGGGGCGCATTGAGTACGACCTCTACGCCAACCCCGGCTCCTTCCTCCCGGGCGACCACTTCCTGGTGACCGTACGTTTCGCGGAAGGCGACGAGGTCTCGGCCCACGTGGAAATCCCCGGCGCACCCCCGCCCTCCGCCAGGCCGCCGGGCGGACCCGGGTTCCCGCCTGGAGGTTCGGGGAGGATCACCGGGAGCATCTGGCGCCCGACTACCGTCCCGTTCGACCCGGAGTGCCGGAAGGATTGCCGGGAGGTCAAGCACGTCCGCGACGCCCACGGGGCCGACATGACGTTCCTGTACAACCCGAAAGTGGACGACGCGTTGGCGCAGTGGGGCGACTGCGTCCACTCGATCCTGACCTGTCTTGTGAAACCGGAAACCGACCTTCCCGGGTGCGTCGGGAAAAGCGCCTGTCCCGAGCAGTGCCGCGCAAGGTTCCTCGACCGTATCGGGGGCGAACGCGACCCCCGGCGGATCCTCGGGATCCTGGAGTCCGTCTTCATCGTCAGAGGGGCGGATTGCGGTCCCGGAGACGGGCAGGAGGGGAAATGAAGGCCCGCCTCCTTCTCCTTTCCTTACTTCTCGGCCTGTCCTTACAGGGCGCCGCGATGGCGTGGGAGACCGGCGTAAACGACGCGGAAGACTGGCTTTCTATCTACGTGGACATGGACGCGACACCCAGGGAGGGCGCATGGGACCAGTTCCACGACAACGAGCACGCGGAACACTCCTACATAGCCCTTCGAAACCTTGTCCAGGGAAGCAGCCCTGTGATCGACGGGGTCTTCCCGCCGCCGTACCGGCGCGAAACGTATTTCGTCCACGACCTGAACGCAAGTCTCTTCCGGCCGGGTCTGAAAGATCAATACACTCCGGTCGGGGGGAAGAGCGGGGACAGGAAAAAGATTTTGGCCGAAAGGGCGTATTCCAGCCGCGAAAAACCGTTCGAAACCCGATTGGTCCCTCCGCCACACATGTTCTCGGGGATCCCGGACTTCAGCTACGGCATCTACGACTGGATCAACAAGAACCAGATCTGCCCTTCCCTTCCCGAAAGACACGCTGACCTCGACCTGTGCCACGCCTTCAAGGGATGGATGGGAGCCATGAACTCCAATCACTTCGGGACCCAGACGTGGCTGATGTACCGCCACATCCACCAGCTGGCCCTTTCCCTCGCGGAGAGCGCCGAAGCGATGCGGAAAAAACTGGAGAAGAATCCGGAGGACCTCGAAGCGCATAAACTGTACGTTTACGAGGCCGAGCTGATGGCGCTGGCCTTCGAGGGGTACGGCCAGCACTTCCTCCAGGACCGCTGGTCCACCGGGCACATGTGGGAGCGTTGGAACAGCTCGAGCTACAATCGGATGAAGAAGAAGGAATTGCAGGAAGGGCTGGTCGTATCCGCCGTAACCGGGCTACTGCACGGATCGCAGTCGATTACGGGTCGGCCCGATCCGATGTGCAGTCCGGCGGTCGTCCCGTACAGGTTTCCTGGCGAAGTCCGCTCCCAGTCCATGGACCTTTCCTTCCCGGGCGGCCGGATGATGGCCCTCCCGATGTTCTGGCGTCATTGCCCGGACAAGAACTGCCCACCCGTACCGGATGGAGAACCCGTCCCGAAATTCCCGGGCGTGGGAGACCACCGCCTCCTCGACATGTACGACGGAGGGTTCGGGAAGGAATTCTCGGAAAAGAAAACCCCCGAGGTCAGAGCGTCCGGTATGGAAATTTCGGAATGGAGCGGCCCCGACTACCCGATCGAGGTCAGCCTGCAGAAGCTGGAGATGACGAACTGCGCCATGGCAGGGTGGGCCGAGGTGATCCGGAAGTTCGGGGTCCGGAAAGAAGGCGGCGGCTACGGGATCACCGGCATCCGCATCAAGGGTGGACTGGAGAACACCACGCTCGAAAACCTGGGGCACAGCTGCTCGGACATGTGGGTGACCAACGAATCAATGGCCCTCGGGTGGGGAGGATTCGACAAGGCTTTGACGTTCGGGGGCGGCACCCTCGCCACCCACGAATCTTTCATAAATACCCTGCCCACGATCTCCCGCGTGACGACATCGCTTCCGTACGAGCTGGCCCGCCGTCTCCACCGGGTGGACATCCGTCGCGACCTCGTCCGGCTCACCTTCACCATTCTCAAGGATTCGTGGTGGGATCCCGACGGAATAAAGCTTGCCGCGAACGGGCTGGGAGATTTCCGCGGGATCGCCCCGGGCGACCGAAACGTTCCCCCCGGAGGGGTCCCCGAGTACACGGAACCGGTCCGGCTGGAAACCCTCAAGGACCGGGACGCCGCCACAGGGAAGGACCTCGAAAGCATTTTCGGCTTTTTCAACCGGGCCGGCGCGGAATACTGGTGCACGAAGATAGGGAGCGGCTATCTCGACGATCTGCGCGGGACTGACAACATCGTCAAGCGGGGCGCCTGCATCTACCTCGCCGACCGCGTATACGGCGGGACGGACCCATCCTACAGAGGCGCGCAGAAGGAGATTCGCACCGTTTCCGGTAAAAGGGAGGAGAATGCGGCGCCGGTCACCCCCCTCTGCGATGCCCTCGGCCTGAGGATCTCTGCGGACGACCGCCTTCCCCGCCGCCTCCACCCCGGGTACGTAGGGACTCCGTACGCGCGCGACAAGAGCGACCTGTCCTTCCAAAGCGTCGCGAACTGGTGCGACAATGCGCCGCTTCTCGACCTTCTTAACGAGCCCGATCTCATGAATGCGGATGTGGTCGCGGTCGTACGTGACCCGAAACAGGATATTCGCGTCGCCGGCCGGTATCTGGGCCGCGAGGAAGGACTCCTCCAGTCCGAGGGGGCCGCACTGGGGCACATGACGATCGTGAACTGGACGGACTCCGGATTCGTCTTCCGCCTGCCGGAGGACCGGGACCTCCCTGGAGGTGATTACCGGATCGCGGCCGTGCGCGCCGACGGGACCCGCACTCCGGGCCGCTACATCTTGCGGGTGGAACGGAAGCCGGAAGAGAAGAAGCCCCCGGAAAAGCCGGTGACGGCGGTCAAGGTTCCGGAAACGAAACCGCCGGTCGTTTCAAAAAAAGGCGATTGCGGCGCCCAGCGCGAAATGTTCTACAAGCGGTGCAAGCAGATGGCCGACGCCCAGTTGGCGAAAAACTGCGCGCCGGGCCGCATCTACTCCGGCTGCGCCCTCGACGTCGCGGGGTGCCTCAACCACTACATCAACGACGCCCTGCTTGACTCTTTTTGCGACAAGCCCGGCTACGTCGGCTGCGCGACCGGGGTGCTCGAGGGGTACCTGGGTTGCCTGCAGGCGTGCAACAACGCCTTCTCCTCCGGTAGCATAAACACATTCCAGATCCTGCCGTGCCGGCTCGATTGCCAGAAAGAGGCCGATGCGGGGACGAAGGCGTGCAAAGAGGGAAGGATCCCGGCGCCGCCCCGCCACCCATCCGCGCCCCCCTCATCCGAAAGCCCGGAAACTTCCGGAACGCCGGACGGAGGGGGGGTCCCAGGTCCTCAACCTGCTGCCGACAGTACCGGGAAACCGCAGCCCTCGTCCCCGACGGACGCCCGGGAGACGGAGCCGCAAGTCGCGCCGGGCACGAAGTCGCCCGCTGTCACCAGGGCGCGGCCGCCGGTTTTCCCGCCGGCGAAACCGCCCGCCGCCCCTCCACCTCCGGTCCCGGGGACGGTCCCCCCTCCCCCGCCGCCGGTAAAGCCCGGCTGGAAGATCGTGAACCCGAACCCGAACAACTACGTCGGCGTGACGCCGCAGGGCCGCCTGCGGATGGCCGCCTCTCCGAAGGGAGGCGGCTCCGACTTCGCGCCGGGCCCCAACAACAACGCCCCGCGCGCCCTGCAGGCGGTCTCGGGCGACTGGACCCTCGAGACGCGCTTCCGGTTCGCCCCGACCGCCCCCTTCCAGGGGGCCGGCATCCTCTTGTGCTTCGACGAGAACCCCGCCAGCGCCAACTGCTGGCGGGTCATCGAGCGCCAGTTCTGGGGAAAGGGACAGATAATCAACTTTTCCGGGGACCAGAAGGTGTTCACTGGCACAACGACCTTCCTGCGGCTCACGAAGCGGGGGAAATCTTACATCGCCTGGTTCAGCGCGGACGGCATCAACTGGACCGAGGCGGGCCGACGCGAGGAGCGGCGTACGCCCCTCTTCGCCGGCGTCATGACCAGCCGGCAGCCGTACGACGGGAACATGAATCTCGAATCCGTGGCCGAATTCGATTACGTGAAGATCAGGCAGGAGTAGGCACGAACACGATCGAATCCGAAGGCAGCAGGCTGATCGGCAACGGTCCGTACATACGGTCACATTTTCCCCGGCAGGACGGCGAACCCCTCCCGGAGGGCGGCTTCCCGCAGTCGCGAGTCAAGGCAGACGAAGAAATGCCCCGAGGGCCGGTCGTTCGCCCAGACCAGGGCTGCTGAAAGCTGCAGTGAGTCGGCGGCGCGAAGCGGATGAAGGAGAAGGGCGCGCCCGGCGCCCTCGCGGAGCTTGTTGCCGGGCTGTATCTCGGTCCAATCGGCCGCCAAACGTGAAAGTATCCCGCGCGCCCGCAGCTCGCCGTCCGTGGTCAATATTCCTTCCCGCCGGAGCCGCGCGAAGGCCGAAAAGCATTCTATCGGCGTCGCCCACCACGCGACGATCGATCCGTCCCTTTCGGCGACCCTTTTCACCGTCGGCGACAAGGGCTCCTTCAGGCACAGCGGGATGACCGCCGAAGCGTCCCAGAACATCATCGGCCGGACTCCCTTTCCTCCGACAGCGCCCTGGCCGCGGCTCCCTGGAGATCGTCAGGACGCCGAACCTTCCAGAAATCCTTCGGGATCCTGCCCGATCCAAGCCTGACGAGCCCGGCCCTTTCGAGTTCCCTCAGGTGCGGGGGCAGGGAGGCGTTGTCCGCCGATAACGGGGTTATCCTGGCGATCGGTTTCCCCCGCTCCGTCACGATGACCTCCTCCCCCGCCTTTACGCGGTCCAGGTATTCGCTGAGGGACGCCTTCAACCGGGATATCGCCGCGCTTTTCACAACAGACTCCTTTAGTCATTTAGTCATGGACAGTATAGACACTTGATTGGGAATGTCAACGGCAGGTTGGTACGCCCCTCGGCAGGATCGAGCGGTCCGAGGCGAAGTTCAGCCACGGCATCTGCCCGGAATGCGTGAGGAAACTCTACTCCGGCTATCTCGTCGGCGGGGATTGAAAGTTATTCGTTATTCGCGCGATCGCCCAGGCGGCGATCGTCATCCCGTCCCATATGACACCGGTCCGGATACGCTCGTCGATTTCGGCGGGCGTCATATGGACGATCTCGAACTCCTCCGTTTCGTCCGGCGTTCCACCGACGTATTCCAGGTCCCTCGCCATGTAGACGTGGCACATCTCGTTCGTGACGCCGTTGAATGGGTTGAATTCCCCCACCTTTGACAGCCTCTTGGCTGAATAGCCTGTCTCTTCAGACAGCTCGTGCCGCGCCGTCTCGTCGTGGTTAGACCCATCCTTCACGGAGCCGCAGGGAAACTCGATGCTTTCCTTTCCCATCAGGTAGCGGTACTGGTTCACCATCAGCATTGTCCCGTCCCCGAGCACCGGGATGACCATGGACGATCCGTTCGTATGGACGTAGTGGTACTCGCCGGGCTTTCCCGACGGCAGCTCGAAGGCGTCCCGCTTGTACGTCCACCACGGGTTCCTGAACACGATCGACTCCGCGAGCTTTTTCCAGGGGATAAGCGTCATTCAACGGTGCGTATGGCGCAGGAGCAGTGAAAGGAAAATACCCGCGACCAGGAGGATCGCGAGGACCGTCACGAAGCTTGAAACCGCCGCCGTGGAGTCCCACATGCGTTCCTGGGGCAGCAGGCTTATCAGCAACGGGCCGTTCATGAAATCATTATACCACACCGGGTTCGCCTGGGTGTACGAAGCAGGATACGCATGGGTCGCCGGACAGGAAGTGCAATTCCATGGGGGGACGCCCCTGGCCCGGGTGCCGGGCCTTCCGGGCGTCCCCCCGTCTTCCGCTTTACTCCCCCTCGGTCAGGAGGTGCGTCCGCGCCAGTTTCTCCCACCCCTCTCCGCCGATCGCGTGGGCGATCCCCTCGATGGGGAAACCGCCGTCCGCGAGGACGGGGCCGAGGTTCTCGGGGTTCTGCGGGCGGAGCTTGTCGAGCGCATCCTCCATCCAGGCCCTCGCCACCTTGCCCGAGAGGAGTTGCCTCGTGTCCGACTCGATCCGCGGGGACCTCACCTTGAACAGCCACCCCTTGCCGTACGGGTCGTCGCTCAGGATGCCGGGCGACCGCAGAATATCCTGGTTCACGGCCACGACTTCCCCGCTTACGGGGGCGAGCATCGGGACGGACCTGGAACCGGAGACCAGGCTCCACCCCTTTTCCCCCTGGGTCACGTGGTATCCGACGCGGGGAAGATCGACGGAATCCACCTTCCCCACGAGTTTCTGGGCGAAGTCGTCCAGCCCCACGATGCCTATGGAGTTTTTATCTTTCCGCAGCCAGCTGTGGCCCTGGTGGAAGTGGTACCCGTCGGGGACACGGAAGTAGCTTACGGGCCTCTCTTCCGTAGCGCTCTCAGGCTGCTCCGCCGTCCGGTAGCCCAGGTACCGGGAGAAGTAGATGAACGCGGCCAGGAAGGCCATTACGATGATGTACTCGATGCCCTTCGTGGCGAAGATGTCTACGAAGCTGAAACCTTCCATTGCACGACCTCCGTTTCTTTATGGTGGATAGTCTCCTCTTCCGGGAACGCCGGGTGCTCGTTCACGATCGGCATGCGGCTCACGATCCAGCGGAACGCCCAGATTTCCATGCATATGACGGCGGCGGTAACCCAGATCTCCGCCCAGGAGGGATAGTACCGGTTCGGCAAATACCACTTGAACGCGATCACGGAGACGTTCAGCCGGTTGATGATGACGCCGAGCGCCGTGATGACGGCGGTGAACTGCACGAGGCGCACGTTGTTCTTCAAAATGGCGATCGTGAAGAGGATGATCGGGATGACGATCCCGCCGATGATCTCAACGAGGTACCAGTGCCCCATCGGGGTGTTGATCAGCGACCAATGGCTCCCGTGGATCAGGTCGATCATCTTCAGGAAGAAGTAGGCGAAGAGAGCGCCGAGCGCGCCTTTGGCCATCCCCAGCACGATGTCGTTGAAGGAGGCGTGATGGTGCGGACTGATCTGGGCCCGGAATACCCGGTGGCTGATCGAACTCTCGGCGATCACCATGGACAGTCCGGCGAAGACGCTCGACACGAAGAACAGGATCGGGATGTTGCCCGAGTACCACAGCGGGTGGATCTTGTTGGACGCCATCATGAACAGGGCGCCCAGGCCTGACTGGTGAAGCGTCGACAGGGTGATGCCGAAGATGACCGCCCCGGTCGTGCAGAGCTTCGCGTATTTGCGGACCTTCGGCCAGTACAGCCATTCCGTTACGGCGGGGAAAACCTCGACGAACTGGCAGATCGTGTAGAGCAGGAAGTGCCACGCCACCAGGAAGAGCACCGAGCTGTAACCGAATGCGTTCCCGATGATCGGGTTGACGACGTTCCAGGGCCTCCCGAGGTCCAGGAGCAGGGCGCCCGCGTAAAAGCAGTAGGCCAGGAAACCGTTGAGGACGGTTGCCTTGAGGATCGGCTCGTACTTCTTGAAGTTCAGGATGTGGACCACGAAGCACAGCGTGTAGGCGCCGCCGGCGAAGGCCACGCCCGTGACGACGTCGAACCCGATCCAGATCCCCCAGGGGTATTCCTGTGAGAGGTTCGTGATCGACCCCAGCCCGTAGGCGAAGCGGATGACGATCAGGATGAGTCCCCCCAGGATGATCATCCCGCTGATGACGTTGAACGGCGTCAGGATCTTCCCCTTCGGCTTCAGCTCGCTCAGGACGAAGCGGAAGAACCCCTTTACGGTATCGGCCCCCGTGGGGGACTTGGCCTGGGGAAAGGCCACGGTGTTATTCCTTCCCATGTTCGCTCTCCTTGTCGTTTTTCTGAGAGGTCAGGTAGCTCAACCCGTAGAGGAACGTCGGCCACAGGATGAAGATGTGGGGCACTGCGTACAGGAACCCGGTGGTCTTCTCGGGATACGGCGTCGTCCCGACGTTCATGCGGAAATCGAGCTTCTCGACCGGGACGCTGGAAAGGAACAGCATGCTCGTGCCTCCGGCCTCGTGCTCGCCGTAGATGTACGGGTGGTACTTGTCGGGGTTCTGGTATATGCGCTGCCGCGCGATCTCTATCAGCTCCCGGCGCTTCCCGAACATCGAAGCCCCTTCCGGGCAGGCTTCCACGCATGCGGGCTTCTCCCCTTTCTCGACCAGGTCGAAGCAGAACACGCACTTTTTCAGGTACGGCAGGTTGCTGTTGTATTCGTATTTCGGGGCGTCGAAGGGGCAGGACACCATGCAGTACCGGCACCCCATGCACCGGTCCTTGTTGTACTTCACCGGCCCTTCGACGGTCTTCTCCAGCGCCTTCACGAGGCACGCGGTCGCGCATGCCGGCTGGTTGCAGTGCATGCACTGTTTCCGGACGAAGATCGGCTTGTCGGGCTCCTTTTCGTTCGGGTACTTGTTCAACACGGTGAACGCCTCGGGCGTCGTGTCCCGCTTCTTCTCGAACACGCTGTCGCTGGAGAAGGATACTTCCGGCTTCGGCAGCCCGTTTTTCTCGTTGCATGCCTCCTCGCAACTGCGGCAGCCGATGCACTTGGTCGTGTCTACCAGCATGCCGTAGAACTCGACGCCGCTTTTTTCCGCATGCCCGACCTGCGCGGCCTGCGCGGAACCCGCAGCCGCCGCCGGCTTCCTGCCGCCCACGAGCAGGGCGCTGCCGGCTATTCCCGCGACTTCCAGGAATTTCCTTCTGCTGATGGTCATTTGTTATCCCTCCTGTTGTATGTGCCGCGTCAACGTAAGAACTTCCGGATCGCAAGCTGCAGAACTTCCCCGTTCATGGTTTCCAGGATTCCCTCGGTGTGGACCCCGCCGTCCGGCATGGTGACCCCGACCCCCTGGGCGACGGCCCGGTGGAGATTCAGGAACTCCGCGAAATTCCTCACTTCCTTCTCCAGCCAGCCGGAGGCTTCCCTGCCGATTCGAAGCTTCTTCAGGTTGCCGGCAAGGTCGTACGGCTTGATCTCGAACGCCCACCCTTTTTCGTAGGGCTCCCTTTTGGCCTCGTTCAGGTCGACGTTGATCCGGTCGTTCACCTCCCGGATTACGCCGTCGACAGGCGATACGAACTCGATCCTCTTTCCGGACTGTACCGCCGCGAACGCCGGCTCGCCCTGCCTGATCTCCGTTCCCTTCGCGGGGAGCTCGAACCGGTCGACGTTCCCCAGTATTCCCTGGGCGAACCTGTCCAGTCCCACCTGCACGTCGCCGGTGGGTCCGACTTTCGCCCAGGTGTGGCCGCTGTGCACGAAAAGGCCGGCGGGCAGTTCCTTGGCGGCCCAGGGGGGAAGCCCTCCGTTCGCCACTCCGAGTCGAAGCAGCTCCGCCAGTTCCTGTTTTTCCTTCCGCCGGAAATACACTTCCACGGCGATGCATCCGAGAATCGTCAGAGCGAAAAGAATGAGTACCATGGCGCACCTCCCGGCGTTTACCCCAAATATTGGCTGACGATCTTTACCCATTGGGCTTCGGTCAACCGGCTGCTGATGTCCGGTAGCGCCTCGCCCCCGTCGGTCGACGTTATGCCCAGGTCGGACGCGAACGACTTCTGCAGTCTTTCAACCTCGCTCTCGAGCCATTTCCTTGCGACGCTTCCGTGGTACAGGCCGTTGATCGCGTCCCCCTTGAGCCGCATCGAGAAGATCCAGCCTTCGTTGTACGGGTCCTCGTTGATGACGGACGGGTCGGCCTCGACTTTGGGATTTATGGCCTTGATGACCCCGTTGGCCGGCGCCACTATGCGGGCGGTCCGATTCCCTGAATGAAGAAGGAAGCAGACGGTGTTGTCCTTCACCGGCATGGAGGCGCCGGGCAGCGAGGCCCGGTCTATCTTCCCTATGAGCCTCGTCGCGAAATCGTCGATCCCGACGCGGGCCTCCCCCTCGTTTTCCGCCGCAAGGGAGACCCACAGGTGCTTGGGGTGATAGTAGCAATCCGATTTCAGCTGGAACCCACGGACGCTGTCGAATCCCTTCCCGGAGTGGCTTACCTCCGTGTAAAGGGAACATCCCTGGAAATCGTTCGTGTTGCAGACGCCTTTCGAGGACGACATCCGGTCAAGGGGGATCATCTTCACCGGATATGCCTTGCAGAAAGTAACCGTCTTGGTTTCGAGAAAAGGGCATTTTTTATCTTTCATCGCTGTACCCCTTCTTCTCCTTCTTCTCCTTCGGTTCCTTCCCCCCGGTTCACCTCCGACGCTTTCAGGCGTGCCCCGGGCCCAGCCTTGCCATCTCGACTACGGCCACTACCAGGTACATTATGCCTATGATGATGTATCCCATCTTTCCCACCTCCTCTCGCGGGGAACCTTCCCGCGCCCCAATCAAAGGCAATGCTCATGCCAAGCACGTTTTATTTTGTGTGGGCCCTTACAACCATTCGTTATGGAAAGGGAATCATGGACAGCGGGGAAGACCGGGACACCGGCCCCCAAAAACCGGAGAATGCGGGTATTCTTTACACTTACGGACGGACGGAAATTAACCGTTTGTTTTCAGCAGGATCCCTGTGTTGAACAATTCAACAGGGAATTGAGATTTTCAACACTCTTTTCCCCTTGCCCCCCCTACTCCTCCTTCTTCAGGTCGAATTTCTTTATTTTGTTGTAGAGCGTGACCCGGTCGATTCCCAGCGCCAGCGCGGAACGGACGATGTTCCACTGGTTCTCTTTCAGTACCACCTTGATGTGATCCTTCTCTATCTCTTCGAGCGATTTCGTCCGGTGATTCGCCGCTCCGGCGATGGAAGGGATGCTGACATCCGCCTCGGTTATGATGTTCCCCTTTGCCACGACCATCGCCCTCTCGATTACATTCCTCAGTTCCCGGGCGTTTCCGGGCCACTCCCTGTCCACCATGAGACGCACCGCCTCTTCGCTCGCCCCGCGGATTTCCTTCCCCATCTCTATGTTGAATTTCTCGATGAAGTGCTCGATCAGGAACGGGATGTCTTCCCTCCTTTCCCGAAGGGGAGGGATGTGGATCGAGATTACGTTCAGGCGATAATAAAGATCGGCCCTGAAGCGGCCTTCCTCGATGGCCCGCTTCAGGTCCCTGTTCGTGGCGGCGAGGATTCGGGAGGAGATGGCGATCAGTTCGGAACCCCCGACCCGCCGGAACTCCCTCTGCTCCAGGACGCGCAGGAGGTCCATCTGGAGCTTCAGACTGATGTCCCCGATTTCATCCAGGAAAAGGGTCCCGTCCTGCGCCAGCTCGATCTTCCCCCGGGAGAGGGTGGTCGCTCCGGTGAACGCCCCCTTCTCGTGTCCGAAAAGCTCGCTCTCGAGAAGGCTCTCCGTGAGCGAGGCGCAGGACACGGAAATGAACGGGGCGTCCCTCCGGGGGCTCTCGTCGTGGATCGCCCGCGCCAGGAGCTCCTTCCCCGTCCCGCTCTCCCCCTGGATGAGGACAGTGGAGTTGCTGTTCGCGACGGTCCGGGCCAAATCGAAGATCTCGAGCATCTTCTCGTTCTTGCTGATCATGTCCCGAAGCCTGTATTGCTTCTTGAGCTCCTTCCGGAGGTACAGGTTCTCCTGGACCAGCTTGTGGTGGTCCACGATCTTCCGGATCGTGATGGAGATGTCGTCGGGATTGAACGGCTTGACGAAATAG
>JAKALO010000066.1 GCA_021824125.1 Deltaproteobacteria bacterium | reverse complement strand
GCATCTCCTCGTACCGCGCGAAGTCCGGCGTCTCGTTCCCGTCCAGGAACCCCATCGCCCGTCCTTTCCCGTCGGCCAGCAGGTACCGGATCTTCGATCCGGGCCGGAGCGGCACGCCGCGTCCGCACAGCTCGCGGGTGACCGCGGCGGCCGCGGTGTTGGCGACGTACTGTTCGGGCGCCCTGGAAAGGCGCCTTGCGACGGCCAGCGACTCCGGCGTGACGCGGCCCTCCCGAAGGGAGGATATGGCGCCCTCGGCGAGCTCGAGAAGCTCCGGCAGCAGGGCCCGCAGGCCGGCGATCGTTTCCGCCGCGCCCATACGCTCCAGGAGATTCCGCTGGAGCGCCGCGACCACCGGCGGCGTGTCGGAGCGGCGCATCGCGATCCCGCGCGCTTTTACTTCCCCGGTGGAAAACGCTCCCGCGAACCGGTTGGGGACGGCCACCGAGGGATTCCGCTTCGATGGGAGGAAGGCCAGCCACCGGTAGACCCCTTCCAGCGCGATCGGCATCCCGGTTTTCTCCGTGATGCGTTCCGCGAGCTCCCGGTAATCCTCCTCCGCCGCGCCCTGCCGTTTGACCCAGATGGCGTCGGTGAGCCCGTGCAGGAAGAGAAAGCCGCGGCTCTCCGCGACATCCTTGGCGGCAAGGAGCTTCTCGCGGCCCCAGGCGGTTACCGCCTCGTGGGCCTCGATCCGGCCGAATCGGGCGTTCCGGTATCCCAGGAACCCGAAGCAGACAACGAGGAGCCACTTGAGCGCCGTCTGCCGTTTCCGGAACAGGTCCCGTTCGTCCGGGGAGGCGGATGCCGCCTGCCGCTCTTTCAGAAGACGCCGCTTGGCGAGGATCGGGGCGATCGTTTCCGGGACCAGGCCCCTGCGGAGGACGCAAGTGTGGGCGCCGATCTCAGGGACCGGGATGCCGGGGCGGCAGCAACCGCAGTTTATCGTCTCGGGGGATATGTTGTAGCGGTCCATGAGGGACGGGTACATCGAGGCGAAGTCGAGCTCGCCCACGTTCTCGTGCAGCCCGGGGCGCGGCAGGTAGGTGAGCCCACCCTTGTCGGTGACGACGAGGTCGACCCCGGACTTGAACTCCTCGGGCTCCCGTTTCTTGTAGGGCACCAGGATCCCGCGGCGCAGGGCGGCAGCCACCTGCATCGCGGAGATGGCCGTCCCCGGCGAGGTCCGTGCAAGGCGCTGGAGAGGGATGCCGGAGAGGCGCGCAAGCTCGACGAGGCCAGGCAGGCCCGTCTCCCCGAAGAGGAACGAGTTGCGGGCATCCACGTGCCACCGGCCGGAAAGGGCGTGGGGCGCGGCAAGGAAGACCACGCGGCCGTAGGAAAGGTACGACCGCTCCTTCCTCCGGCGGATCCCGTCGTCCGCGGCCGGACGCCCCGACGGGCGGCCCAGCGGGAGGGGGACCCGGAGACGGCCGGCCAGGGCGAGCAGGTTGGGCAGGAGGTGATCGTCCCCGTATTCGGTGACGAGCAGGTCGGGGTCGAAATCCTCAAGGAGCCGCAGGAATTCACGGAGAAACCCCGCCCCGTCTTCCCACTGGAGGACGTGCGTGATCCCGCCGGCGGTGAACTCCAGCGGGCGGACCCTTCCGTGCGCCGGGTGGCCGTCGCCTTCCGTTCGCAGAAGCGCCGTCGAAATGAAGGGCCTGGGCGCGTCGACGTCCCACGGGGAATCGAGAACCCCGTAGGAAAGGATCGTCCCGTCGCGGTCGCACTCCACGCGGGCGCGCGAGAGCGGGTAGAGCCCGGTGGCGTAGGCGAACTGCTGCTCCGGGGAGATGTCGGCGTTGAAGAGCGCTTCCTGCCCGAACGCCTTTTCGGCTTTCCGGACGGTGGAGCCGAGGAGGGCCGGCGCGGCGGTCGTGAACGTCCACGCCGGGACCGTCCTGCCGGAGAAGAACCCGGTGCCTTCCCCCCGGGCGAGGGAACAGTTCCAGCGGGCCGAAGCGGCCCGCAGGTTCCCTTCCTTAAGGGTTTTCCCGGCCAGGACGAAGGAGGGGCGAAAAGGGGCGGACAGGGGCACCGTCTCCCCGGCCTCGGCGCGGAACCAGACGGTCATCCCGTCCGGGGCGGGGATGACGTCGAACACCCACCCGGTCAGGTGTCGTGGCTGGGGGAGCGGTTTTTCCATATAGGTATGTTAACATACAGTGAAAAGCGAAATACCCAAACATGCTATATTGCTGTCGCATGGCGGAAACGGGAGGCCGCGGAGTTGAGGGGAACATGCGAAGAGTAATCCTGCCGGCCGTTTTCCTCGCCCTGCTGCAAGCGTGTTCGGGCAGGGAAGCGGTTCTCCGCCCGGTGAATGTCCCACGGATCGAAGTGATCCATTGCAGGCTTGCCCCGAGCAAGGAGATCGTGGATGTCCAGTTCCGGGTGTACGGGACGGGAAAGGTTGCTCCCGATCCTGCCGGCACCTACCTGTTGGACGAGGGAACCGGGGAGAAGTATTACCTCATGGTTCTGCAGCGCATCGGCCGCTTGGCGGAAATCAGGAATCCGGAGGAGACGGCCGTTCACTCCATCATGTTCAGAAATCCCTACGGGATACTCAGGATCGGCGCGAAAGTCACGCTGGTGGTAGGTGAATTGCGCCAGGAACATGTGGTTGTGGAGAAGTAAGCCGAAGGATTTCACGAATCTTTCCGTGGAGCCTTGAAGGCGTAACCGGTTTCTGGAAAAATGCATCGCCAGGGGACATGAACCCTTCCTGTGCAACGACCTCTTCGGAATATCCCGACATGAAAAGAACCGGCATCTCCGGGCGGGATGATTTCAGGGTCCGTGAGAGTTCCAGCCCGTTGATCCCGGGCATTACCACGTCGGTGATCAATAAATGGATGGCTCCGTCGTGCTTCCCGCCGATCGAGATCGCCTCTTGTCCGTTGGAGGCTTCGAGGACGTTGTACCCGTAACCTCGGAGAGCTTCGCATGCGAGTTCCCGGACCATGTCCTCATCCTCGACCAGTAGAATCGTTTCGCAGCTCGGCATGTCCTCCGTCCCGGTCCCTGCGGCCTTTTCCGCGGGCTCGGTGCCTTGGGCGCGGGGAAAGTAGACGATGAAGGTCGTACCGATACCCGGCTTGCTGAGAACGCGGATGTACCCGCCGCTTTGCTTGACGATCCCGTAGACGGTGGCCAGGCCGAGCCCCGTGCCTTTTCCATGTTTCTTCGTGGTGAAGAAAGGTTCGAAGATGCGGGCAATGGTATCTTCGTCCATTCCGCATCCGGTGTCGGTCACCTCGATCCCCACGTATTGTCCGGCCGGTATGGTAAACGCGTCTTCGACCAGCGGAAGAGCGATGTCGATGTTGGAAGTGGAAATGGAAAGCTTTCCGCCGGAGGGCATCGCATCGCGGGCGTTTACCGCAAGATTGAGGATGACCTGGTCGATCTGGATGGGGTCCGCCCGGACCGTCCACAGGTCCGCATCGACGCTCGTGACCAGATCGATATTCTCGCCGATAAGGCGACACAGCATCTTGCCCAGGCTTGACACCGCTTCGTCCATCCGGAGGATTTTCGGGTTGAGAACCTGTCGCCTGCTGAAGGCGAGCAATTGATGGGTCAGCGAGGCCGCGCGTTCTCCGGCCTGGTTGATCACCTCGATTTCCCTGAAGCCGGGGCTATCCTTTCCAAGCCTGCCCAGCAACAGTTCGCTGTACCCGGTGATGACCGACAGGAGATTGTTGAAGTCGTGCGCGACCCCGCCGGCCAGCTTCCCGATGGCTTCCATTTTCTGGGACTGACGGAGCTCTTCCTCGCTCCGCCTCAGTGCTTCCTCCGCCCGCTTGGAATCCGTTATGTCCGCCATGATGGCCGTCATCCCGATGATCCGGTCATGGCCGTCTACGAGAGGCGCGCCGTAAAAGGCCAGGTCGACATCAAAATCCTCCTTTCCCCTGCCGCGGACCTCGATGTTGGAGAATTTCTCGCCGCGCAGCGTCAGATTCAGGATCGTGCGGAGCCTGGAATTTCCCTCCTTCGAGCAGATCGGGTTGTCGCGGCCGATCGCCTCGTTCTCGCTCCATCCGAAGATGCGCTCGGCGGCGGGATTCCATATCTTGATATGCCCGGAAGCGTCGGTGACGAGAATAGCCAGGGGAGACGCCTCGATCAGCGCCTGGAGCATTCGACCGGTCTCACGCAGCGCTTCCTCGGTTTTTGACCGCTCGGAAATGTGGTCACGGATGGTTTCCACCATCAGGTTGAACGCCCGGACCAGAGTCGAAATCTCGTTTCCCCTGGGGGCTGCCCTCGAATCGTCGCCGGAATATTCCCTTACGACCCGCCGGGCTTTTTCCTGCAATTGGTTCAGCGGATGAATGAGCGCGAAAGTGAGCGCGGCGCCGATCAGCGTGACGCCGAGGAATAAGATCAGACCCCACTGGGCCATCTCCAGCCTGTTTTTGCTTAACAACTCCTTCACGACGTTGATGTCCGTTTCGACGATAAGACAGAATTCCTCGTCTATGATTCTGATCGGGACATAGGTGTAGGATCGGAAATTTCCGCGGTCCGCGAAGAACAGGGGGGTTTTCCCGAGGAGGCTTTTTTTCACCATCGAAAGGTCCAGCGAGGAGGGGTTGCGGGGCCGATACGACCCGGCGATCGTGCCTTCGGCCGTTGCGATGAAGATCTGGCTGCCGGTTTCTTTCGCGATGTTTTTCGCAAAATCGTCATCGATCCTGCTTCCGAGAATCAATACCCCCGACAATGCACGAGTCTCGAACGCATGGATGGGGACAATGGCCCGTAAACCCCACCCGCCGGGGGATCTTGTCGCGGTGATGACTCGCTCTCCCTTGATGGCTTTACGGAATGCGGCAAAGGATGAAAGCTGTTCCACTTCTTTCGTTTTATCGGCCCGGTAAAGAATGTTCCCTTTCGGGTTCGCCATGAAGAATAACGGCAGGCTCATTTGCGAATACAGCTGGTTCATGACCGATTTCAGTGGTTTCAGATCGCCGCCGGTCAACTTGTAGTGATAAAGGGAATAGGAGATGTCCGTGTCTCGTTCCAGTACCTTCGCGAAGCTGTCTAATCGTTTTTCCTCGCTCGACAACATGGATTCGATCGCCAAGTGTATGTTTTTCGAGTGGTTTTTTTCCCTCTCTTCGAAAACGTTATAAAACACCTTTTTGTTGATATAGTAGCCCGCCAGAAGAATTCCGGCGGTCAGGACCAGCAGTATGAAAATGATCGGTATCGCGATGCTGTTTCTGAAGCGTGAGAGATTCTTCAAGGTGATGTTTCTACCGTATCCCCGCGGTCGGGCAGGATGGAGGCGTACAGGCTCGGGGATTGAGTGCGCACAACAGATAAATCAAGGAATTGTCGCCGTAACGAATCCACGGGTTCCCCTCCGCGAAAGAACATGCATGAAACCCCCGGAAAAACATGTCGGAAAACAGTGGATAAAACTTTAGATCGCGAAGGCAATCGTGGGATTCACGGAGGGCCGACACGCCGCGTCAGCTCGTCCAGCCGCCGGGACAGCTCCCGCACCGCCCGCCGCTCCTCGATGAGGATGCTTATCAGGATCGCCTCGAAGGGGACGGCCCGCCCCGAGCACGTGCAGGCGGCCGTGTGGTAGCGGGCCGCGGCGAACAGCTCGTCGAAGAGCTCACGGTCTTCCTTGCGCAGCGCCCGGCGGAACGGTTTCCAGGATTCCTCCTCGCGGTGCAGCTCCTGGGTGAAGGGAAGCACGGTGCGGCCCATTTCAGCGTCCCCCCGGCAGGCGGGCAGGAGAGGCGTTTCCCCTGCGCAGCTCCCACGACCGCCCGTTTTCTTCCGGGTTAAGGAGCAGGACGGGATCCGCCGTTCGCACAAGGTGCCGGAAAAAACCCGCCCGGTTTTCGGCGGCGGGCGCCGGGGAGGAATGCCGTGACCCCCGCGGCGGCTCCGCCCTGCCCACCAGCACGACGCGGGCGCCTTTCGATGCGATCCGCCGCAGCGACGAAAGGCAGCTCCGGAAGAGGCGGCATGCCTCCGCATAAGGCACGTCGGCGTCCGTGAAGGTATCCGGCAGGCCGAGGATCAAGGCAAGCCCGGCGTCGTAGCGGGCGAGCGCGGAGGGGAGCTTGCGCACGAGGAGCGCTTCCATCTGGTGACAGGTGAACGCCCGGGAGACGCGGATCCGCGAGAGGGCGTCCTTTCCGTCTCCCCCCAGCGCCCTGGCCGCATTGCCGATCTCGTACGGGTCGAACCGGTTCCCCCCGTCGACGGCCACGACGGTTTCCCCGCGCAGGAGCGGCCGGGCCAGCGTCCGCAGCGCCAGCCCGCAGGCGCCGTCCCCGAAGATCCCGGCCATCTTCCCCGGCGGCGGAGACAGGCAGATGGAGGAGGCGCGCTCGATGTCGGCAGGGGGCATGGCGGGCGCTATACTTTCCGGTAAACGCCGATGACCTTGCCCGCTATGCGGAAGGAAGGGGAATCGGCGGGAACGACGATCGGCGGGTAGGCCGGGTTCGCCGCATCGAGCCGGACCTTGCCCCGTTGCCTGCGAAACCGCTTGACCGTGGCCTCTCCGTCGATCACGGCCACGACGATTTCCCCGGCCTCGGAGTCCTGTTGCGCCCGGACGAGGACGTAATCCCCGTCGCATATGTGCGCGTCCACCATGCTGTCTCCCTTGACGCGCAGGGAGAAGACCACCCCTTCCCCGAGCAGGGAAGGGTCGAGGAAGAGCTCTTCCTCGATGTCCTCGACCGCCTCCAGGGGGTTGCCGGCGGGGACCCGGCCCAGAACGGGGACCCGCACGGGAGAGCGGGGCAGGGGTTCCCCGGGAAACTCTATCC
This sequence comes from Deltaproteobacteria bacterium, assembly GCA_021824125.1. GTDB lineage: Bacteria > Desulfobacterota > Deferrimicrobia > Deferrimicrobiales > Deferrimicrobiaceae > JAKALO01. The sequence continues at coordinate 5,603 of JAKALO010000066.1, read as the reverse complement.
GGCGGGGCCGGTGCTTGACGCGCCTTATGTGCCCCTTGCGCTCCAGCACGCCCAGGTAGTAGAAGCCGTTTTTCTCGGCGATCCCGAAGCGGTCGGCGATCTCTTTCGCCGTGGGGGCGAAACGGTGACGCGCCATGAACTCGCGGACGAACGTCAGGACCTGCTGTTGCGGCAGGGTGAGCGGGTTTCCCATATGGGTATGTTAACATACCCATATGGGAAAAGGAAATCAGAGATATCGAACCCTGCTAACGGAGGCGGACACGATGTAGGCCTTGATATTGTTTGCCATCGGATCGAAGAAAAAGACGAAAAACCCTTGACGCTTGGGGTCGTACCCCGCGGTCGACCCCACGATCACCTCGTTGTCCTTGCAGGTCACTTCGATGAAGCGACCCTGGGGTTTGTCTCCTTCGGCAACCCGTTTCCTCTCCTTGTGTTTCGTGTTGCCCAGAAAATCCCGGACGAAAAAGACCGCTTTCAGGTTATCGATGGATATTTCCACCGATTCGTTCGGATTTCTTGCGTTGTAAGGGCGGAGAAGAAACGTGGGTTTGTTCGGGAAAAAATTCTGGGTGTAGCCTTTGACGATCTTTCCGTCGCGAAAGCGCACAACGACCTTGCTGGGCTCCATATTATCCCCCTTTCCCCCGGGTCAATGATGCCAACCCGGCGATGTTCCATCAAGGGGAAAAAGCGCACCATGCGGCAGGGGTCGGACAACAGGTATAATATGCTGATGGCATGAGAACAAGGAAGGAGGGGACCATGGGACAGGTCGTTCACACATCCCGTATCGTGATCACCAGGGAAAAGGGCCCGACGCGCAAGGCGATCATCGAGGGGTTCGCCGAACCCGTATACTACGGCGTTCACGGCGGGATCAAGCACTTCTACAAGGTCGAGCCCGAGAAGGAGCACGCCGCCACGCTGGACCACATCGTTGGCGCGGTGGGAGGTTGAATGATGGGGACGCTGGCCACGGTGCTGGCCGGTAAGAAGATCCCCACCTTCGGCGATCGGTTCAGGGCCGACGTGGAAGGGGACGTAGAGGACGCGAACGGGGTGCTGCGCATCACGAAAATCCGGGTGAAATACACCATGAAGGTGCCCCCGGGGAAAACGGCGGACGCCCACGAGGCGCTCAGGGTCTACGAGGAGAAATGTCCCGCCGCGATGAGCGTTAAGGGGGCGATCGAGATCAGCGACAGCGCGGAGATCACGGAACTGCCGGCGGACGCGTAGCCGGACCGCCCTTCACCGGCGGCGGGGGCCGGCATCGCGCACTTCCCGGGTTACGAGGTCCGCGAATTGCGCGAAGTTCTCCTCGAACATCCCCGCCAGTTTCCGTCCCTGGGCGTCGTAGGCCGACTTGTCCCGCCACGTCGAGCGGGGATCCAGCAGTTCGGCCGGGACACCCGGGCAGGACGTCGGGACGCGGAGCCCGAAAAACGGGTCCTCTCTCGTCTCGACGCCGTCGAGTTTCCCGGAAAGGGCGGCCTCCAGCATCGCCCGGGTGTGGGAGAGCCGGATCCTGCTTCCCGCGCCGTACGGCCCGGCGGTCCAGCCCGTGTTGAGCAGCCAGGCGCGCGTTCCGTGCCCCGCGATTTTTTCGCCGAGGAGCCGCGCGTACACGGAAGGGTGCAGAGGCATGAAGGGGCCGCCGAAGCAGGCGCTGAAGGTAGCTTCCGGTTCCCTGACGCCGCGCTCGGTCCCCGCGACCTTGGCCGTGTAGCCCGACAGGAAGTGGTACATGGCCTGGGCGGAGGTCATGGCGGCGATGGGGGGCAGGACGCCGAAAGCGTCGGCAGTGAGCATGACGATGTGGCGGGGATGGCCCACGGATCCCCGCGGCGCCGCGCGGGGGATGAACGAGAGCGGGTAGGACGCGCGGGTGTTCTCCGTGAGCGAATCGTCGTCCAGGTCGAGCCTCCTCGTGCTCGTGCCCATGGCGACGTTTTCCAGGATCGCCCCGAACATTCCGGTCGTCCGGTGGATTTCGGGCTCGGCCTCGAGGGAAAGCCGGATGACCTTCGCGTAGCACCCCCCCTCGAAATTGAACACTCCACGGTCGCTCCACCCGTGCTCGTCGTCCCCGACGAGCGTGCGGAGCGGGTCGGCGGACAGGGTCGTCTTCCCCGTGCCCGAGAGGCCGAACAGGACCGCGACGTCGTTCTCGTCCTTCCCGTAATTGGCCGCGCAGTGCATCGGCAGGACGCCGTTTTCCGGGAGGAGGTAGTTCATGACCGTGAAGACCGATTTCTTGATCTCGCCGGCGTACAGCGTTCCCGCTATGAGGACTTCCCTGCGTGCGAAATGGACGAGGATGAAGACTTCTGAGCGGGTGCCGTCTTTCTCGGGGCTGGAATGGAACCCGGGGGCGTCGATGACCGTCAAGGCCGGCAGAAAGCCGGAAAGCTTTTCCGGATCCGTTTCCGGGAGGAACATGTTCCGGGTGAAAAGGCTGTGCCACGCCATTTCGGAGATGACCCGGATGGGGAGGGAATGTTCCCCGTCGGCGCCCGCGTAGCAGTCCTGGACGAAGAGTTCCTTCCCTTCCAGGTAGGTCAGGAGCCGGGATCGAAGCGCCTCGTATTTCTCCGGGTCGAAGGGGCGGTTGGACTTGCCCCACGCTATTTTCGTCTCGCTCGATGGCTCCCGGACGAAAAACCTGTCGTTGGGGGAGCGCCCGGTGTACTCCCCGGTGCGCACTACCATCGCCCCTCCCTGCGCCAGGTGGCCCTCCCGCCTCTGGATGGCGTGTTCGACCAGGGACGGGGGAGGCAGGTTCCACCAGATCACCTCCGGGTGGAGGATTCCGTGGCGTGCCAGGTCACTTGTCATCGAATAATCGCCATGTCGTCGCTCAGTCCCTTTCCCCGGACAAGCCGGCGCACTTACCACTTGAAGAGCTTCTTGATCCCTCCGCTGACCCCTTCCTTTATCGCGTCCAGCCCCTCGCCTTTCTTCTCCTCGAACGGCTGCGTCGCCCCCTGTTTCGCCGCGTCCGTGGTCTGGCCGGCGGACTGCTTTCCGTAGTCCGCGGCTTTCTGGCCGGCGGCGGAAGAGGGCGCCTCGGAGGGGGCGGACGGCGCTCCCGCGGCTTCCCCCGACGGGACCGCCGCCTTCGGGCGCTTCGTGGCCGGGAGCTTCGCCGCGCCTGGCCCTTCCGCGGGCAAGCCGAACTGCTCGCGGAGAGGGACTTTCGCGTACCCTTTCGGCTCCCCGAAGGTGTCCGCGGAGATCTCTTTCCGCTCGACCCTGGTTACCTCGTGGACGAAGCCCGACTCCTTGTCGACGCTTCGCATCGGGTATCCGCCTTCGTAGATTCTCGCGTACTCGGGGTCGTCGACATCCTGCCTGAAGTCCGCGCCCATTTTCTTGAGCTCGCGGTTCAGGTCCTCGAACTCCTTCATCATGTTGCGGCCCATCTCGGAGGACAGGTCGATCTTGCGGGTCACCCAGATCTCTTCCGTGAGCTTGCCGCCGACGGACACCCTGTAGCCGTCGCACGCGTACCCGGCGACCGTGGCCCCCGGGCCCTTGCTCACCGTGACCTTACCGCGCGGGGCGTTGGACTGGCCCGGGAGCTGGATCCCGGCCTTCTTCATTTCCTCCATGGCGGCGCCGGCCTGGCGCATCGACTCGCGCATGACCTGTTTGAACTCTTCGAACGTCATGGAGCTGTATTTCTTCTGTTTCAAGTCGATCCACAGGATCCGGCGCGTGGAGAAATCCATGATGTTGGCATGGTCGCCCGAATCCGACCGGATCTTCTGCTTCTGGAAAAAAGTCGTCTCCTTATCGGTCCCCATGCGGCTGCCGCGGCTCTCGGCATGGATCACCCACCCGGCCTCCGCAGTCCCGAGGAAAAGGAACAGCCCCACGACACACGCCCCCAGGATCCTCCCACGCTTCTTCATTTTCCACCTCCCCATTCGTTTCCTTGTCGGGATCGCGCTCAGAATCAGATTATAGGGCAAAAGGGGGCCGGGCTATCGTGGGAATCGGCATGGGGCCGTCCGGCGCCACCGCACATCGGTATTTCTCAGGTGTTCATCTTCTGCTCGCCGACAACCGCTCGATGATCGGGGGGATAAGGTGCGTGGCCAATTCCGTTCGGGAGCCGCCTCCAAGGACAACCTCCAGCCTGCCTCCGCAGACCTTCCCGGCGAGTTCGCGCATCAGGTGTGCGATGCCCCAGTAGCAGGGGCCGGTAAGCCCTATGTCGCCGTAGTCACCCTGGTGGGTGTCGAAGCCGAAGTACCAGAAAATCAGGTCGGGCCTGAAATCGCCCGCCCTGGAAGCGAAGTGGCGCGCAACCGAAGCGAGATAAAGGTCGTTCAATGCCGCCCCTTCACGCACGCCTCCGAAGGCTTCGGAAAAGGCCACGTCCACTTTCGTGCCGTCCGGGGATTCGTAATTCGTGCCGCAAAAACAGACATGGAGGATGTCGGGGTCGTCGAGGAAGAGGCTGCGTGTGCCGTCGCCGTGGTGGGCGTCTGTGTCAAGTATGGCGAAGCGCCTGAACCCGTATTTCTCGCGCAGGTTGACGATGCAAAGAGCCACGTCGTTGAAGCAGCAGTAGCCGCCGAAAAAGTCGCGCCCCGAATGGTGCCCGCCGGCGCCGATGAAAGCGAAGGCGTTGGTGATTTCCCCTTCGGCGATTTTTTCTCCCGCCATCGCCACGCCTCCCGCCGAGTGCCACGCGGTGGAGCACAGCGGGTCTCCCTTGACCCCGTCGATCAGGTACGGGGTATGGACCTTCAGCAGCAATTCCCGCGAAACGGACCCCGGCTCGTACATGCGGACGTTATCGCTCTTCAGTACGTTGCACAGGGCATCGGGAAAACCGGCCAGACGCGTCCCGACGGTCAGGTAGCTGCGGCGGGAAAAGGAAGGATGATAGAAGACGCCCGTTGTGTGTTTTGCCATGCGCCCGCCCCCCGGGGGTCGATTGCCCGGACAAGAAAATCCCGACTTTGCCATTATACAGGCCGGATCGGGTTCACGAAAAAAATAAACCGTATGAATACCGAAGGTTATGGGAGGGGGGAGGGATCCGGGGGCCATTGCAAACGCGTACGGGCGGGGAGGCGGCTCCACGGCCCCCCCCTTTTTTCTCTTGCGCCGCCACGTGTTTTATTATGTATACTGTATACGTAAACAACGTCAGGCGCGTCGGTCGTTCACCTCCTTACGCACCTCAGGGGAAGGAGAGGATCGTCATGAACGTCACCGAGAAGGTTTCCCGGTTCCTGGAAAACAGGATTCCCTACATGATCGAAACCCACGAGGACTCCTTCGAACAAAAGGATGAGGAAGAGTCGCCCTGCGGTGGATGCCAGTGCCTCGCGAAATCGGTGGCGGTGAACGTCGACGGCAGGATCTACATCGTGGTCGCCCCGGCCTCGAAGGAAGTGAACCTTGGGCATCTCCGGGAATACCTGGAGGCCGACTGTGTCACGTTCGCATCGGAAGAGCAATGCAGGATGCTGTTCTCCGATTGCGAGGCCGGCGCCATGCCGATCTTCGGGTCGCTGTACGGTCTCCCGGTGCTGGTCCCGCATGAACTGACGGACAACGAGGAGATCGCGTTCTCG
>JAKALO010000065.1 GCA_021824125.1 Deltaproteobacteria bacterium | reverse complement strand
TCGGAGATTTCGGGGATCCGCTTCGCCGAGTAGAGCAGGGTGTCGGAGAGGACCTTCCAGGCGTAGGCGGAGGCCTTGTCGTCGCCGGAGATCACTTTACGAATCCGCGCCCCGACATCCTCCTCGCCCTTGGCGGCATCGAGCGACGGGAAGACGACCTTTGTCGTCGGCCTGTAGTCCATCGTCCTGTAATCCAGGACGAACTTCTTCTTCTCCTCGCCCTTCCCTTCCATCTTGAAGAAGCCGCTCTTCGACTTTCGCCCGAGCCACCCGCGCCTGACCATGTCGCTCACGAAGGCCGGGGGGAGGAACAGGTCGCGCGCCGGGTCGTCCGGCAGGTTCCGGTAGACGTTGTCGGAGACGTGCAGCAGCGTGTCGAGCCCCACGAGGTCGGCCGTCCCGTAGGCGGCGGATTTCGGGCGGCCCATCGCCGGACCGAGGATCTTGTCGACCTCCTCGATCGTAAGCCCGTCCGTGACCATCGCGTGCATCGCGTACATCATCGCGAAGATCCCGACCCGGTTGCCGATGAAGTTCGGGGTGTCCTTCCCGAAGACGATTCCCTTCCCCAGCCGCCGCTCGCCGAACTCCGCCATCCCGCGCAGGATCTCCGGGTCGGTGTCCGGGCCGGCGACCAGCTCCAGGAGCTTCATGTACCGGACCGGGTTGAAGAAGTGCGTCACGAAAAAGTGGCGTCGGAACTCCTTGCCTCTACCATCCATCATCAGCGAGATCGCGATGCCGGAGGTGTTGGAGGTGACGACCGTCCCCGGCTTCCAGAGCTTCTCGATCCGGTCGTAGAGGGCCCGCTTTATCTCCAGGTTCTCGACGACCACCTCCACGATCCAGTCGCATGCGGCGGCCTTTTCCAGGTCGTCCTCGAGGTTACCGATCGAGATCAGCCCCAGGTCCTTCGGGGAATAGAGGAGGGCGGGGCGGCTCTTCTTTATTCCGTTTAGCCCGTTCGCGGCGAACCGGTTGCGGAAGGCCGGGCTCTTTTCGGCGAGCCCCTTCTTCCTGTCCTCGTCGGTGAACTGCGGCGGGACGATGTCGAGCATCAGGCACGGGATGCCGGCGTTTGCGAGGTGCGCGGCGATCCCGGATCCCATCACCCCTGCCCCTAACACGGCCACCCGGCGGATCTTCGGAAACATGGCTCCCACCTCCCGGGAAAGATGCGGTCCGTTGGCGAAAAATGAATGGCGATTCAGTTATTATTCATGAATACCGCAGGACACTCCCGCTGTCAAGGGGCGTCGGCACGCGTTCCTGCGGCGTGCGCCTTTCGTCTGCGGCGAAGCAGCCGCAGGAGGGGGGGGGCGCAGTGAGGTAAAGCGCAGCCGTGCGGGTCCATCGCACGGCGAGCCACGAACGGAGTCCCCCCCTCCGAGGCAGCGTAGCCGTCGACGAACGCATGCCGACAGCGCGACACCTGCCCGGGTAGTCGTTGCCCTTTGCCGCGCGTTGGTGGAGAATGAGCCGATGCGCGGTATCTATCTGCATATCCCCTTCTGCGTCCGGAAGTGTTCCTACTGCGACTTCTACTCGGTGGAGGAGGACCGGAACGCCGTCGAGGATTTCCGCGACCTCCTCGTTCGCGAGATGGACCTGTTGCGGGAGAAATTTCCCGCGGAAGCGGACGTACCCGCGGACACTGTCTTCTTCGGCGGCGGGACGCCGACCGTCCTCGGGGCGGAGAAGCTGTGCTGGATTCTCGCCGCCCTCAAGGCGCGTTTCCCGATCGCGCCGGACGCCGAGGTGACGACCGAGGCGAACCCCGGGACGGTCTCCGCGGAGGACTTCCGGACGCTTCGGGACGGAGGGTTCAACAGGATCAGCATCGGCGTCCAGTCGTTCGATCCCGCGACGCTGCGGACGCTCGGGAGGATTCACGGCGTCGACGAAGTCCGCGCCGCGCACGGCGACGCGAAACGCGCAGGGTTCGCCTCGATCGGGATCGACCTCATCTTCGGCGTCCCGGGGCAGGGCCTTTCCGATTGGGCGGCCGACCTGGACCTCGCCGTCACGTTCCTGCCCGCACACGTTTCCGCCTACGCGCTCGCCCCGGAGCCGGGCACCCCGATCCACGACGCGATCCAACGCGGCGAACTGCGGATGCCTTCGGATGAAACCATCGCGGACATGTACGGGGAAACCCGCCGCGCCCTCTCCCGCGCCGGCTATCGTCACTACGAGATCTCGAATTTCGCCCGCCCGGGATCCGAGTGCCGGCACAACCTTAAATATTGGCGGCGGGCTGGATACCTGGGGTTGGGTCCCTCCGCCCATGGCCTCCTCTTCCCGCCCGGTAGAGCGCCGCTGGGTTTCCGGACCGCGAACCCGCCGTCGCTCCCGGATTACAGGCTCCGGATCGAGGAGGCGCGCCTCCCCTGGGGTGACACGCACGTCTGCAACATCGAGGACGCCTGGAAGGAATCGCTCATCGCCGGGTTGCGCATGGTGGAAGGGGTCGATCTCGCGGAAATCGAAAAGATCATGGGGCCGCCGACCGAAGCCGTCCGCAGCGCCGTCGACACCCTCGTGCGCGCCGGAAAGCTTCAGGGGGAGGGCTCCCGGCTTCGCATTCCCCCCGCGTTCCTGTTCGTTTCCAACGAGGTTCTGCAGGCTCTGGCCTGAACGGCGCCTGCTACGCCTCACTCTTCCTCGAAGGTCGAATCACCGGGGTTATAGGGACGGTCCCGTTCGAACGGGTTCGGGATGTCGGACCAGTCCTCCATCGGCGCGTTGGCGTAGAATTCCAGGATGTAGCCGTCCGGGTCGGTGATGTAGAAGCTGCGGGAAACCACGTGGTCCACGGCGCCCAGGATCTGCGCCTTTCCCTTCAAGGATGCGTAAAACCCGCGAAGGGAGGCCTCGCTCTCCATCGCGAACGCCAGGTGGACGACCCCGAGGTTGCCCGATCCGGGCATCTGGGCGCGCGGGCCCGCCTCGTAGAGGGCCAGGTCGTGGTGCTGGCTACCGAGGGAAAGAAAACACATCCCCGTTCGCCGCCCGACGACCCGGAAGCCGATCGACTCGATGTAGAACCTCTCCGACCTCTCCAGGTTCCGGACTTTCAGAACGGCATGGCCCCATCCGACGGGGCGCGCTTTCTCGGGCGTTGACGTCACGGGGCCAATGCCTCCTTTCGGCACGGTTAAGATTCACCGACCTGCCCGTTGGATGCACGATTCCGTAACCCCGCCGGTTTTGTTGTAGAATAGAATATATTCGTCATGCGCTACACAATCCAAAAGTTGCGGGAAGGACCCGGCGGACGTCGGTTCTCGCCGGGTATCCGCCTGAAGCTGGCCCTGTTCCTGCTCCCGCTGGTATTCCTGCTCGTCGTGTCCGTGGCCGTCACGGTCACGAGGATCACCGACTCGGCGATCCGAAGGGACCTTCTGCAACGAGGGGTCGCGATCTCCCGGGTCGTGGCGTTCTCCGCCGGGTATTCGCTCCTTTCGGAGGACCGGCTGGCGCTGGACAGCCTGACCGCGGAGACGAGGAACAGCGCGTCCGACATCGAGTTCGTGGCGATCCGGGACACGGAGAACATCATCCTCGCGCACAGCCGGGTCGACGAGCGGGGAAAGCGGTACGGGAGTCCCGATCGTTCGACCTCCCTGGGGACGTTTCTCGAAACCGAGGCCGAGGAGGTCTCGCGGGACGGGCGCGAACGGATCGAATTCACCACCCCCATCCTGTTCGCGGGAAAGCGGGTCGGCACGGCGTCGATCGCCCTGTCCAAAGAGAGCCTCCTCTCGGCCCAGCGAAGCGTCGAACGGTCGATCGCCGTCGCCGCGTCGGTCCTCCTGGGGATCGCGCTCCTGGGAACGCTGGTGCTGGCCTCCCTGATCACGACCCCCGTCAAGAAGCTCTCCCGCGGCGTCAACGAGCTCGCCGGCGGTGAAGCGTTCCACCCGATCCCGGTCAGCGGGGGGGACGAGCTCGGGGAGCTTACCCGGAACTTCAACCGGATGGCGGAGACGATCCTCTCCCAGCAGAACCGGCTGAGCAAGTACGCGAACGAGCTGGAGGAGGCTTACGTCGGAATGGTCCGTGTGATCGCCGCGTCTATCGACGCCCGGGACCCCTACACGGCGGGCCACTCCGCGCGCGTCGCCCATATCTCCTGCAAGCTGGGGCAACGGCTCGGCTTCCCGACGGAGGAGCTCGAGCACCTCGAGAAGGCGTGTCTCTTCCACGACGTGGGAAAGATCCGTACCCCCGACGACATCCTCCTCAAGAAACACTCCCTCAGCAGTCCCGAGTTCGAGGAGATGCGAACCCACCCCGACGACGGGGCGGATATTCTCAAAGTTGTCCCCTCCCTGCACCGTTACATTCCGGTGGTGCGGGCGCACCACGAGTGGTACAACGGAAACGGATACCCGGACGGGAAGCGCGATTCTGAGATCCCCATCCACGCGCAGATCATCGCGCTTGTCGACGCGTTCGACGCCATGACCACCACCCGTCCCTACCGGAAAGGGCTCTCCTCCGGGGAAGCGGTCAAGGAGATCCTTCGCTTCCGGGGGACGCAGTTCTCCCCTATGCTGACCGACGCATTCGTCCGGATGGTGGAGGAAACGCCCCCGGCGGAAACCGGGGAATGGAAAGGGATGGCGCTTTGAAACGAAGTGGTTTCCCCCTTGTCGCCCTCGCGATGCTTCTGGCCTTCGGCTGCGCCCGGCGCGCAACCGTTCCCGCGCCATCCGCGACGCCTTCCGTCGTTTCCCCGCCCGCGGTTTCGGCGGCGGACACCGCCTACGCCGCCGGCGCGGCCGCGTTGGCGGAAGGAAACCACGAACGATCTCTGGAGCTGTTCGCGGCCGCCTGGAAAGATAACCCGGAGCACCCGGGCGTCGCCCGGGATTTCCCCGATGCGCTCGCCCGCCTGAAAAACGGCGGAGACGAGTCGTCCCGCCAGGGACGCATCGAGGAGGCGGGCAGGAGGTGGTCGGCGGCCTTGCGGTATTCCGCGATCCTCGCGGAAAAGGGCCGGCAGCTCCCATTCGCCAGGACCGAGCTCCGCTCGGGCATCGATCGCGCGTCCGCGGCGTTGATGGAGAAAGGCCTCGTCGAATACCGGAAGGGAAACCTCGAATCCGCGATCGCGATATGGAAGTCGATCCTGGCGTACGACCCGTCCCACGCGGAGGCCGCCCGCTCGGTCAAGACGGCCTCCACGCAGCTTGAAAACCTGAAAAAGATCAGTCCGCCGAAGTAATGCCGCCCTTTCAGAAAGTCGAGGTGCAGTGGGGGCAGCGTACCGCCTTCACCGGGATCGGGGTATAGCAGAAGCCGCACTCCTTCGTCGTGGGGGGAGCGGGAGCCGCAGCCGCTTCCTTCCTCTTCATGGCGTTCATCCCCTTTATGATCATGAAAAGGACGAAGGCGATGATCGCGAAGTCGATCACGGTGTTTATGAAGATTCCGTAGTTGATGGTCGCCGCCCCGGCCGCCTTGGCCGCCGCCAGGGAGGGATAGCTACCGCCGGTGAGATTAAGGAACAGGCTCGAGAAGTCGACGCCCCCCATCGCTTTTCCCAGGGGTGGCATCAGGATGTCGGCCACGAGGGAGCTCACGATCTTCCCGAACGCCGCCCCGATGATGATGCCGATCGCCATGTCCATCATGTTGCCCTTAATCGCGAACTCTTTGAATTCCTTCAGCATGGTCCCTCCTTTGGCTAGTTGCGGTGCTTCCGGCTTTCCGTCATGAAGAAGAGGATCGGCACGGTAATGCGAGAGAGGAAGAGCGATGCGACCTCGCCCGCCATGAGCGATATCGCCAGCCCCTGGAAAATCGGGTCGAACAGGATTACCGAGGCGCCGACGATCACGGCGGCTGCGGTCAACATCATGGGACGGAACCGCACCGCCCCCGCGTCGATGACCGCCTGGTCGAGCGGCATCCCCTGCTTCAGGCGCAACTCCACGAAGTCCACGAGGATGATCGAATTCCGCACCACGATGCCCGCCCCGGCGATGAAGCCGATCATGGAGGTCGCCGTGAAGAAGGCCCCCATGAGCCCGTGGGCAGGGAGGATCCCCACCAGGGAGAAGGGGATGGCGGCCATGATGACGAGGGGCGTCCGGAAGGACTGGAACCAGCCCACCACCAGTATGTAGATCAGCACGAGAACCACGGCGAAAGCCAGCCCCAGGTCCCGGAAGACCTCGTAGGTGATGTGCCACTCGCCGTCCCATTTCATGGCGATCCTCTCGTCTGACCCGGGCTGGCTCGCCACGTAGCGCTCGAGGCGGTACCCCCCGGGGAGCGCGAGGTTGTCCAGCGCCTTGTTGATCGTCAGGATCGCGTATACCGGGCTCTCCACCTTCCCCGCCACGTCCGCGGTCACGTACACCACGGGCATCAGGTTCTTGTGATAGATGCTCTTCTCCGCCGTCTCCTCCTCGACCCGCACGAGTTCTCCAAGGGGGACGAGGTTCCCATGCCGGCCCGCGACCTTGACCTGCTTCAGACCTTCAACCTTCGAGCGGTCGGCACGGGGGAGCCGGAGCACGATCGGCACGTCCTCCTTCTCACCGGACGGATGCAGGAGCCCCGCCTCCACGCCCTCCACGGCCAGCCGAAGGGTGTCCGCCACCTGTTCCGTCGCGACCCCGTTCATCGCCGCCTTCTCCTGGTCCACGACGAAGCGGTACGCCGGCTGGTCGTCTTCCACGTACCAGTCCACGTCGACGACCCCTTCGGTCTTTTCGAAGATGTCCTGTATCTTGCGCGCCGCGTCGATACGGCCGCGAGTGTCCGGGCCGTACACCTCGGCCACGAGTGTCTGCAGGACCGGGGGGCCCGGCGGGACCTCGGCGACCTTGACGCGCGCCCCGTGCCTTGCCGCCACGGTCCGGATCGCCGGACGGACCCGCTTCGCGATGTCGTGGCTCTGCGCCTTGCGCTCCCCCTTCGGCGCCAGGTTCACCTGGATGTCGGCCACGTCGGGGCCCCGGCGCAGGAAGTAGTGGCGGACCAGCCCGTTGAAGTTGTACGGGGAGGAAGCGCCCACGTACATCTGGTAGTTCAGCACCTCCGGCACGGCTGCGAGTACCTCGCCGATTTCACGGGTGACGGAGGCCGTCCGCTCCAGGGTCGAGCCCTCGGGCATGTCGATCACCACCTGGAACTCGCTCTTGTTGTCGAAGGGGAGCATCTTCACCTTGACGAACTTGAACGCGAAGAGCGACACCGAACCCAGCAGCAGGAAAACGACGAGGAGCAGGAAGCCGTACCGCCAGGGGAGCTCGTGGAGGAGCCGGCCCATGGCCCGCCGGTATGCACGCGTGGTCCAGCCCTCCTCCCCGTGGCCGGCGTCCCCCTCCTGCCGCAGAAGCCGGACGCCCGCCCACGGGGTGACGATGAAGGCCACGAGGAGCGAGAAGAGCATGGCGGCGGTCGCCCCCACCGGGATGGGGCGCATGTAGGGGCCCATGAGGCCCCGGACGAACGCCATGGGTAAAATGGCGCAGATCACGGCGAAGGTGGCGAGGATCGTGGGGTTCCCCACCTCGTTGACCGCCTCCACGGCGATCTCCGCCACCGGGCGGCCGCGATTTTCCGGCAGGCGGTAGTGGCGGACGATGTTCTCCACCACGACGATCGCGTCGTCGACGAGGATCCCGATGGAGAAGATGAGAGCGAACAGGGTCACCCGGTTGAGCGTGTAGCCGGTTATGTAGAAAACGGCCAGCGTGAGCGCCAGGGTGACGGGGATGGCCGTCGCCACGATCCCGGATTCCCGGACGCCCAATGTGATCCCGATCAGGATCGAAACCGAGAGGATGGCGATCATCATGTGCAGGAGGAGCTCGTTCGACTTCTCCGCCGCCGTCTCCCCGTAGTTCCGGGTGACGGTCAGCTGGACGCCCCCCGGTATCATCCTTCCAGAGAGCGCCTCCACCTTCCCTATCACCTTGTCCGCGATCGCGATCGCGTTGGTCCCTTTCCGCTTCGCGACGGTAATGGTCACGGCCTGCGCGACGGCGCCGGCTTTCCCGCCGGCCGCGGGCCCCGTGCCCGCAAACGTGTAGTCGACGGGCTCCTCCGGACCGTCCGTGATCGTCGCCACGTCCCGGAGGTAAACGGGCCTGCCCCCGTGGACCCCCGCCACGACTCCGCCCACCTCCTCCGCGGTGGTCAGGAATCCGCCGGTGTCCACGAGGAACTCGCGGTTCCCGGTCGAGAAGCTTCCGGCCCGGAGCTGGCGGTTGGCCTGCGCCAGCATCGGGACGAGCGCCGCGGGGGCGATCCCGCGCGACGCCATCCTCGCCGGGGAAAGGAGAACCCGGACCTGGCGCCGCCGCCCGCCGATGATCCCGACCTCCGACACGTCCGGGATCGTCTTGATCTGGTCGTGAAGTCCAGCGGCCACCCGGCGCAGGGCGAAGGAGTCGTGGCGTTCGCTCGAGAGGGTGAGCGCCAGGATGGGGACGTCGTCGATCGAGCGGGGCTTGACCAGGGGCTGGCTCGCCCCCGGAGGGATGAGGTCGAAATTGGCGAACATCTTCTGGTTCAGGCGGACGATGCTCTTCTCCTCGTCCTCGCCGACCTTGAACCGGACGATCGCCATCGAGCGTCCAGGCGTCGTGGTGGTGTAGACGTACTCGACCCCGGGAATCTCCCAGAGGAGCTTCTCCATCGGGTTCGTGACCCGCTCCTCCACCTCCCCGGCCGACGCGCCCGGCATCTGAACGAACACGTCGATCATCGGGACGACGATCTGCGGCTCCTCCTCCCGGGGCAGCAGGAGCACTGCGCCCACGCCGAGGAAGATCGACCCCAGGATGATGAGGGGCGTCAGCCGGGACCCGATGAACGCGGAGGCGATCCTCCCGGCGATGCCCTCGCCCTTCCCGCTCACTTCCGGGCCTCCACACGAACACCGTCGGCCAGTTTGTCCAATTGCGAGACCGCCACACGGGAGCCGGGCTCGATGCCGGACAGGATCTCGACCCGGGCGCCGGTTCCCCCGCCCGTCTTTACCATCGTGAGGCGCGCCACGTTGTCCGGCGTCACGACGAACACTCCGTCGTAGCCGCCGGCGCGGGTGATCGCGCTCCGCGGCACCGCCAGCACGGTCCCCTTGCCCGCCGGGAACCGCAGGCGCCCGTACATACCGGTGCGCAGGCCGGCGCCCGCGACGTCCGCCTTCACGAGGAACGTACGGCTGTCCGGGTCCACCATCGGCACGATCTCGGAGACGACCGCGGGAAGCGGATTCCCCGCCCCCAGCACCACCTGCACCCGCGCCCCGACTTCGATCCGCGAGATCCAGGTCTCCGCCACCGGGGCCTCGAGCCGGTATTGTCTGGTGTCCTCGAGGACCAGCAGAGGCACCCCCGGGACGGCCATGGACCCTACTTCGGTCCTCTTTTCCGTCACCACGCCGGAAAACGGCGCGGCGACCTTCGCGTAGGAAAGCGTCGCGAGCGCCGCGTTCGCCTGCCCCCTTGCCTGGAGGATACGGGCGGCCGCCTGTGCACGCCTCTCCAGCGCCCGCTCGTACTCCTTGACGGCCACCTTCTTCCTGGCCTCTACTTCCTCGAACTCCTGCCGGGTGGCCACGTTATCCTCGTAGAGCCTGCTGAACCTGCCGTACGTCTTCTCCGCGAGCGTCTTACCCGCCTCGGCCTGCGAAACCGCGCGCTCGGCCTCGTCTTTCGCGGCTTCCGCCTCGGCGACCGCCCCCTCGGCGGACACCGCCTGCGCACGGAGCGCCGCGTCGTCGATCGTGAAAAGCAGCGCCCCCTTCTCGACGACGCTTCCTTCCGAAACGGGCAAAGACGTCACCCGCCCCATCGCCTGCGGGGCAACGAGCGCGATGTTGCGCGCCCGCACCGTCCCGACGGCCTCGGCCATCTTCTCCTCGGTTGAGGGGGAAACCGTGATCACCTCTACCCCGGTCACCGGCGGACGGGCCCCCGGCGCGGTTCCCGTCCCGGACTTACCCCGGCAGCCCCCCACAAGGACGGCGCCCAGGGCCAGCAGCAGTGCCGCGAGGGCGGTTCCCCGGCAGCGCATTCCTGTCGTCTCCATCTTCCCGACCTCTTTCACGGCATCAAAAATATGGGTTAACTGCGGGATTGCGGCAGCGGAGCGCTCATTTGCCGCGGATGACGGCGATGGTGTACCGCTCCGTGCTCAGGATCTTCGCGGCCACCCGGTTCACGTCCTCCAGGGTCACCGCCTGGGTCTTCTCGGGCGCGAGGAACGTCTCCTCGTAACCGACTCCGTAGAGTTCGTCGGACGCCATTTTCCCGGCGTACGCGGAGTTGCTCTGCAGGCCGATCTCGTAGGTGCCGATTATCCACTTCTTCGCCCGGTCGAACTCCTCCGGCGTGACGCCGCGCGCGCGCACGTCCCCGATCTCCTTCAGGGTGTCGGCGATCGCGCCCGCGAGTTTGTCCTCGCTCGTCGCCATGTAGAACGCGAAGAACCCGGGGTCTACCTGCTCGGAGGAGAACGAGGTCACCGCGTAGGCGAGCGATTTTTTGTCCCGCAGGTTGGTGAACAGCCGCCCCCCCTGCCCGGCGAGCGCCGCCCCGAGCAGTTCCATCGCGTACCGGTCGGTATCGCCGAACCGCGCGCCCGTGTAGCCGATCACGAAGTGGGCCTGTTGCTTCTCCCGCTGTTCCTCGCCCCGCCGGATCCCCTCTTCCGGAGGCACCTTCATGGGCGCGATGGGAACGAAGTCCTCCCTGGCCGGGAAATCCCCGAACGCCTTCCGGATGATTCCAAGCGCCTCGTCCGCGCCTATGTCACCCGAGACGACGATCACGAGGTTCCTCGGGTCGGACCAGCGCTCGTGGAAGCGGACGAGATCCGTCCGGGTGATGCCGCGGACGGTTTCCTCCCTGCCCAGGGGATTCCGGGCGTACGGGTGGTCCCCGTAATGCGTCGCAAGGAACAGGAGAAACGCCGACTGCGCCAGGTTGTCCTTCTGCCGCTTGATTTTCCCGAGGACCTCCTGCCGCTTCTTCTCGATCTCCTCGCCCGGGAACACAGGTTCGCGGAGCGACTCGGTGAACAGCCGGAACCCCTGCTCGATATCCTTCCGCATGAATTTGGCGTGCAGGCCGAAGGAGTTCCTGCCGGAGAAGCCGCCAAGTTCCGCGCCCATGTTTTCCACGGCCTCCGAGATCTCCGAGGCGGTCCGCCCTTTCGTCCCCTTCGTCAGCATCTCGGCGACTATCGAGGAGATCCCGTTCTTGTCCGCGGGTTCCGCGCGAAGACCTCCCAGGAAACCGGCCTCGACGGCCACCACCGGGACGGCGCGGTTCTCCCGCACGATCACGCGGATTCCGTTCGGGAGCACCTCTTTCCGGACGACGGGGGTTTTCCCCCCGGTATCCGCCGGGTCCCGGGCCATCGCTTCCTTCCACGCCTCTTCCGCGATCTTCCCGATCTCGTCCGCCGTAAGAATGCCCACCTCGCCCCGCGGCACCACCGCGGAGACGTTCAGCCTTTCCGGCTTCAGGTATTTTTTAGCCACGGCCAGGATGTCCCCGGCGGTCACGGCCCGTATCTTCCGCAGGTATTTCTCCTCGAACGCGGCGTCTCCCAGCGTCACCTCGAACGACCCGACGTGGCCCGCCAGCGCCCCCTGGGACTCCAGGGAATAGAGGAACCCGCTCTCGGTGCTTGTCTTGGCCCGGGCAAGTTCGTCTCCCGCGGGAGGCGCGGCGGCCATCCGGAAAATCTGCACGAGGGTCTCGCGAAGCGCCTCGGGCGTCTTTTTCGACCCCCCCGTGGCCCCCACCATCAGCAGGCCCGGGTCCTTCGGGGTGTAGGAGTTGCAGCCGATGGAATCGACGAGCCCGCGCCGGTCCTTCACCTCGCGGTATAGACGGGAAGTCTCCCCGTCCCCCAGGATGGAGGAGAGCAGGTCGAACGCGAAAACGTCCTCGTCACGCATCGATGGGCCGGGGAAGCCGAGGTTGAGGTAGGCCCTTTTGGCGTCCCTCTCCTGGACATTGACCCGAATCCCCTCCTGGACTGGTTCCACGGAACCGTGGGATTTCGGGGCGGCATGCCCTTTCAAGGGAAGGAACGCCTTTTCGATCAGCGGCCGGGACGCCCCGGGATCCACGTCCCCGGCGATCACAAGCACCATGTTTCCCGGGTAGTAGTAATTGGAAAAGTAGGAGACCAGGTCGTCCCGCGTCGTTTTCCGGATCGTGTCCGCGTATCCGATAACCGGCCGCCCGTAAGGGTGGACGCGGTAGGCCTCCCGGAACAGCGCTTTCCACACGACCCTGCCCGGGTCGTCCTCGTTCATCCGGAGTTCCTCGAGGATCACCTCCAGCTCGCGCGAAAGCTCGTCCGCGTCGAAGACCGAATTCGCGAGCGTGTCGGCGAGGATGTCCAGCGCGTTCCCGAGGTATCTCCCGGAGATCGTGATGTGATAGACGGTCTGGTCGA
>JAKALO010000229.1 GCA_021824125.1 Deltaproteobacteria bacterium | reverse complement strand
GCCGCCCCTCCTCCTCGACCGGAAGACGCGGGAACCGCTCGATGAACATGCGCGTGAAGACCCCCGCCGGTTCCATACCGCAACTCGGGGAGCCCTTCTTGCAGACGTATCCGGACAGGTCGAGGCGCGACAACTCGTCGAGCCGGGCCTTCGCCCACCGCTCCATCCGTTCCGTGTGATCGATCCCGGTCCTGTCCGTGAGCAGGCGCGGGCAGTCCGGATCCCCCACGAGTCGCATCGCCTCGCGCGGTACGGGAAGCCCGCAGTCGACCTCCGGGCAGACCCCGACCCACTCGACGAACGGCCCCGGCGTCCCGATCAGGAAGGCGGCGCGCTTGTGCCCGCCGTCGTAGCGCACCTTCTCCCCCAGCAGGCAGGCGCTGACGAGGATCTTCACGCCTTCAGACAAACCGCTTCACCCCGTATCACCTCCGCTTCGTCATACGAGGGGGCGGGTTTCGACCACCTTGAAGTACGCCACGTGCTTGACCGCCAAGGGATTCCCCGGGCTCGAAGCCTCGGTCCGTTCGCGGATCTTCGTGAGCATCTCCCCCGAATCCTCCGTGCGGGAAAGCGAAAGCGTGAGACGTGCCCCGCGGAACCCCTCGCCGGGGGCGAGGTACGCGTAGGACGCGTTCGGGTTCTCCCGGACGTTGTCCCACGTCCTGCCGTCCGTCATTCCCCACGCAACGGTTTCGGGGTCCACTATATGGGGAACCGCGTACACCGCCATATTGACCACCCCGCCCTTCGACGCCGTGCCGATCACTCCGCGTCCTCCCTGCTTCAAAACGTCCGCGATTTTCATCTTTCTTCCTCCCGATGGATGAATTCAAGCAGCTTTCGATCGGCCCGTGGAAGGGCGAACGTCCCTTCCACGCCATGGGGGAGCCACCCCGTCGCCTCTCCCTCCGGCAACGCACCCCCCCGCGTCTCGCAAAGAAAGCCGTGAAGGGTGATCCGGTAGTGGGAATAGGCATGTCGGACGACTCCCACTTCCCTTTGAATCACCGCGCGCACCTGAAGTTTCTCCCGAAGAGAACGCCGCATCGCACCCTCGAGGGTCTCCCCCGGATCGCGCTTCCCGGAAGGGAAGGCCCACAATCCCCCCAGAAGCCCGTCGGACGGGCGCCGCAGCAGATAGAGCGCGCCGTCCGTCCGGCGGAACACCGCCGCCACGATGTCGTGATGCGGGAGGACTTTCCTCGCGCGTTTCGGGGGGATCCGATCCTGGAGCCTCCGGAGGCAGGAAGAACAGCGGGATCTCAGGGGACATTCCCGGCAACTAGGGGCATTCGGCAGGCAAACGACGGCGCCCAGGTCCATCATCGCGAGAGCCGTGTCCCGACCCTTTCCCTTCCGCACGAGGCCGGCGGATCGTTTCCAGAGGATTCCCTCCACCCCGCCGGACCGGGGATCCCCTTCGACGGCGAAAAGCCGGGCGACGACGCGGCGGGCGTTCGCGTCGAGAATCGGGACGTCCGCCCCGAAAGCGATCGCGGCGATCGCCCCGGCCGTCGATCTTCCGATCCCGGGAAGCGCCTCGAGCGCCCCCACCGTACGCGGCACCTTGGCGCCGTGGCGGGCGACGACGATCGCTGCGGCCCGGTGGAGGTTTCTCGCGCGGGAATAGTACCCGAGACCCTCCCAGGCCTTCAGGACATCGTCCAGCGGCGCCCGGGCGAGGGATGCCGCATCGGGAAATTTCCGGAGAAACCGTTCGTAGTAGGGAGCGACGGTTCCGACCCGGGTCTGCTGGAGCATGATCTCCGAGACCCAGATGCGATACGGATCCCGGGTCTCCCGCCACGCCATCGGTCGGGCCGCCGTCCGGAACCACCGCAGGAGCGCGGAGGAGATCCACGCGGCGGTGCGCGGATCTTCCTTGAAGTCGGGTTTCATAAATACGGTAATGAATCCAACGAGCGATCCTCCGGCGGAGTCGCCGGAGGAGGGGGGGACGCCCCTCTCCCGGATATGTTGCGCTCCCTGGGGTACCCCGCAGCAGGAAAATGGGGGGCAAAGTGAGGCCGGAGCGCAGCCGTGCAGGTTCATCGCACGGCGAGCCACGAACGGAGCCCCGCCCTCCGAGGCGACGCAGCCGGAGTCTACCTCGTGGTGGGGTACCCCGCCTCTTTCCACTTCGTGATCCCGCCCGGGAACACGGATACGTTCGAGAATCCCAATTCCCGCATCACCTTGACGGCTCCGTTCGTCCGATTTCCCGTACGGCAGTACACCAGGTACGGTTTACTCCGGTCGAGCTGCGATATCTTTTCGCGGAACGAGGGGGAATTATAATCGACGATCACGGCGCCTGCGATCCGCTCCGCATCGAACTCTTTCCGGGTCCGGACGTCCAGCAGGACGAAACCGGGATCCCCGGACCGTTTCCCGAGCAGGTCCCTTGCCTCCGCGGGGGACAGGTTCGGGTACTCACCCGTCGCACCCTGCGCGCGCAGCGCCGACGGGCGGAGGAGGAAGGCGCAGACGACGTCGGCGAGACCCGCCATGAACAGGATCCGCTTCATCCCCGGCATATTCGATCACCTCCATTTTCCCATTTGGATTCCAACCCGGAGTGGAAGGTTCCCCGCGGGAGGCACCCGATCCCACCGTGAACGACGAAAAAAACGGCCGGTTCCATGGAGGGATCCCGGCCGTTCCGATTCGATTCGCTTCGTCAGTGAACGAGCTCAGCTCAATCCTTCTCGAGGAGAGTGGTGAAGAGGTCATGGTGCTCTTCCTCGTCCGAGAGGATCCTGGTAAAGAGGAACTCGGTGGTCTCGTCCCCCTCCTTCCGGGCGAGCAGGATGATCTTCCTGTACATGGCGATCGCGA
>JAKALO010000228.1 GCA_021824125.1 Deltaproteobacteria bacterium | reverse complement strand
ATTGCGGGCGATTGCGGCGATAGCGGACTCGGTCTTGAGGACGTCATCTATCTTGCGGGGCAGTTCGCTCAAATCGTGAAGATGGCCGGCGACCTCGTTTCCCGACAGCGTCCCGCGGGCCGCGGAAAGGTGCAGGGCCAGGAGGTACAGCGCCACGAGCTGCGTCGTGAAGGCCTTGGTGGACGCCACGCCGATCTCGGGGCCCGCGTGCGTGTAGATCACGCCGTCCGACTCGCGGGCGATCGTCGAGGACACGACGTTGCAGATGGAGATCGCCGTCGCCCCCTTGCCGCGCGCCTCCCGCAGGCCCGCCAGCGTGTCCGCCGTCTCGCCCGACTGCGAGATGGGGATGCAGAGGGTCCCTTCCTCGACCACCGGGTCCCGGTACCGGTACTCCGAGCCCAGATCGACCTCGACGGGCAGGCGCGCAAGTCCCTCGATCATGAACTTGCCGACGAGCGCGGCGTGCCACGAGGTCCCGCAGGCCACGATGAGCACCTTCCGCAGCCGCCTAAGCTGCACGTCCGGCAGCGGAAGGGTTTCGAAGAAGACTTCGCCGGTCTCCGTCAGCATCCTCCCGGCCAGCGTGTCCAGGACGGCGCGCGGCTGCTCGTGGATCTCCTTCAGCATGAAGTGGCGGTACCCCCCCTTCTCCGCCATCACGGGGGACCAGTCGATGTGCTGCGGGGCGCGCGTCCGCGGTTTCCCGGCGAAATCGAACAGGGACGCCCCGCGGGGGGTGGCCACGATCATCTCCCCGTCCTCGAGGAAGATCACCTCCCGCGTGTGGGACAAAAGCGGCGGGAGGTCGGAGGCAAGGAAGGTCTCCCCCTCCCCGATGCCCGCCACCATCGGGCAATTGAGACGAACGCCCACGAGCGTTCCGGGCTCCAGGTCGGAGATCGCCAGGAAGGCATAGGAGCCGCGGAGTTCCGCGGCGGTGCGCAGGGCCGCCTCCGCGAGCGGCAGGCCGGCGGAAGCGTGCATGTCGAGCAGGTGGGCGATCACCTCCGTGTCGGTTTCGGAACGGAAGACCCGCCCCTTTCCGGTCAACTGTTTCTTGAGCGTCTGGTGGTTCTCAATGATCCCGTTGTGGACGATCGCCACGGCTCCCGACCTGTGCGGGTGGGCGTTCGCATCGGAGGGCCGGCCGTGGGTTGCCCACCGGGTGTGCCCGACGCCGCAGGTCCCCGCTATCGGCTCCTTTGCGACAAGCTCCACGAGACGGGCGAGCTTCCCCTCGCTCTTCCGGATGGCGATGCCGCCGGGCGCCTGCACGGCGACCCCCGCCGAGTCGTACCCACGGTATTCCAGCTTGCACAGCCCGTCGAGCAGGATGCTCCCGCACTGCCTCGGGCCGGTGTACCCGACGATCCCGCACATTACTTCGCCTCACCCTTGGGAAGTTTCGGGATCTTCAGGCCCGCTTTCGCGAGCAGCTCCGGCTTTTTGCGGATCACCCAGTTCGCGAGCACTTTCTGCTCCACCCTCGACAGGGCAAGCGCGTAGGGAGGGACATCCTGGGTGATGGTGGCCCCGGCGCCGATAATCGCTCCCTTCCCTATCGTGACCGGGGCGACGAACTGCGTGTCGCTGCCGACGAACACGCCGTCGCCGATGATCGTCCTGTGCTTGGCGATGCCGTCGTAGTTGCAGGTGATCGTCCCGGCGCCGATGTTCGCTTTCCTCCCCACGAGAGAGTCCCCGATGTAGGCGAGGTGGTTCGCCTTGGACCCCTTCCCGAGGCGGCTCTTCTTCACCTCGACGAAGTTGCCGATATGCGCCCCCTCCCCGATGTCGGCCTCCGGCCGCAGGCGCGCGAACGGACCCACGATCGCCCCTTTCCGGACACGGGCGCCGGAGAGGACCGAGTAGGGCTGGAGGCGAACCCCGTCCTCCACCCGGCTGTTCTCCACCACGCACCCCGCCTGGATCCTCGCGCCACGCCCGATCCGCGTTGAGCCCAGGAGCGCCACGCCCGGCTCGATGATCGAGTCGGCGCCCACGGAGACCTCCGTCTCGACGTAGGTTCGTCCCGGGTCGACGATCGTGACCCCGGAATCGAGAAGCGCGCCGATCTTCGCCCGAAGGAGGAGCGCCGTGGCTTCCGCAAGCTCCCTGCGTGAATTGATCCCCCGGACCTCGTCGGGGTCCCCCGCGACGACCGGGACCACGACCTTCCCTTCCTCGAGCGCCTGCACGACCAGGTCGGTGAGATAGAGCTCCCGCTGGGCGTTTACGTCGGTGAGGCGCGGAAGGTTCCGCGCCAGGAACGCGCGGTCGAAGACGTAGGTGCCTGAGTTGACTTCCCGGATCCGCCGGACGGTGGCGTCGCCGTCCCGCTCCTCCACGATCCGGGCCACGTTCCCGTCGGGGTTTCGCAGAACCCGCCCGTACCCCGCCGGGTCGGGGAGAATCCCGGTCAGCACGGAGGCGGCCGCCTTTTTCTTACGGCGCGCCGCGACCAGGGACCGCAGGGTCCGCGGTCGTATGAGCGGGGCGTCGCCGCACAGGACGACCACTTCCCTGGCGCGGGGGGAGACGGCGGAAAGCCCGGACCGGGCGGCGTCCCCCGTCCCGAGCTGGCGTTCCTGCACGGCCACCTTGCCGCCGAACCGCTCGACCGTACCCATGACGCTTTCCCGCCCGTGGCCGAGGACGAAGACGATCTCGGAGATCCCGGCCTCCCTGGCGGCTCGAGCCACGTGCCACACCATTGGGTTCCCGAGCACCGTGTGGGCGACCTTGGGCATGGCGGATTTCATCCGCTTCCCCAGACCCGCCGCCAGGATGATCGCGGAAACTCTCTTCATCGACCTGCCCCCCCCGGGATGTTAGAATCCCCCA
>JAKALO010000064.1 GCA_021824125.1 Deltaproteobacteria bacterium | reverse complement strand
CCCTTCGGAGACGCCTCCCGAGAGGATGAGGAAGTCGTCGGCCAGCCCTTCCCGGATCCGCCCCCGGATGTGTTCCGGATCGTCGGTCACGATCCCCCCGTAGTGGACCTCGCGCGCCCCGAGACGCAACAGGGCGGCGCGGACGAAATGGGCGTTGCTGTTCCGGATCATAGGACCTTCCGCCGCCTCCCACGGTTCCTTCAGCTCGCTCCCGGTCGGCAGGATGGTCACGGAGGGCCGTTCGAAGACGGGGATCTCCCATTGCCCGACGGCGGCGAGGGTGGCGACGTGGCGAGGGAACAGGACGGTGCCGGCCTGGAGGAGAACCTGCCCCTTGCGGGCGTCGTCCCCCTCCGGGGCGATGTTCTGCCCGGCCCGGGCCTCTTCGGTGAACCGGACCGACCCGTCCGCCCCGGTCCGCGCCTGCTCGACCTGGATCACGGTATCGAAGGGCGGCGGCACGGCGGCGCCGGTCATGATCTTGATGCAATCCCCGGCCCCGGAGGCACCGTTCCAGCGGGTCCCCGGGTTGACGGTTCCGATCACCCGGTAAGGGGATCGATGCTCCATACCGGTCCATACGACGGCGAAGCCGTCCATCGCCGCCCGGGGGAACGGGGGGATGTTCCGGTCCGCGGCGATGTCGCTTGCCAGGACTTCCCCCCCGGCCTCCGGAAGGGGGACGGTCCTGGTCTTGCGCGGGGGAAGGACGAGCGCGGCGGCCCTGGCGATGGTGTCCTCGAGGGAAGCGAACAGGGGAAATTCCTCCTTGCGAAGTCGGGATGAAAAATCATATTCTCTTTATGCTAATTGTGGTACGCATTATACATTTTTCGCATGCCCGGAAAACAAACCGACAGGAGGGACGGGATGAGACGGAGGATCGTTTCAGCCGCGTGTGCCGTTCTGCTCTTCGCAGGCGGCGCTTTTGCCGCAACCGGCGGAGGGGATATTCCCATCAAGAACAAGGGGAGCGAGGTCCTCTTCAGCCACGGCCTCCACGTCGATGATGCCGGCATCGCCTGCCAGGCGTGCCACCCCGATCCTTTCCTGTCCGTCAAGCAGCATAAGAAGGTCACGATGAAGGAGATGCAAAAGGGAAAGTCGTGCGGGGCCTGTCACGACGGGAAGAAAGCCTTCAGCGTGAAGGGCGACTGTTCGAAGTGCCATAAAAAGTAGCCTTACGAAGGCCGGAATGCACATGACAAGGAGGCCCGGATGAAGATTCGACGTAGGGAGTTCCTCAAGATGACCGCGGCGGCCGGCGCCGTTGCGGCCGTCGGCGTTCCAAAGTTGAACGCGTTTG
This sequence comes from Deltaproteobacteria bacterium, assembly GCA_021824125.1. GTDB lineage: Bacteria > Desulfobacterota > Deferrimicrobia > Deferrimicrobiales > Deferrimicrobiaceae > JAKALO01. The sequence goes on along the minus strand of JAKALO010000064.1, from coordinate 11,315 downwards.
CCGCAACTCCTGCCGCCAAGGCGGCGGGTGCGCCCAAAGGCGAGTGGGTTCCCTCTACCTGCCAGGGGTGCACCGCCTGGTGCCCGGTGGAGTTTTTCGTCCAGGAAGGGCGGGTCGTCAAGGTGCGCGGCAACCGGTTCTCCAAGGCCAACGGCGGCTATGTCTGCCCCCGTGGTCACCTGATGATCCAGCAGATGTACGATCCGGACCGGGTCAAGGTGCCCATGAAGCGGACCAACCCGCAAAAAGGGCGCGGCGTCGACCCGAAGTTCGTCCCCGTCACCTGGGACGAGGCGCTGGACACCATCGCCGACAAGATGATGGAACTGCGCAAGGCGAACGAGCCGGAGAAGTTGATGTACATGCGCGGCCGTTACTCTCCCACCTCCACCGATCTGCTCTACGGCACGCTGCCGAAAATCTTCGGCACCCCCAACTACTTCTCCCACAGCGCCATCTGCGCCGAGGCCGAGAAGATGGGTCCCGGCTACACGCAGGGGTTCTTCGGCTACCGCGACTACGACCTGGCCAAGACGAAGTGCCTGGTGGTCTGGGGGTGCGACCCCTTGAGCTCCAACCGCCAGGTGCCCAACGCCATCGCCAAGTTCGGCGACATCCTCGACCGCGGAACGGTCATCGCCGTCGATCCCCGTCTCTCCGCCTCGGCCGCAAAGGCGAACGAGTGGCTGCCCATCAAGCCGGGGGAAGACGGCGCCCTGGCGGCCGCCTTTGCCCACGTCATCATGGCGGAAGGGATGTGGAGCAGGGAGTTCGTCGGCGACTTCAAGGACGGCAAGAACCTCTTTAAGGCGGGAGTCACGGTTGACGAGGCCGCCTTCGCGGAGAAGCAGACCCATGGCGTGGTGAAGTGGTGGAACCTGGAGCTGAAGGACAAGACCCCGGCCTGGGCCGCAAAAAAGACCCTGCTCCCCGAGGATCAGATCCTCCGCGTGGCCCGTATCATGGGCAAGGGCGGAAGCGCCACCGCTGTGTACATGGGGCCCGGCGTGGCGATGACACCGCGCGGCACCTACACCGCCATGGCGGTCTACGCCTTGAACGGCATCCTGGGCTCCATCGAGACCGAAGGAGGCGTCTTCCAGAGTTCCGGCGCCCCGGTGGAGAAATTCCCCAGTGCGGACAAGTTCATCGATGAAATGGCCAAGCATCATGGCCACGGCAAGAAGATCGACGGCCGCGGCGCCAAGGACATGCCGGCCATGATGGGGGGCAAGCCGGGCAGCGGCGTGGTCACCAACAACGTGGCCAACGCCTTGTTGAAGAATCCGGACGCCATCAAGGTCTTCCTCAGCACCTGGAGCAATTTCAACTTCTCCTGCACCGGCGCCGAGCGTTGGGATAAAGCCATGGCCAGGATCCCCTTCTTCGTCCACATGGTCACCAACGCCTCGGAGATGTCCCAGTTTGCCGACATCGTGCTCCCTGCGACCTTCGCTCCAGCGGAGAAACTCACGATCGTCGGGAACATGGCCAACCTCCATGGCCATATCTCGATCCAGCAGCCGGTGGTCAAGCCGCTTTGGGAGGTAAAGGCCGAGGAGACCGAGGTGATGTGGCTGCTGGCCGGGAAACTGAAGGCCAAAGGCTTCGCCAACCTGTACGACTACTACGCCTCCTTCGAGGATCCGGAGACGAAGAAAAAGCCCGCCAACGCCGGGGAGTTCGCCGAGATCGCGGCGAAGATCTCCTCGCAGAAGGTCTGGAACGGCAAGGAGAAGATGAAAGGCGATCCGATCGCCGGCTGGGCCGAGTTCCGCAAGCGGGGGATCTACAATTCCGAGACCTACGCCTACAAGAAGAACTGGGGCAAGGACAACCCCGAGACCAAGAAATTCGAGGGGAAGTTCAAGACCGAGACGAAGAAGTTCGAGTTCTACAGTGAGACGATGAAGAAAGCCCTCGGTGAGCACGCCAAGAAGCACAACACGACCATGGACGACATCCTGCAGGTGAGCGGCTACGAGGCCCGCGGCGAACTGGCCTTCGTCCCCCACTACGAGTCGCCCAAGCGTCACGGCGGCGACAAGGAATACCCGTTCACCTTCATCGACTACAAGTCCCGCCTCAACCGGGAAGGACGTAGCCAGAATACCGTCTGGTTCCAGGAGTTCAAGAAGGTGGACGTGGGGGACGAGTCCTGGGACGACGTGGTCAAGGTCAATCCGGTCGACGGGAAGAAGCTCGGAATCAGTACCGGCGATGCCGTCCGCCTGACCTCGACCACCGGCTCCATCGTGACCAAGGCCAAGCTGTGGGAAGGTGTCCGTCCGGGCACGATCGCCAAATGCTACGGCCAGGGCCACTGGGCGTACGGCCGCGTGGCCGCAAAGGACTACGCCAAGGCCCAGCCCCGCGGCGGGAACAACAACGAGCTTCTGGTGGACGACTATGACCGCATGAGCGGCTCTACCGCCCGCAACGGCGGTTTCACCGGCGTCAAGATCGAGAAGGCATAGGAAAGGGGGGAGCGGAACCATGCCCAAACAATACGGAATGGTCATTGACCTTCAGAAATGTGTCGGCTGCGGGGCCTGCGCACTGGCCTGCAAGACCGAGAACAATACCCAGGCCCGGGCCAACGGCCAGACCTACAACTGGGCCGACTTCATCTACCGCGAGGAGGGGAGCTTTCCCAATGTTTCCTTCACGGCCATCCCGGTGCTCTGCAACCACTGCAGCGACGCACCCTGCGTCAAGGCGTGCCCGGTGAGCCCCAAGGCGATGTTCAAGACCGCCGACGGTATCACGATGCACAACGACGCGCGCTGCATCGGCTGCCGCCGCTGCCAGAAGGCGTGCCCCTACAGCGCTTCGGATGTCGTCAAGGAAAAGGCGGCCTATTCGGTGATCAGCGCCAACGAATCCAAGGAAGCGCCGCATGCCGCATACCGCGACGCCACGGAGATGATCAAGGGGTGCACCGCCTCCGGCGCCGAGGTTGCCATGGTGGCGGGGGCGATTCCCCCCGGCCGAAACCAGTACGATCATCCCGACTATCTGAGCGTCCGCAACAAGGGGATCGTGGAGAAGTGCGTCTTCTGCGAGCACCGGGTCAAGCAGGGGGAACTTCCCAATTGCGTGGTCGCCTGTCCCGCAAAGGCCCGGATCTTCGGTGATATCAACGATGCCACCCGCGAACCGGCGCAATTGCTCAAGAAACACAAGCCGATGCGCCTGAAGGAGGAGAAGAAGACCAGGCCGAATGTCGCTTACATCCGCTCCTTCCGCCCGGCAAGCGTGTCCTGAAGGTTTCCAGCCGTTGCCGACCGTAGCGGGGGTGGGACGTTCGTCCCATCCCCGCTTTCATGAACGATCTTCATGACAAGGGAATCATCGCGCCTGGCGATACGGGAAGACGCCTACCGCCTTCTGGCGTCCTGCTTCTACCTACCTTCGCAGGAATTGTTCGAGGAGCGGTGTCTTCCCGCTCTCGCGGACCTGCTGGAGGATCTTGCGCCCGACGCGGCACGCCATGCGCGGGAAGCGGCGCACGCAGGCGAGCAGGCGTCTCTGGAATCCCTCGCAGTGGAGCATGCCCGCCTGTTTATCGGGCCTTTCCATCTCGTGGCGCCGCCTTACGGATCCTTTTATCTTGATGACGCAAAAACCGTGATGGGCGAATCGACAGGTCGGGTGTCCGCGTTCTACGGATCGTGCGGGCTGAATCTCGCGGATGACTTCCACGAATTGCCCGACCATATTGCCGTTGAGCTGGAATTCCTCTCCTTTCTGGTGCACAAGGAGCGGGAATCGGACGTGGCCGGAGATCGCGGCGAGGCGAACCGCTTCGCCGGACTTCAGAGGTTCTTCCTCGACCGATTTTTACTCCTGTGGCTCCCGCCGTTCACGCGATCCATCCTGGAAGGGACGGAAAGCCCTTTCTATCAGGCGATTGCGCGATGCGCCGAAATCTATTTGACCTCGGACCGGGAGTTTCTCGAACGCTTGTCCGGCGCAACGCGGGATACGACGAACCCGCGTACCTCATGAGCACCCCGGAAGAGGCGGGTTCTCCCCGCCTGACCGTCTCCCGCTGTCTCCGGGCCCGATTCCATGAAAGCCGCTGCGCCCGTTGTCTTGATGAATGCGTTCACGGGGCTATTCACCTGGACGGAGTCGTCCGGATCGACGCGGAGCGGTGCCGCGGCTGCTTGGCGTGCACGGCCGCCTGCCCGTCGGGAGCGCTGGAAGTTGCGCACGATTTCCGCCGGATTGTGGATCGGTGCCCGCCAACCGATGCGCTGGTCCTGGGATGCGCACGCCATCCCATCGACTCCGGAATTCACGTCCCCTGCCTTGGGATGCTTACGGAAGAGCACCTCGTGTATCTTCTCGCCTCGTGCCCGGAACCGATTTCCCTTGTCACCGCCTCGTGCTCCGAATGCGAAAACGCCTCCGCCGTCGAGCGGATGAAGAACCGGCTTTCGCGTCTGGAGCGACTCACCTTGTTGCCCATTGCCGACCGCGTTCGCTTCGTGACGGTGCGGCCGGAACCGGCGGATCGCCGTTACGATCGCCGTTCCTTCTTCACGACGGTTACGAATAGGGTCGTGTCGCAGGTAGCTGGAAGGATCGCATCGGGCTCCGTATCCGATCCGGACCGCCCGGGTACCGACGTCGACTACTCCACCAAGAGGATTCCGCAGCGGTGCCGCCTGCTGGCGGCGGCGCTCCTGCGGGAAACCCCCGACCAGGCGCGGGTCATCGGTAACGTTCTCCGCTTCCGGATGAAGCTCTCGACGTCGTGTGACGGATGTTTCGGCTGCGTGGCCGTCTGTCCGACGGGCGCCCTTCAATCGTCGTCCCAGGGGCCGCGGTTCAACGAAGTGGCGTGCACTGGTTGCGAACTGTGCGTCGAGTTCTGCCTCGAGGGCGCGATACGGATCCATCCGAAAAGCGAGGCTGCCGGTGGACTCGGGCGGGAATGATCAATCGCTTCCGAAGAGGACCTTCAGGCGGCGTAGGAGCTCGTCTCGGACGGACCGGAACGCGTTCAGCCGGGCTTCCTCCGTGCCGGCGACGCTCGCCGGATCGGGGAGTCCCCAGTGGACACGGTGCGCCTTCCCGAGGAAGGTGGGGCAGACCTCCTCGGCGCAGAGGGTGATCACGGCGTCGACGGACCCGGCGTCGATGGATTCCAGCCCCTTGGATCGGTGATCGGAGATATCGACGCCGATCTCCTTGAGGACCCGGATCGCCTGCGGGCGGACAGAGGAGGGGGACGATCCGGCGGAAGAGATCGTTACCTCTTTAGGGGCGAGAGAGCGGGCGATCCCCTCGGCCATCTGGCTCCTCGCCGAGTTCGCGACGCAAAGGAACAGGATGTGCCGCGGCCGCATCGCACGCAGTTCCGCGGCCTCGGCTCTCCAGTCCCCGGGCCGGGCACTCATCGCTTTGCCGACGGACGCCTCCGGACGGGGAGGGTCATGTTTCGCTCGCAGATCGCGATGGGCCCGATCGCCCTCGCCATGGCAGTTCTTTCCCGGTCCTTGGCGATGACGGGATCGTCGTTCAGCCAACCCCGGATATTCCGAAGCATCCGTCCGGCGTATGGGGAGTCGCTTCCGCGGTCCAGCGAGTAGTGGACCCATTTCCGATCCCGCCGGTCCTTGATGAGGCCGGCCGCCCGGAGCAGGAAGAGGTGCTTCGACACGGTGGACTGCCCGAGGGACAGGATCGCTATCACCTGGCAGACGCACATCTCCCCGCCTTCGAGGATCTTGAGGATCCGACCCCGGGTCGGGTCCGCCGTGGCCTTCATCACGGACTCGTAATCGCGCAGGCCCATCCGTATTCCTCCATATCGTCAATTAACGATTTGACATACCGTACCGGCGAAGCGATAATGCAATGTGTACATTTTACACGTTCCCGGATTCTCCGGGCAAGGAGGCCGGCCTTGAGGAAGCTGGAAATCTACGAGCCACCGCTGTGTTGTCCCACAGGGGTGTGCGGTCCGGCCCCCGATCCCGCTCTGGCGCAGCTCCAAGAGGACATCCTCCGCTGGAAGAAGGTTGGGGTCATTGTCGAACGACTTGCGATCAATCAAGTCCCGCAGCGCTTCATGGCGAACCCGGCGGTGGTCGACCTGTTGACCCGGGAAGGGCAGGAGGTCCTTCCGGTCGCCCTGCTGGACGGGGAGGTCGTCTGCAAGGGGAAATACCCGACATATGACCAGGTCACCCGGGAGGGGATGTAGATGCCTACTTACGCCTATCTGTGCCATGCCTGCGGCCGCCCGTTCGAGAACCAAATGTCCATTCGAGAGAAGGAAGAGTGGAAACCTCGCTGTCCGGTTTGCGGCAGCGCGAAGGTGGAACAGCAGCTGTTCGGCTTCTCCGTCGGGGGCGGGGGTGGAACGCCTACCCCGGGCGGGTGCTGCCCCCCTGGCCGCGGCGGTTGCTGCGGGTGAGAAATCAGTTGGGGGGTAACGCAAACCGATGAGGGGAGTACGGCGACCCATGCATAAATACACGTTCTTTTCCGGCAAGGGCGGGGTGGGCAAGACCACACTTGCGGCGGCCACGGCCGTGCGCACGGCGCAGGCGGGGAAACGGACCCTGATCGTCTCGACTGACCCGGCCAGCAACCTGGCCGACGTCTTCGAACGCCCCATCGGGCCCCGCGTCGCGGAGATCGCGCCGGACCTGTTCGCGCTCGAGATCGATCCGGATACCGCCACGAAGGAGTACGGGGAGCGCGCGCTGGCGCCGTTGCGCGCCGTCCTTTCCCCGGACGCGATGAAGGTTCTCGAGGAACAGTTCCGAAGCGCCTGCACCGTCGAGATCGCATCGTTCGACCGGTTTACCGACTTTCTCGGCGATACGGAGTTCGACCACGTGGTCTTCGACACCGCACCCACGGGGCACACCCTTCGCCTGCTCGAGCTTCCCGTCGACTGGTCCCGGCACATCGAGGAGGCCGCGCAGGGCAACGGCCAGACGTGCATCGGGCCGGTCGCCTCCCTTCAGGGAGCCAAGGCGAAGTACGACCACGCCATCGCCGTGCTCCGGAACCCCGCCGAGACGGAGTTCACGCTGGTCTGCCGTCCGGAGCGGACCTCCGTGGACGAGCTGCTCCGGGCCCGGGAAGAGCTCCGGACGCTCGGGATCGAAAATTTCCGGATCGTGGTGAACGGGGTGATCCCAGTCGGGGCGGGGGGGCCGTTCGCGAGCCAATCCTCCTCCCAGCGGGAACAGGTCCGCCGTCTTTCCGGGGTGATCGACCGACCCTGCATCGAGGTGCCCCTCCAGGGCGGGGAAGTGAAGGGCCTTCCCGCCCTGGGGCGGTTCGCCGCCATCGCCTTCGACGGCAAGACCGATTTTCTCCACGGCGGATTCACGGGTTCCCGTCCCTTCACGGGGTTTTCTCCTCCGACCGTCCTGAGGAAGATGGTGACAGGCGTGACCGGAAGCAGGACGGTCGTCCTGACCGGCAAGGGAGGGGTCGGGAAAACCGTCTCGGCGTGCGCCCTGGCGGCGCGCCTCGCACGGGAGGGGAAACGAATCCTTCTGGCGACCACCGACCCGGCGGCCCACATCGGTTCGGTCCTTTCGGCGGAGGTGTCGAGCGAGGTGCGTCCGGTTCCGGGCTACCCCGGGTTGTTTGCCGTCCGCATCGACCAGAAGGAGAGCGTCGAGGCGTACAAGGCGAAGATCCTCTCCCAGGCGGCCGCGTCCGGCCACACCGGTGAGATGCTCGCCGTGGTCCGGGAGGAGCTGGAATCCCCCTGCACGGAGGAGATGGCGGTCTTCGAGGAGTTCTCCGGCCTGGTGGAGCGGGACGATTTCGACGCCGTGGTCCTCGACACCGCGCCCACGGGACACACCTTGCGGCTCCTCGAGCTGCCATACGATTATGCCCGGCAGGTCGAGATGATGGTGGCCGTCCGGAAAGACGACGCGGGGGCGACCGGCGCCAAGGGGAAGCTCGACGCGCTCGTCCGGCGTCTGAAGGATCCCCGGACGACGATTTTCCTCCTCGTGATCTACCCGGAATACACCCCGATCTTCGAGGCGAAACGGGCCGCCGAAGACCTGAAGGAGTCCGGCATCGAGGTACAGGGCGTCATCGCCAATTTCGTTCTCGAAGAGGACGACTGTTCGTCTCCCTTCTCCATCTCGCGCTACTACATGCAGCAGCACTATCTCAAGGTGGCGGAGGAGACGTTCCGGCTCCCGATCTTCAAAGTGCCCATGCTGCCGTCGGAGCCCGCGGGTACGGAGGCTCTGTGCCAGGTGGGCAGGGAGTTGCTCGGGATGGAAAACATCGCACTCGCCGTTCCGAAAACAGCGGTGGAAATCCAAGGAGGGGCCAAATGAACGTGAAAGAGTTCACGGAGCAGTTTCAGTCGCTGTCCAGGGAAGACCAGATGGCCGTCCTCCGGCAGGTCATGCCGAAATTCTGCGAGAGCATGATGGGCGATCCGAAGGATGTCCGGGAGATTTTTTCCCTTCTGACGGAGGATTGTGGCGAGCAGATGGCCAACATGGTTTCCGTGATGGGGATGATGATGGGCCGTAAGGGCGGGGGATGCTGCGGATGAGCGAGCCGGAAGATCTCGATGAAGGAGGCATGACATAATGCCCGGAAGCATCACAAGGAAGCTGTCGTTCCTCGACCGCTATCTTACCGTCTGGATCTTCGCCGCCATGGCCGTCGGCGTCGGCACCGGGTACTTCCTCCCGGGAGCAGAGAAATTCATCAATTCCTTCCAGGTCGGGACCACGAATATCCCGATCGCCGTCGGGCTCATCCTGATGATGTACCCCCCATTCGCCAAGGTGAAATACGAGGAGATGGGGGACGTGTTCCGGGATAAAAAGGTCATCGGCCTTTCCCTGGTACAGAACTGGGTGATCGGCCCGGCGCTCATGTTCGGCCTCGCGATCGTCTTCCTTCCCGACCATCCCCAATACATGGTCGGCCTGATCATGATCGGCCTGGCCCGCTGCATCGCCATGGTCATCGTCTGGAACGAGCTCGCCAAGGGGGACACCGAGTACGCGGCGGGACTCGTCGCCTTCAACAGCGTCTTCCAGGTGCTCTTTTACAGCGTCTACGCCTGGTTCTTCATCACGGTCCTGCCGCCGTTCTTCGGCCTCAAGGGGAGTCTCGTCGAGGTAAGCATGGGAGAGCTCGCCAAGAGCGTCTTCATCTACCTCGGCATTCCGTTCATCGCCGGGGCGCTGACCCGCCTCATCGGGGTAAAGCTGCGGGGCAAGGAGTGGTACCACCGCCATTTCGTCCCGAAAATCAGCCCGATCACCCTGATCGCGCTCCTCTTCACCATCGTGGTCATGTTCAGCCTGAAGGGGAACCTGATCGTGAAAATCCCCCTCGACGTGGTCAGGATCGCGATTCCCTTGGGGATCTACTTCATCCTGATGTTCGTCGTCTCCTTCTACATGGGGAGAAAGGCGGGGGCCGACTACTCGAAAACCGTCACCCTTGCCTTTACCGCGGCCAGCAACAACTTCGAACTGGCCATCGCCGTGGCCGTGGCGGTGTTCGGGATCAATTCCGGGGCGGCTTTTGCCGCGGTCATCGGCCCCCTGGTGGAAGTGCCGGTGATGATCGGCCTGGTCAACGTGGCGTTCCGGTTCCAGCGTCGGTATTTCAAGACCGTGGCCTATGAGAAGGTCGGCGAATCATCAAAAGCGGTGGGAGGGTAACATGTTCAGGAAAATCCTGGTCTGCACCGATCTGTCTCCCGCTTCCGACGCACTGATTCAGTGTGTGGATGATTTCAAGATTCTCGGTATGGAGGAGGTTGTCCTTGCCCACGTAATCTACGTAGCCAATACCCCCGGCCTCGAGGAGATGCTCGCCGAAGAGGCACGGCCCGGACTGGAACGGCAGCGGAAGTTCCTGACGGAGCAAGGTTTAAAAGTTGTCGTGGAAATGCCGTTCGGCAAACCGGCGCATACTCTCAATGATACGGCCGAAAAACATGATGTTTCAGCCATCATCGTCGGCTCCCACGGCAAGGGGATACTTCGGTCGGCAACCCTCGGGAGCGTTTCCTCGAGACTCCTGAATTTATCCCAACGACCTGTTTTTCTTGCCCGCATCGCCCTCCTGACGAGTGGAAAATGCGAGCTTATCTGCCCCAAATTATTTTCCCGGGTCTTGTATCCCACCGATTTTTCGGAAACCGCGGAAAGAGCCTTCGGCTACCTGGAAAAGGTGGTCGCCGAAACCAAATGCCCCGTGACGATCCTGCACACCCATGACGAACGTACCCATGGGCAACCCCTCTCCAGTCATCAGGAAGAATGGAAAAAATTGCACTGATTTCTGCTGGAACCAAGGAAAGTCCGACTGGAAGCTCTCGGATCCGCGGAGGTCCGTATCGATCTTCCTTATGGTGTACCCAGCCAGGAGATCATCCGCTATGTAAAAGAAGGGAATTATTCCATCGTCGTGATGGGAAGCAATGGGAAAGGATTCTCCGGGGAACTCATGATGGGGAGTGTGGCCAATGAAGTCGCCCGCCTTGCCGAAGTGCCGATTCTCTTCGTTCCGGCACTTCGTTAGGATGCGCCGCTGACGGCGGTTTGCATGATTTCGAATGCCGAGGGGAGGCTGCGATGTTCAAGAACCTGCTGATCGCCATGGACCTGTCTCCGGCGTCGATCCGTCTTCTGGGTTTGGACTGCATGGGTCCTCTTCGGGGGGCGGGGGCGGAAAGCGTGACCCTTATCCACGTGATGAACGTCCGGGATGTGGGAGGGCTGTACATCTCGATGAAAAGCTTCATCGAACCGCTCCTCAAGGAGAAAGAAAAACAGCTGGCGGAAATGGGATTCCGGACGCGTCTCGAAATCCCCTTAGGAGATCCGGCGTATGAAATTAACCGATTCGCCAAGAACACGGACGCTTCCGTCATCGTGGCCGGAACGCACGGAGAGTCCCTCGCCAAGGACATTCTCCTGGGGAGCGTGGCCCATCGCCTGCTGCAACTGGCCGAGAAGCCGGTCCTGCTCCTCCCGATCACCATCCTCGAAGGAGAGGGCGGGGAGAAGAAGTGCGACGTGGTCTGCGGCGATCTCTTCCGCCACCCCCTGTTCGCCACCGATTTCTCCGAACCCGCCGGGCGGGCTTTCCATTACCTCGAGCACATTGTGGCGAATACCCACCCTCCGGAAGTGACCCTCTACCACGTACAGGACCAGGGGCGGATTCAACCACACCTCGCGCATCGCCTCGATGAATTCAACCGGATCGACCTTGGACGGCTCGAAGGACTCGAAGCGCGGCTCAAGGAATTCGGGGAGGCCAAGGTGCACAAG
>JAKALO010000227.1 GCA_021824125.1 Deltaproteobacteria bacterium | reverse complement strand
ACCGGGCAGGCGGTTGTGTACGTCCCCGGAAACAACCAGCAGGCGCAGCTGAGCCTCTACCTGAGATGAGAAATGACGATTAGCGCGAAAGGGAAAATGCTGGCGGTGGAGATCTCCCCCCGGTTGATACGGGTGGCGGAGTTCGTTCCCGACACGTCGCCTGCCGAGGTCACGCACATCGCCACGATGGAACGGCCGGGCGGAGAGCCGGCCGTCGTCGGGCAGCTCGTCAGGAGCTTCCTCTCCGAGAGCGGGATCACGGCGAAGCGTGCGCTGGTCGCCTACTCCGGCCCGCTGATCGAGCACCGGATCTACGTGATACCGCCCGCTGCCTCCGAGTCGCGCGAGGAGCTGCTGCGGGGCAAGGTGGCGCAGGAGGTCACCACGCCGATCGCTGAGCTCCGCGTGTCCGGCGAGGTCATCGGGAAGGTGACGGAGGGGGGAGTTGAGCGCCATGAGGTGCTGGCGGTCTTCACCCCGGAGTTCGAGATCCGTCGACTGACCTTCCTCCTTATCGAGGCGGGTATTTCCCCGGCACGGGTGACCTCCGTGCCGATGGCGCTCGTGGCCCTGCACCCCGCGGACCAGAAGGACGTCCTGGCGGGATTCATCCATTCGGAGCCGGGGCGGTGCATAATCGCGATCTCTGACGGGGGAAGACTGCGGTTCTCGCGCGAGTTCAACATCGAGGCGCCGGGGAAGGTCGCGGCGGCGACGGAACTTCCGGACTACAAGAACATCGACCTGGGCGCGGGAGGCGCGCCATCCCCCCCCGCCGGGCCCGACAGCTCGGAGGAGGAGGTGTACGCCGAGCGGATGGTGACGGAGGTCACGCGTTCCCTTCTATACTTCCGCCAGCTTTCACGGGGAGGCGCGATCACGCGCCTCTATTGGAGCGGTGAGAAGCCATCGCCCGAGACGGTGCGCCTGATCGGGGAGCGCCTGAAACTGGAAGTTTCGCCCCATCCCGCCGCCGTCGCCTCGTCCGGGCCGGGGTTGCCCGAGGGCGCCGATGCGTTCGCCGTCCCCATCGGCATGATGGTCGCGGGGCAGGTCCCCGACCAGATAAATCTCCTGCCGGAGGGGTATCTCCGCAGGAAGAAGCGGCGCGTGAATCTAATGGCCCTGGCCGTTGTGGCTCTCGTGTTCCTCGCCGCCAACGCCGGCCTCTTCGCCGGGCTGCAGAAGGCGGTCAGCCGTTACAAGGAGGTGCTGGCGGGTTCGTCGGCGCAGCCCGTGTCGGGAATGCAGGCGGGGTTTGCCCGCTGGGATGCCTTGCGGAGGGAGGTTACGGAGGCGTCCGCCGGCGAGCGAATGCTCCGGACCCCCTTCACGCACTGGAAAACCCTCTTCGCCTCGCTCGGGATCCCGGTCCCGAAGGAGATCGCTTTTTCGACCCTGACCCTGGACCGCGCCGGTCCCGGGTACCGCGGGGAGCTTCGCGGGAAGGCCCGCGGAAAAAACCCGGCCGAGGCGCAGGAGAAGATCAACGGGTTACTGTCCGCCGTCCGCGGTCACGGGGTGGCCGCCGAGGCGCAATATGCCCCGATCGAGGTCCGGCCGCTCCGGGCGGGGGAAGGGAAAGGGTACGAGCAGGACTTCCTGCTGACGTTCCTGTTGGCCCCGGACGGCGAGGGAGGCGGCAAGTGAAGAAGACAACGTGGAAAGGGAGGATTCTGCCGGTCCTGGGCGCGCTGGTGTTTCTTTCCGCGATCTCCTATTTCCTTGTCTTCGCGCCGAAGATTCGGGAAATCCGCAGGCTCCAGGCGCAGGTGGCGGCGAAACAGGCCGAGATGGGCGACTCCCTCCTCAGGTGGGGGGCGATGGCTCGTACCGCCGGGGACGAAACCCGGCGCTGGGAAGACCAGGTGCTCGGGTGGAAGGAGAAAGTGCCCTTGACACCGGAAATCGAACGCTTGATGGCGGAGATCGGCCGTAAGACGGTTCAACACAACCTGAAGGGTTTCAGGCTGATCATCCCGACGGATGACAAGGCGGCGAAAAGCGGAGTCGCGGCAGGGCCCGGCGCGGCGACGGAAGGGACCGGGCCCGAAAAGAACAAGGCCTTCGCGGAGACCCGTCTCCAGCTGACCTTCTTCTCCACGTACCGGGACATGGCCGAGTTCGTGGACGGGATCCAGGCGACGAAGCGGCTGCTGGCTATACGGTCCCTGGCCGTCAGGGAAAAGGACGGGGAAATGGAGACGACGCTGGAACTGACGGCATTCCACCGGAAACCCGAATGAAGACGCCGCGGGAATGGATGCAGGACAGGCGGGTGGCGGCGGCGCTGGCGGCGGTGGCCGTGCTGTTTGTCGTCTACCGGTTCTATCCCAAGGGGGCGGGAAAAACACCGCCGCCTGCCCCTGCCGGGGCGGAAATGACCCCGTCGCCGCAGGACATCCCTTCCGGATCGGGACCGACGGCGGTTGCGGGCGGGGTTGCCGCGCCCGCGCCAGGCGCGGTGCGGCCGCTCACGTGGTCGTGGAAGAGGAACCCGTTCCTCCCCGAGTGGAGGGAACAGGGCGCATTTTCGGAGAACAGGCCCGGCGGCGGCGCCGCGGAAAACGGGGCCGTTCCGGGAGGCGTCGCGGAGCCGCCGATGGGGCTTCGCGGGACGGTGATCACGGGGAATTCCGGGATCGCCATCTTCGGCAGTCGACTGGTGCCCGTAGGCGGGCGGGTCGGCGAATGGATCGTGGAACGCGTGGACCCATACAGCGTGGCGTTGCGAAGCGGTAAGGAAGTCCGCGTGGTGGAGCTTTACAAGCCCTCGCCTTCGGGCGGCAGGGGCGGAGGAGGAACCCGGTGAGAACGCTGCTTTCGCTGTTTTGCCGGCTGCCGTTCGGGGTGGGTGCGGCGGTCTTCGTCGGT
>JAKALO010000226.1 GCA_021824125.1 Deltaproteobacteria bacterium | reverse complement strand
CGGCCTGGGCGCGCGTCCGAAAGGAGATCGCGGAAGGGGGTCGCGCCTACATCGTGCTCCCGCTCGTCGAGGAGTCCGAGAAGCTGACCCTGCGGGACGCCACCAGGACCGCTGAGCGCGTCAGGGAATCTTTTCCCGGGACCGGGGTCGGCCTGCTCCACGGCCGGATGAAACCGGAGGAAAAAGAAGAAGGGATGCGCCGATTCCAGGACGGGGAGACCCCGATCCTGGTGTCCACGACCGTCGTGGAAGTGGGGATCGACGTCCCGGAAGCCACCGTGATGATGATCGAGCACGCTGAGCGCTTCGGGCTCTCCCAACTCCACCAGCTCCGGGGCAGGGTAGGGCGCGGATCCCGCCCTTCCGTCTGCTTCCTGCTTGTCGAGGGTCCGCAGGGAGAGGACGCCGTCGCCAGGCTGATGGTCATGGAAAAGACGACGGACGGCTTCCGGATCGCCGAGGAGGACCTGAAAATCCGCGGGCCGGGCGACTTCGCGGGCGTTCGCCAGTCAGGGATCCCCGACCTGGTCTTCTCCGACATCGTCCGGGACGCCCGGATGCTCTCCCTGTCCAGGGAGATCGCCGGAAAGCTGCTCGCCCGCGACCCCGACCTTGCGAATCCCGAGCACGCCGCCCTCGCGCGGTGGATCGCATCGAAGGAATCCGCGGTACCGAACATCGGGTAGGTAAAATTGACTTAACCCCCGCGATTCATTAGGATATCTTCTTTAATCTTACCTGGAGACCTCAAATGGAAGAGTTTCCGCGCATCAAACGCCTGCCGCCCTACGTTTTCGCAGTGGTCACCGAGCTGAAATCGAAGATGCGCCGGGCCGGGGAGGACGTCATCGACCTCGGGATGGGGAACCCGGACCTGCCCACACCGAAGCACATCGTGGACAAGCTCGTCGAGGCGGCGAGAAACCCCCGGAATCACCGGTATTCGCTTTCCCGCGGAATCCCGAAGCTGCGCCAGGCCATGTGCTCGTGGTACAAGCGGAAGTACGACATCGACCTCGACCCGGACACCGAGGCGATCGCCACCATCGGCGCCAAGGAGGGGATTTCCCACCTCGTCATGGCGATCCTGGGGCCGGGCGACATCGCGATGGTGCCGAACCCCACCTATCCCATCCACGCCTATTCCGTGATCATCGCGGGGGCCGACGTGCGCTCCATATCGCTCACCAGCGGCGAAGGCGACTTCATGGACAGGGCCCAGCGCGCGATGAAGACCCTGTGGCCGAAACCGAAGGTGATGATCATCTCCTTCCCCCACAACCCCACGACCGAGGTGGTCGACCTGGCCTTCTTCAAGCGTGTCGTGGCTTTCGCCAAGGAACACGAAATGCTGGTCATCCACGACCTGGCGTACGCGGACCTGGTATTCGACGGGTACAGGGCGCCCTCCATCCTGCAGGTGCCGGGAGCCAAGGACGTGGCCGTCGAGATGTACTCGATGTCGAAGGGGTACTCGATGCCCGGCTGGCGCGTCGGGTTCGTCGTGGGCAACAAGAGGATGGTCTCCGCGCTCACCCGGCTGAAGAGCTACCTGGATTACGGTATGTTCCAGGCGATCCAGGTGGCCGCCACCGTCGCGCTCAACGGCCCGCAACGCGTTGTGGACGAGGCCGTAGAGGTCTACCGCAAGCGGCGGGACTGCCTGGTGGACGGCTTCGCCAGGATCGGGTGGGAGTTCCCCAGGCCGAAGGGAACGATGTTCGTGTGGGCGCCGCTGCCGCGGCAGTACGCGGCCCTGGGTTCGCTCGAGTTCTCCAAGCTGTTATTGTCGAAAGCAAGGGTGGCCGTCTCACCTGGAATCGGGTTCGGCGAGCACGGGGAAGGGTTCGTTCGCTTCGCGCTTGTCGAAAACGAACACCGCATCCGGCAGGCGATCCGCGGCGTGAAGGATCTCCTCGATTCGCCCGTGAAGGTAAAGGTCCGATGACCGCGATACCGAAGGAGATCGGTGTAGGCATCATCGGGTTCGGCACCGTCGGCACGGGGACGGCGAAGCTGCTCCTCGGAAACGCGGAACTGCTCAGGCGGAGGGTGGGCGCCCCCATACGTCTCCTTCGCGTAGCCGACATCGACATGGTCCGCGACCGCGGCATAGTTCTTCCGGAAGGCGTTCTCGTCGACGACGGATACAAGGTCGCTCGCGACCCGGAGATCCGGATCGTCGTCGAACTGGTCGGCGGGACCGGCGCAGCGAAGGATTTCCTGCTCGAGGCGATCCGGAACGGGAAATCCGTCGTGACGGCAAACAAGGCCCTCCTTGCGGAGCACGGTCCGGAGATCACCCGCGCCGCGCTGTCCGCGGGCGTGGACATCGGGTTCGAGGCGAGCGTCGGGGGAGGGATCCCGATCATCCGGGCGATGCGGGAAGGGCTGGCCGCGAACCGGATACGCGAGATCTACGGCATCATCAACGGCACCTGCAACTACATCCTCAGCAGGATGAGCAACGAAGGGAAGGAGTTCTCGGATGTCCTCGCGGAGGCCCAGAGAATCGGCCTCGCGGAATCCGACCCATCCTTCGACGTGGACGGGGTCGACTCCGCCCACAAGCTCGCTATCCTGGTCTGGCTCTCTACGGGCTCGTACGTGTCGCCAAGAGAGATATTCGTGGAGGGGATCCGGGACGTCTCAGCCGTGGATATCGCGTTCGCCCGCGAGTTCGGGTACGCGATCAAGCTCCTGGCCATCGCGAAGGAGAAGAACGGCGGGGTGGAAGTGCGTGTGCACCCCACGATGATTCCGGCCGGCCACCTGCTCGCGACCGTCGGCGGCGCCAACAACGCGATCTACGTGAAAGGCGACTTCGTGGGTTCCTCGCTCTTCTACGGCCAGGGCGCCGGAATGCTGCCCACCGCATCGGCGGTCGTAAGCGACGTGATC
>JAKALO010000225.1 GCA_021824125.1 Deltaproteobacteria bacterium | reverse complement strand
GCCGCGCGGCTCCCCGAAGTAGATCCCGCCCGTCAGCTCGCGCACCACCATCAGGTCGATCCCCTCGACCAGCTCCCGGCGCAGCGGGGACGCGCCGAGCAGCGGGGCGAACACGACGGCGGGGCGAAGGTTCGCGAACAGCCCCAGCTCCTTGCGTAAGCCCAAGAGCGCCCGCTCGGGGCGGACGGCGAACGGGAGAGGGTCCCACTTCGGCCCGCCCACCGCTCCGAGCAGGACCGCGTCGGACGCCTTCGCCAGCGCGAGGGCCCGGTCCGGCATGGGGGTCCCGTGGGCGTCGTAGGCGCAGCCGCCGAGCTGCTCCTCCTCCGTCTCGAACAACCGCTTCCCCGCCGCCTGCTCGATGATCCGCAGGACGCTCAGCCCCTCCCGGACGACCTCCGGCCCGATCCCGTCGCCCGGAAATACGCAGATCTTCTTCGCCGCCATCAGGTCCCCTTCTTCCGCTTCGCAATGTAGTTGAGGAGCCCCCCGGCGGCCAGCAGGTCCCGCATGAACGGCGGCACGGGGGCGAACCGGTACTCGGTCCCCTTCGTCTCGTTCCGCAGCACGCCCCCCTCCATGTCGATCGATACCCGGTCCCCCGCGTCGATCCCGTCGACCGCCTCGGTGGACTCGAAGATCGGCAGCCCCATGTTGAAGGCGTTCCGGTAGAAGATCCGGGCGAACGAGCGGGCGATCACCGCCGAGGCGCCTGACGCCTTGATGGCGATCGGGGCGTGCTCCCGCGAGGAACCGCACCCGAAGTTCTTCCCCGCGACGATGAAGTCGCCCGGGGACACCTTCGACGCGAAGGCGGCGTCGATGTCCTCCATGCAGTGCCGGGCCAGCTCCGCCGGGTCGGAGGTGTTCAGGTACCGCGCGGGGATGATGACGTCCGTGTCGACGTCGTCCCCGTACTTCCACGCCTTCCCCCTCAACTCACCCGAGCTCATCCGGCCCTCCGATCCGCCCGAGGACGGCGGAAGCCGCCGCCACGGCCGGGTTGGACAGGTACACCTCGCTCTCGGGATGCCCCATCCGGCCGACGAAGTTCCGGTTCGTCGTCGAGATCGCCCGCTCCCCCTTCGCCAGGATCCCCATGTGGCCGCCGAGGCACGGTCCGCAGGTGGGAGTGGAGAAGGCCGCCCCCGCCGTGACGAACGCCTCCATCAACCCTTCCCGCATCGCCTGCAGGTAGATCTCCTGGGTGGCGGGGAGGATGATCATCCGCACGCCGTCGTGGACCTTCCGTCCCCGGATCACCGCCGCCGCGCTGCGCAGGTCCTCGATCCGCCCGTTGGTGCACGATCCCACCACGACCTGGTCGATCGGGACGTCCCCCACCAGCGACAGGGGCCGGGTGTTCTCCGGCAGGTGCGGGAACGCCACCACCGGCTCGAGCGTCGACAGGTCCACGGAGAGCTCCGCCTCGTACCGCGCGTCGCGGTCGGCCGCGACGACCTCGTACCCCCGCTTCGCCCTTCCGTCGGCGTACGCCTTCGTCGCCGCGTCGAACGGGAAGATCCCGTTCTTCGCCCCCGCCTCGATCGCCATGTTGGTGATGGTGAAGCGCCACGCCATCGGCAGGTGCGCGATCCCGTCGCCCGCGTACTCCATCGCCCGGTAAAGCGCGCCGTCCACGCCGATCTCGCCGATGATGTGGAGGATCACGTCCTTCCCCTCGACCCATTTCCCCGGCCTGCCCGAAAGGACGATCCGCAGCGTCTCGGGGACCTTGAGCCACACCTCCCCCGAGAGCATCGCCGCCGCGAGGTCGGTGCTCCCCACGCCGGTGGAGAACGCGCAGAGGGCGCCGTAGGTGCACGTGTGGCTGTCCGCGCCGATCACGAGGTCGCCGGGAACGACCAGCCCCTCGTCCGGGAGCAGGACGTGCTCGATCCCCATCCGCCCGACCTCGAAATAGTTCACGATGCCGAACTCCCTCGCGAATTCGCGCATCATCTTGGCCTGTTCGGCGCTCTTGATGTCCTTGTTCGGCGCGAAGTGGTCGGGCACCAGGGCGATCCGGTTCCGGTCGAACACCGCCCGGGCCCCCAGCGACCGGAACGCCTGGATGGCGATCGGGCTGGTCACGTCGTTGCCGAGGGCGAGGTCGACCTTCGCCAGGATCAGCTCTCCCGGCGCGACGACGTCCTTCCCCGCGTGCCTGGCGAGGATTTTTTCAGTCAGGGTCATGCCCATGGATCGGCTTCTCGCTTTCGGTGTGCTTCCCCCGGGTGCGCCGGATCGCCGCGACCACTTCCCCTACCGGCCCGGAGACGATGTACGCGAAGGAGCAGACGAAGATCATCACCTGGGGCTCCGCGGCCAGCAGCAGCGCGAGGAAGACGAACACCACCAGGGTGTTGAACGGGCGGCGCCGGAACGGCTCCAGGTCCTTGAACGAGTTGAACTTGACGGTGCTCACCATGAGGAAGGCGAGCACGTAGATCGAGAGAAGGACGGCGAAGTGCTTGAAGCTCCCCGACCCGCCCAGGTAGTAGAAGAGCAGGATCATGGAGGCGACGAAGACCGCCGCCGCCGGGATGGGGAGCCCGTTGAACTGCCCCTTCTCCACCGTGTTGATCTGGACGTTGAAGCGCGCAAGGCGAAGCGCCCCGCAGATGAGGAAGAGGAACGCCGCCAGCCATCCCCACCGGCCGAAGGCGGAGAGGGCCCAGCCGTAGACGAGGAACGCCGGGGCGACGCCGAATGTGACGAGGTCGGCGAGGGAATCGTACTCGACCCCGAACCGGGTGGTCGTGCGGGTCATCCGCGCGACGCGGCCGTCGAGCCCGTCCAAGATGGCGCCCACGACGATCCCGATCGCCGCCTTCTCGAAGTTGCCGTTGTACGTCGAGGCGATCGAGTGGAATCCCGCGAACAGGGAGCCCGACGTGAT
>JAKALO010000224.1 GCA_021824125.1 Deltaproteobacteria bacterium | reverse complement strand
TCCACATATCGGGGAAGCGGGGGTTTTCGGAGCTTTCCGGCGTCCTCGCGGAGCTGCAGAAGGCCGGCCCCCGCGTGTCGGTGCACCTTCCTCTCCTGCCGCAGGCGTCCGGCATGGCTCGCCGGGGATACCCTGTCGACTACATCTGGAACGTCGGCGCGACGGCCGGGTTCGTGCCGCGCCTTCCGGAAGGCGCGGCCGCGATCTCCTTCATCCCCGACGAAGAGACCGCGGAGGAACTTCCGGAGATCGTGGCCGAGTTCGCGGAAAGCGACCTCGCCGAGCTGCACCTTCCGAACGTGAACGCGGTGCGCGCGGTCGCCGCGGGGGGCCACGTTCCCGTCCCCGGGATCGACCGGCTCCGCGCCGCCGCCGAAGCCGTCGCCTCCCTCGGTCTGTCGCTTCCCGGGAAACGTCTCGTCGTCCACGACTTCTTTTTATGGAAGGCCCTCTCGAAGACCTTTCCGGGCGCCACGGGCGACCGCATCGAGTTCTCGGGGTGCCAGGCGGGGATTGCGCTCGCCTACGTGGACTGGGAGGGGAACCTCTACCCGTGCGACTCCCTTCCGATCCGTATCGGGTCCATCGAGGAGGGGACGTTCGAGGAGGTGTGGAACTCCCCGCTGCGGCGGAGGGTGGCCGACGCGGTCCGCTCCACGCCGTGGGTGTGCGACGGTTGCCCCGAGCATCGGGGCTGCCTCGGCGGGTGCCGCGGGATGGCGTTTCTCGCCTCCGGCTCCCTCGACGCGCCGGACCCCGCCTGCCCGGAGGTGCGCCCGTCCGCTCCCCCGAAGAGCGCCTCCTCCAAACCTTGACACCTCCGCGTTGAATCCCGTTCGCGGATTGTGGTCTAATTTACGGGATGGCCTTCGATGACGACTCCAGGCTTGCCCGCAAGGCCCAACGGGGGGACCGTCAGGCATTCGAGGTCATCCTGTCGCGGTACGAACGCCCGATCTTCTCCTTCATCTACCACTTCTTCCGGAACCCGGCGCTGTGCGAGGACCTGACGCAGGAGACGTTCCTGCGCGCGTTCCGGTTCATCAAATCGTTCCGGACGAAGGAGAAGCTCTCGACCTGGCTCTTCTCCATCGCGAAGAACCTCTGCATCGACGAGCTCCGGCGGATGCGGAAGGGGACCACGGTGGGAATCGACGGCGTGGATCCGGAAGAGCTCGTCGCGGAGGGGGGGGTCGCGAACGACCCGCTCGACGCCACCATCCATCTGCAGGAGGGGGATATCGTCCAAAGGTCAATCGCCCGCCTGCCGGAAAAGTACCGCATTTGCATCATTCTGTTTTATTTCAATGAGCTCAGCTACGAGGAAATCTCTTCGGTGATGAAAATCTCCTTGAGCAACACGAAGATCCTTCTCTTCCGGGGGAAGAAGATGCTCTCCGGGATCTATCGTGACGAGACCCGGAAAAAGATGTAACAAGGTCGCCCGTCAAATTGTATTAGAAGGTGTCGCGAAAAAGGGAGGAGTGTCTTGAACGGTTGCCGCAAATACGAGGATCTGCTCGCCCGTTACCTGCACGGGGATACGCTGCTCCAGGACCGGGAGGAGCTCGAAAAGCACCTCGCCGTCTGCCCGGATTGCGAAAACCTGTACCGGGACGTCTCCGACATCGAACGGACACTCCGGGAATTCCCCGGGAAAATCGTCGAACCGCCGCCGTACCTGCACTCCCGGATCGTCGCGAACCTGCCCGAGGGGGCGCCTCCTCTCCGGGTCCGTTGGGGGCGCTGGGCCATGGGGCTCGGCACCGTGGCCGCCGGTCTCCTTGCGCTCTTCCTCGGGCTGTACCGGGGAGGCGGGCCCGGGATCGGTCGGGTCCCGTCCGCTCCCGCGCCGGCCGGGACGCCGCAGCCGCCGACCGCGAAGGGACCCGTCGTCGCGCCGCGTCCCGCGGAGCCCGCAACGGCCCCCGCTCTCAAGGCGGCGCCCGAAGGGGAGCGAAGGAAGGAAACCGTCGTCGCGTCGGCCCCCAAGGTCCAGGTGATCCAGGAAGTGAAGATCTTCTTCTACTTCCCGCCCGCGCAGAAGGTGGCCGTCACCGGGGATTTCAACAACTGGGACGTCGACGGCGTGCAACTGAAGGCGGCCGGGAAGCCCGGCCTTTGGGAAACGAAGCTGCGGCTTCCCCCCGGGGTCTACTCCTACAACTTCATCGTCGACGGGGAGCTCCTCGTTCCCGATCCGAACGCCGCGAACCAGATGCCGGACGGGTACGGCGGCACCAACTCGATCCTGCTGGTGAAGGGGGAAAATCCCGTATGATCGCGCGACGGGCGGCATGGTTGCTCGCCGCCCTTTTCCTGCTGTTTTCGCCGGCATTCCCCGCCTCGGCCCAGAAGACCGTCGACGAGCTGTGCCGGACGCACAACGTCGGCGGGGAGGAAGACATCCGCAGGATCGAGCGGGCTTACGTCGCGGCGGTCAAGTCGGGAATCTCGGAGGACATCCTCCTGCCGTTCGTGGAAGACATCCTGCGCCACAAGCTCGACTGCGGCCAGATGGTCCGCGTCCTCGACGTGACGGTCCGCCTGCGGGAGGCGGATCTTCCCTATTTCGTGGTGTTCAGCAAGGTGCGGGAAGGGGTCGCCAAGGAGGCGCCGCCGGTGCGGGTGGTGGAGGCGGCCGAGGCGAAATACAAGACTTTATCCGAGTCGCGCGATGTTTTAAACTCTCTCGGATCGCTGGGATACAGTATCCGGGATCCGCAGAACGCCGCGGTGATCGTCTCCTCCTTCATCGAGAGGGGATACGCTCCCGCGGAAATCGTCTTGCAGATCCGCAACAAGGGGATCCAGGGGGGGGGATTTGCTGCGCTGTCCGGCGTGGTGGAGAAACCGGTGAAACGGAAAGAACGCTGACGTTGCCGCGTTCCCGGAGAAGATCCGCCTTC
>JAKALO010000063.1 GCA_021824125.1 Deltaproteobacteria bacterium | reverse complement strand
TCGACTGGATCGTGTCGACGGGAGCCAACCTGTACCATGACGTCCATTTCGGACTGGGCCTTTCGATGCACGCGGGCTCCCCCTTCCTGGACGACCGCGTCCTGCGCGACGAGGGGGTCGTCCGCATCTACGACATCCTGTTCTCCTACGACGTCCTTCTCGACACTGACGCATTCTTCCGGACGGTGCTCGACGCGGAAGAGTTCCAGGCCGAGATGGGCACGGCGGAGTTTCACCACCGCCTGGGCCGCTACGTCGCGCAGCGGGAGAAGGCGCTGGGACTTGGCGAAGTGAGCATACTCGCCGCGGCGCACCGGTGCGGGGTGCCGGTGTACACCCCCTCCCCCGGCGACTCCTCCATCGGGATGAACGTCGCCGCGATGCGGATCCTGGGCAGGGGGGCGAGGATCGACGTGTCCGCCGACGTCAACGAGACGGCGGCGATCGTCCGGGCGGCCAAGAAGAAGGGGAGGAGCGCCGTCTGGATCTTCGGCGGCGGGTCCCCCAAGAACTTCATGCTCCAGACCGAGCCGCAGATCCAGGAGGTACTGGGGATCGCGGAGAAGGGACACGACTACTTTCTCCAGGTCACCGACGCGCGTCCCGATACCGGGGGCCTCTCCGGCGCCACCCCTTCCGAGGCGGTCTCCTGGGGGAAGGTGGACCCGGACCGGCTCCCCGACTCCGTGGTCTGCTACCTCGACTCCACCGTGGCGATGCCGCTCCTGACGGCGTACGCTCTTGCCCGCGCGGGGAAACGTCCCCTGAAGCGGCTCTACGACCTGCGGCCGAAGCTTTTGTCCGACCTCGAGAGGGAGTTCCGCCGCTGCATGGGAAGGGCACGGGCGAGCTCCCGTCGGAAGGTACCCGGGAAGGACTGACAAGACACCGGGGACCGAGGGGGGAAAAACGAAAAGGCCGGGAGAGCTTCCTCTCCCGGCCTTTTCGTTTCTCTACGTCCGGAAGGGTTTCCGGACGTCCGTTTCCTACCGGAAGACCGCGTCGACCCTGCGGTTCTTCTGCCTTCCCTCCGCGGTCTTGTTGTCCGCGACGGGCTTCGTCAACCCGTAACCGACCGTCGAGATCTTCGATGCGTCGGCGCCGAGCTTCTCCACCAGGTATTTCTTCACGCTATCCGCGCGTCTCTCGGAGAGCTTCTGATTGTAGTTCTTGCCACCGACGCTGTCGGTGTTCCCTTCGATCGTCACGGTGGTCTCCGGGTATTTCTTCAGGTAATCGGCGACCCTCGCGATATCGTCGTTGTACATGGCCTTGATGTCGGCCTTGTCGGTGTCGAACTGCACGTTCAGGGTGATGATCTCCTTAACCGGCTTTACCGCGGGCGGTGGAGGAGGAGGCGGCGGAGGATTCACGGTGACCGTGGTCGTCGCCGTCTGCGTGCCGCCCGGGCCCGATGCGGTGATGGTGTACTGCTTGGTGACGTCGAGGCAGGCCTTCATGGAGCCGCTCGGGTCCACGCTCCCGATGCCCTGGTCGATCGAGGTGCTGGTGGCGTCAGTCGACGACCAGTTAAGGGTCGAGCACTGGCCCGGATCGATCGAAGGCGGGTTCGCGGAGATCGAAGCCGTGGGCGCGGGCGGAGCCGGAGCCGCAACCGGAGCCGGCGGGGGAGGCGGTGGCGGGGGCGGTTCCGGAGCCGGCGGCGGGGGCGGCGGCGGAGGAGGAGGCGCAGGGGCCGCTTTCGGCGCGCCGTACAGGTACGCTACACCGAACAGGACACGGTATTGCGGGGCTCCCATCCCCTTGTTCAGCCCGATGCCTCCGCCAAGCTGGGCCGTCCAGCCTGGTGTCCATTCGTGCCGGAAAGCCGCAAGCGCCTCGACCGGGGAAACGACCGTGTGGTCGAACGGCTTGTTCGCTATCGTCTCGGCGTTGACCTCGGCGACCAGGGAGCTTTTCTTCGTCAGGCTATAGGCCGCCCCGACGCCGCCCTGGATCCAGTTGCTGTAGGTGTTGCTGGTGAAGTTATCCATCAGCTGCGCACCGAGGTTGGCCAGGAGGGTCAGTTTCTCGCCGACCGCCAGGTGCCCCGCCAGTTTGCCGCCGAGGCTGGACTTGCTCTCGGAAAGCACGTACTCGTCGTTACCCGAGGGGAAAATGACGAAAGGCACGAACGCCAACCCGTATGTCGGCCGGGAGAGGAAGCTCCACTTCCCGTTCACCCGGATGTCCCCGATGTTGTGGTTCGCCCCGTCCTGCGCCAGACGGTCCTTGCCGTCATACAGGAGGTTCAGCGGAACGTCGATTCCAACCTGGAAATCGGGGGTGAGCCCGTAGGCTGCTGCGGCGTCCATCGTGAAGAGATCATGCACCCGTAATTGCTCTACCCTCAGATTGGTGACGTCCCCCAGGTTGTAGGGCTTCTTGACATAGTTAAGGGTATAGACGAACGCCCAGTTCCCCTGCCCCAGCGGCTTGTCGGAATCCAGGGTCAGAGTGCCGGAACCGTCGCTCGTGGGGTGGAACCGCTGCGCCTTGGGCACCAGCTGTCCGGCCGAGGCGGGGAACGCGACGGCCAGGCAAAGGGCCAGGGCAAGCAGGACGGAGAGCAGTGCGGGCCTGGACAAGAAGCGCTTCCCACCGTGTATCTTCTTGAGTATCCCGACCGGGAGGAGGAAGAGGGCGAAGAAGAACGTGACGAGGGCCGCGCCGGACCACGGTCCGGGACCGGAGCTGTCGTTGCCGCCCACGTCGATCACCCTGCCGCACCCCGCGCCCAGGGCGCCCAGGCTGCCTCCCGAATCGCCTTCTGCGGGCGACGCCTGCGACCGGAAGCCGTCGAGGAACGCGTATCCCCCGTGGCCGCCGTAACCGCAGTCCCCCGCGGAAAGTTCGATGCGGAGATTGTCTCCCACGTTGACGCCCAATTCGGAAAGGTTCAGGTCTTCATCCTGCCAGGGGACCCACTTCCATCCGTAGGCGACGTCGTTGGTCTGCCAGTTGAGCCCGGGCTGGTTGGAATAATAGAACTTCGAAAAGATAACCGTCTCCTGTGTCAAGTTGGTCAGCGTGATGTGAAAGTAGGGCTGGGCATCCGGAGGGTGACCGGGGTCCTCCAGCACCGCGGCCCAGGAGAAACGGATATAATAATTTCCGTCCGGGTCCTGGTCCCCGGCCTTCAGCGTATCTTCCTGGTAGATCCTCGTCACGTGGTAATAATAGTCCTGGCTGTTCACGCGGGCGGAGTACAACCCGTACCTGACGACCGGCAACAAGGAGGCAAGCTCGTCATTACCCGTCCCGCTGGTGATGAAGGCGCGATCGCTCGGGGGGGTGTAGTTCGTGTCCAGCGGAAGATAGCCGGTATCGGCGGCGGACCACGCCCCGGGGATCCAGCCGTACGTGTAGTAATCCGTCATCACATTCTCGGCGACGGGCACCCCTCCCGAGATCGTCAATCCATTATAATTGTACCCATGTTCGATGGTCCACCCGTTGAACGTCCCCTCCTGGAACCCACCGTTGACGAACAGCGCTTGCGCGGGTGGTGCTAAAACGACGAACATACCCAAAATCGCGAGCCAAACGAACTTTTTCATAATCGTCCCTCCTTTTTTCACGGCGAAAATCCCGATAGATAACGGTTAAGGACAAGTAACAGCCAAATAGCTAAAAAAAACTTCTCTTTTTCCATTTCAAGAAGCGGTTCCCACTAACGGGAGGATCTATAGCCAAGCAAAGGACGTGCCTGGGAAACAAATTGCACACTCGAGACAAATTCATTAAAAATTCAAGGCAATTTGGTTTTATTCGGGAAGAGAGGAAACCCAAGGGGAAATATTCCTATTAATTGGGTAAAAAATTGCCGATTTGAAGGAAGGCCTTTTCCGGATCGTCGGTTGAGTAATATTTCACCAAACCGTGGGAGATGATGTCCACCCTCCCCGTCATCCGGGGGGCATGCCGGACCTGAAAAATATTATCGGGGGGGGGGGGACTGTAGACCTCGGATCGGGACCCTGGCCGGAGGAGCACCGAGTGGCACTATAGAAAGAGGACGGAATTTCCGATAAATTGGTTGTGGCGGCGATGTCCCCGTGGAGGAGTGTTGTATGAAACGATCCGGAACCGGACGAACGGCCCTTCTTGCATCCCTCCTGGTGTTGCTGGCGATGACAGGAGGTCCGACGCTTTCCTTATCCATGGAGCGACCGACTCCCCAGGAGATCGCAACCTTACGGCAGGCGGGCGAGCTGGAGCAGCGCAAGGCCTTCGCAAGGGATATCGGGAACCAGCGGATCCGCCCCGACCTTCTGAAGAGGGCGCTCCAGCGCGCCCGGCGCGCCGCGCTGTCGGCCAGGGGGGTTTCTACGGAGACGATCGACCGGTTGGCCCCGGCCGCTCCGCCGCGGGCGCTGGCCGGCATGCCCACCACGGGGAACGTGAAGACTTTCGCGCTGCTCATCGATTTTCCCGATTACCCCCACACCTCCTCCCTCGAGTATATTCATGAGCGCCTGTACGGGGCCGGAAACCCGGCCGACGCCCCCCTGGAGAGCCTTTCCGCCTTCTACCGGCGTTCGTCTTACGGTCTTCTCGAATTGAGCGGGGGCTCCACGCTGGGCTGGTACAGGACCTCCTACAACCGCTCCGCGATCGCCCAGACTCTCACCGGGAGGGAGAACCTCATCAAGGAGGCGCTCAACTACTTTCAGGCCCAGGGGCACGATTTCAGCCAGTATGACAACAACGGGAACGGCATGATCGACTACTTCATCGTCATCTGGGCCGGCCCGGACAACGGCTGGGCAAATTTCTGGTGGGGATACCAGACGAACTTCAACGACGCCACGTACCGTATCGGGGGAAAACGGCTGAACAGCTATTCCTGGCAGTGGGAGTCCCGCCCGGCGGGGGGCTACTTCTCCCCCAGGGTTGCGATCCACGAGACGGGACACGGACTGGGGCTGCCGGACTATTACGATTACGACGGCGCCGTCGGGCCGGACGGGGGCGTCGGCGATCTGGACATGATGGACGGGAACTGGGGCGACCACAACTGCTTCAGCAAATGGGTCCTCGAGTGGATCACTCCGACCGTGGTCGCGAACGGGGCGCAGACCCTCACGCTTCAACCGTCGGCGACGACGACGAACGCGGTGCTGATCATGCCGGGTGCCACGCTCGACAACACGTTCAGCGAATTCTTCATGGTGCAGAACCGGTATCGGACCGGCAACGACACGACCATCCCGTCGGACGGCCTGCTGGTCTGGCACGTGGATGCCGCGCTGACCCCCTCGGGGTACGACTACCTCTACAACAACTCCTACACGACCCCCAAGCTCCTCCGGCTCATGGAGGCGGACGGGCGCGAGGAGATCGAGAGGAACATCCCGGCGAACGCGGGGGACTTCTACAGGCCGGGCGCGCGGTTCGGGCCGACCACCCTGCCCTCCAGCGCAAGCTACTCGGGACGGAACACGGGTGTCCTGGTGACCGGTATCACGCAGTCGGGGGACGGGTTCTCGGCCACCTTCTCCGTCAGCGATCTCGGCAAGCCGCTGGCCCCGCCCGGGAACCTGACCATCCAGCCGCGGAATTAGCCCGCGTGTGGTATAAGAACGGGAAATTCCCCCAAAGGAGCGGCGGCCGATGAAGAAATGGAAATGCACCGTGTGCGGTTATATCCACAAGGGCGACGCGCCGCCCGACAAGTGCCCCGTCTGCGGGGCCCCCAAGGAAAAATTCGTCCCGGTGAAATGAGTGCGCCCCCGGGAAGGGTGGCGGGAGGCCGCCGGCGTTCTCCGCCTTGCGGTCCGCTCCGGGGGGAAGATATAATTTCCTAATCAAGCCCTGAACCCGTGAGGTGGACGCCATGAAAAAGTGGAGATGCATCGTGTGCAACTACGCCTACGACCCCGCCGCGGGGGACCCGGACAGCGGCGTGGAGCCCGGGACGCCCTTCGAAAGCATCCCGGACGACTGGTGCTGCCCGCTCTGCGGCGCCAGTAAAGACGAGTTCGAGATCGTCGAGGAGTAGGGGACATGGCGCCCGTGACGCTGGCCCCCGACGTCTACTGGGTGGGGGCGAAGGACCCGGACCTCGCGATCTTCGACATCGTCATCCCCACCGAGTGCGGGACGACCTACAACGCCTACCTGGTCCGTGGCGGCGAGAAGACCGCGCTCATCGACTGCGTCAAGCGCCCGTTCGCGGGGGACCTTTTCCGGAACATCTCGGAAATTATTCCCGTGGAGAAGATCGACTACGTCGTGATCAACCACTCCGAGCCGGACCACTCCGGGGCGCTGGCCGACCTGCTGGAGCGCAATCCCGGGGTCACGGTGCTGCTCTCCCGCTCCGCGAAGACGTTCGTCGACAACCTCGTCAACGCGGGGTTCAACTACCGCATCGTGAACGACGACGAGGAGCTCCCCCTCGGGGGGAAGACGCTCAAGTTCATCAACGCCCCGTTCCTGCACTGGCCGGACACGATTCTCACATATCTCGTCGAGGACAGAATCCTGTTCCCGTGCGATTTCCTCGGGGCCCACTACTCCAGTCCCGAGTTCTTCAACGACGAGCTCCGGGAACCGGACAAGGCCCGGGAGGCGTTCGAGTTCTACTACGCGACGATCATGCGGCCATACAAGGAGTACATCCTGAAGGCGTGCGGGCGCCTGAAAGGGCTTCCCATCGGGATGATCGCGCCGTCCCACGGGCCTATCCTCCGGAAGGATCCCCTCTGGTACCTGGCGTGGTACGAGGAACGAGCCTCCGTGCTCTCCCGCGTCACTGAAAGGAAGGTGGTGGTCGTCTACGTGTCCGCGTACGGGAACACCGCGGCGATGGCGGCGAAGGTGGCGGAGGGCGTCCGGGCGGGCGGGGTCGTCCCCGTCCTGATCAACGCCGTGGAGGTCCCGATGGACGGGATCATAGACGAGTTCGAGACGGCCGCAGGGTTTCTCATCGGGACGCCGACGCTGAACGGCAACGTCCCGCACCCGATCCTGAACCTGATCGCGAGCCTTGTCTTCCTGAACATGAAAGGGAAGCCGGCGTCGGTGTTCGGATCCTACGGATGGAGCGGCGAGGCGATCAAGACGGTGCAGGACATCCTTGCGTCGATGAGGCTCAAGGTATCCCCGGAGCCGATCCGGGTCCGGATGGCCCCTTCCGTGGCGGACCTTGCGGCGTGCGTGGAGTTCGGCAAGCAGTTCGCCGCCATCGTCCGGGGCGGTTAGGCCCGGGGTCCCGGGAGGCTTATTTCTTGAGGGGGTCGGAACCCTCCTTGTGAAGCTCCCGGTCGGAGTCCTTCTTGATCTGCTTGTTCCGCTCGAGCGCCTCCCCGCGGATCTGCGCTTTGCACGTCGGGCAGATGGTGTTCTCGCCGGGGTCCGGTTTTCCGCACACCAGGCAGTGTCTCTTTTTTTCGGCCATGGCTTCCTCCCATCCGGATCGGCGCGGCGTCAGGTCAAGAATTAATACTTTCCTTAACGGATAGAATACGATGGATCCGCGAAGAAGGGGAAACCGATGGAAAAAGACAAGGCGCCGGAGGCGATCCGGATGGAAGAGGAGCTCTCCGCCTGCCCGAAGTGCGGCGCCGGCAGGGGCTTTCACGTTTCCTTTCTCCGAAAGGAGGGGCGGTCGCTCGCCGTCGTCCTCGTCTGCCCCTCGTGCGGATTCCGGTTCACGGTGGGGGAGTGGTCGTTCCCGACCGGGGAGCCGCGCCCCTACGACCCGAGCATCGACTCCGGGCCGTGAGGCGATCCCCGCGGCGGAAGCCCGGACTTAACCCCCGGGTTTACGTCAAGGCAGAAGGTCCTGGTGGCGGATGTCCTTCCCCTTCGTCATGAAGATCACGTCCTCGCAGATGTTCGTCGCGTGGTCCGCGATCCGCTCCAGGTGTCTCGAAACAAGGACCAGCGCCAGCGACCGCTCGATCGTTCCCGCGTCCGACATCATGTAGGTCAGGAGCTCCCGGAACACCTGGTCCTTCAGCTGGTCCACCTGGTCGTCCTTCCTGATCGTCTCGTAGGCCAGCAGTTCGTTCCCGTTCACGAAGGCGTCCAGCGAATCCCGCAGCATCTCCTTGGCGATATCCGCCATGCGGGGGATGTCGATCAGCGGCTTGACCGGGGGGACGGTAAGGAGAAAATCCGCGCTCTCCGTGATGTTGATCGCCTGGTCCCCGATCCGCTCCAGGTCGGTGTTGATCTTCATGGCGGCGGTTATGAAACGCAGGTCGGCGGCCGTCGGCTGTCGCAGGGCGATGATCTGGATGCAGGCCTCGTCGATGTCGACGTGCAGCCGGTTGACCTGGGTCTCCATCGCCTTGACCTCGGCGAGCATCTCGATTTTACGTTCCACCAGCGCCTGGACCGCCCGGTGGGTCATCCGCTCGACCAGCCCCCCCATGCGAAGGACCATCTCGCGGAGGGCGCCGAGCTCTTTGCTGTAATGCCTCTTCATGTGCTCTCCTTTTCGGGCTCCGGCCTCACCCGAACCTGCCGGTGATGTATTCCTCGGTCCGCTTGTCCGCGGGGTTGGTGAAGATCTTCGCGGCCGTGTCCATTTCGATCAGCTCGCCGAGCAGGAAGAAGGCGACGGAATCGGAGATCCGCCCCGCCTGCTGCATGTTGTGCGTGACGACCACTATAGTGTACTTGTCGCTCAGGTCCTCTATCAGGTCCTCGATCCTGGCGCTGGACGTCGGGTCGAGGGCCGAACAGGGCTCGTCCATGAGCAGGATTTCCGGTTCGACGGCAAGCGCGCGCGCGATGCAGAGCCGCTGCTGCTGGCCGCCCGACAGGCTCGTACCCGGCCGGTCCAGGTGGTCCGAAAGCTCGTCCCAGAGCGCCGCCATCCGCAGCGATTTTTCCACCACGTCGGCCATCTCGGAGCGGGACCGTTTCTTCCCGTTGAACTTCAGCCCCACGGCTACGTTTTCGAACACGGACATACGGGGGAAGGGATTCGGCTGCTGGAAGACCATCCCGACCTTCCTGCGCAGGAGGACCGGGTCGATCCTGTCCGTGTAGATGTTCCTCCCGTCGAAAAAGACCTCCCCGGAAACCCGGAAGCCGGGGGTCAGGTCGTGCATCCGGTTCAGGCAGCGGATGAAGGTGCTCTTTCCGCACCCCGAGGGTCCCATCACCGAGGTGACCGAGTTCCTGCGGATGTCCATCGTGATGTTTTTCAGCACCTGGTGCTCCCCGAACCAGGCGCAGAGGTCCTTGACCTGCAGGGCGTTATCCATGGGTACCCTTTCCCTCCTACTTTTTGACCCTGGCGATATACCGCGCGGCGGTGCTGATGACGAGGACCATGCCTATGAGGACGAGCGCGCCCGCCCAGGCCTTGTCGTGCCAGTCGTCGTACGGCGATATCGCGTAGTTGAACACCTGGAGGGGGATCGCCGCGATGGGCTGGTCGAGGCCCGTCTGCCAGAACTGGTTTCCCAGGGCGGTGAACAGCAGCGGCGCCGTCTCCCCGATGATCCGCGCCATCGCCAGCAGGATCCCCGTGAGGATCCCGGCGGAGGCGGTCCGGACGGTGATGAACAGGGTCGTCTTCCACCGTTCGATCCCCAGGGCGAGGGCCCCCTCGCGGACCGACACGGGGACCGTCTTCAGCATCTCCTCGGTAGTCCGGACTACCGTGGGGATGAATATCATCGCAAGCGCCGAGGCGGCGGCCCACGCGGAGAACCGCTTCATCGGGAGGACCCACAGGACGTAGCCGAAGATCCCCAGGATGATGGACGGCACGCCGGCGAGCATGTCGACGGAAAAGCGGACCGCCGACGCGAATTTCCCCCGGCCGTACTCTGCCAGGTAGATCCCGCTCATCACCCCCAGCGGGATTCCCCCGGCCATCGCGAGTCCCGCGATCGTGAGCGTCCCCAGGATGCCGTTCGCGATCCCGCCCCCCGGTTCCCCGACGGGGTGGGGGAGGTCGGTCACAAGCGTCCACTTGAGCTCGCGGGCCCCCTTCCAGAGAAGGTCGAACAGGATGAGGAAGAGCGGGAGGACCACGGCGAAGGCGCACAGCGCGAAGAGGACCTTCGTGGCCCGGTCGGCGGCGCGGCGGCGGAAGGCGATCGCGTGCATCGTTTCAGATCCCCCTCGACGCGCGCGACACCATCGTCTTCAGGATCCCCTTGGCCGCGAGGTTGACCACGAATGTCAGGAGAAAGAGCACCAGTCCGATCTCGACGAGCGCCGACAGGTAAAGCTCCCCGGTCGCCTCGGTGAACTCGTTGGCGATCGCCCCGGCCATCGAGTGACCCGGCTGGAAGATAGACAGGAGGATGTCGGGCCGGTTCCCGATCACCATGGTGACGGCCATAGTCTCCCCGAGGGCCCTGCCCAGGCCGAGGACCGTGGCCCCGAAGATTCCCGGGATGCAATGCTGGCCGATGACGATCCTGATCATCTCCCAGTGCGTTCCCCCCAGCGACAGGACGGCCTCTTTCTGGATGCGCGGGACGGTGGCCAGGACTTCCCGGCTCACGGAGAGGATGAAAGGGATGATCATGATGGAGAGCAGCATCCCGGCGGCCAGCATGCTCGGGCCGTACACGGGCCCCCTGAAGAACGGTATCCAGCCCAGGTGGTCCGCCACTGGCTTCATCAGGTAGTCCCGAAGGACCGGGACGAGCACGAAGATCCCCCAGAGCCCGTAGATCACGCTCGGGACGGCCGCAAGGAGCTCCGCGAGGAACCCGACGGGCGCCTTCAGCCATTCGGGCGCGAATTCGTTGATGAATATGGCGGAGCCGACGGCGAGCGGCACCGCGATCAGGAGCGCGATGAACGAGGAGACCACCGTTCCATAGAGGAAGGGAAGCGCCCCGAACGATTCGGCGACGGGGTCCCAGGTCCCCGTCACCAGGAAGGCGGCGCCGAACTTCCGGATCGAGGGGAGGGACTCCCGCACCAGGAGCGCGAACAGGAGGACCGCGAGGAACAGGACACCGAAGGCGAAGACGGCGGTGGTCCTCTCGAAGAGGGCGTCCTTCGGGTTGCCGGGAGCCCCGCGTCTCATCGGTAAAGGCTCTTCCCCTTGTAATTGATCTGCCGGATCGCCTTGTCCACCTTTTCCACCACGGGTTTCGGCAGCGGCGCGTAGAGCAGCGGCGCGTTCATCTTCTGGCCGTCGCGGATCGCCCACTTGAGGAAATCCACCAGCGCCTTGCCCTTTGCCTCGTCCCTCTGTTCCTTGTAGACGAGGAGCCATGTCAGGCCGCAGACAGGGTAGGAACCCTTGCCGGGAGCGTCCACCAGGGACATCCGGAAGTCGGCGGGCATGGTCTTCGCCGCACCGGCCGCCGCCGCGGAGGTTGAATCGAGCGTCGGGAGGATGTAATTCCCCTCCTTGTTCCGCAAGGCCGCGGCCGTCATCCTGTTCTGCATCGCGTAGGCCAGTTCGACGTATCCGATCGCGCCGGGGATTTGCCTGACTACACCCGCGACGCCTTCATTTCCTTTGCCGCCGAGCCCGACAGGCCAGTTGACCGATTTCCCGCGCCCGATTTTCGCTCTCCACTCCGTGCTTACCGTCGACAGGTAGTTGGTGAATATGTCCGTGGTGCCGGATCCGTCCGACCGGTGGGAGACGACGATGTCCGCCGCGGGGAGCCTGGCCCCCGGGTTCAGCGATGCGATCCTTGAATCGTTCCACTTCACGATTTTCCCGATGTAGATGTCGACGAGAACCTCCGGCGTCAGCTTGAGGCCGCTTGCGATGCCCTTCAGGTTGTAGACGACCGCGACCGACCCGATGGCCGTGGGGATGTGAAAGATCGGCCCGGAAATCCTGGCCAGTTCATCTTCGTTCATCGGGGCGTCGCTGGCCCCGAAGTCGACGGTCCCGGCGGTGATCTGCTTGACGCCGCCGCCCGAGCCGATCGACTGGTAGTTGAACCTCAGGCCGGGGTGTGAGTTGGAATACTCGTAGAACCACCTGGAATAGAGGGGGTATGGGAACGTCGCCCCGGCGCCGGTGATGTTCAGCGAGTCCGAAGCCATCGCCGGAATCGTCCAGGCGAAAACCAGCGTGGCCAGGATTATTCCGAGTTGTCGTCCGTTCCTTTTTCCCATCGTGTTTCTCATCGTGCCGATCCTCCTGTCCGTTTTTCCGCAGATTATGGAGAAATCCTACGAAACGTACATCAAGGACCGATAAGGGGGACGTGAAGTTCGTGTTAAGAAAAGGAGCGGGTTTTATCCCGGAATCCGGATCGAGAAGCGGGTCCCGACCCCGATCCGGCTCTCCACCCGGATGGTTCCCCCGTGCGATTCGACGATGTGCCGCGCTATCGACAGCCCGAGGCCGGTCCCCCCAAGTTCCCGGGACCTTCCCTTGTCCACGCGGTAGAACCGCTCGAAGATACGCGGGAGATGCTCGGAGGATATCCCCGGCCCGTCGTCGGCCACCTCGACGACGCACGCCCCCTCCGCGGACCTTCCTTCCAGCGTGATGTGCCCGCCTTCCTTCCCGTACTTGACGGCGTTGTCCAGGAGGTTCGACACGGCAAGGCCGAGCTTTCGCAGGTCCGCGCGGAGCGGTACGTCCTCCACGGAGACCGTAACCGTCTTCCCCGCCGCCCTGGCCGCTTCCCGGTGCGTCGCCGCGGCGCTCTCCAGGAACTCCCGCAGCGAAACCGTATCGAACTTCAGCGGCGACAGGCCGGACTCCGCCCGCGAGAGTTCCAGGAGATCCTCGATCAGCCGGTCCATCCGCAGCGCGTTGGCGTGCGCGATCGAGAGGAACGCCGGATCCGGCGGCGCCCCCTCCTTCCGCGCGTCCTCCATCGCCTCCAGGTAGCCGCGGATGTTCGTCAGCGGGGTGCGCAGCTCGTGCGAGGCGTTGGAGACGAAATCGCTTTTGACCCGGGCGAGCCGCCTCTCGTCCGACACGTCC
>JAKALO010000223.1 GCA_021824125.1 Deltaproteobacteria bacterium | reverse complement strand
CCCCGGGTCGATCACGGCCGCCTTTCCGCTCGACGCGTGCCCCACGATGTAGGTGTTCTCCGCCAGCGGGCCGACCTCCATCGCCAGCACCCGGAGCGGCCGCGCATCCGTCACAGTTTCTTTCCCCAGGTCGCGAACAGGTCGGTGTACTCCGCGGCGATCCGCTCCGCGGCCCGGCCGTCCTCGGACTCGACCACCAGGTGGAAGTACGCCTCGTCCTGGCTCGGGTAGACCAGCGCCCAGTCCTCCCCCTCGAACACCTTCACGCCGTCGATGAACAGGCTCGGCTTCCCCTTGGCGTGCCCGGTCAGCATCCGCATGAGGGACCCCTTGTTCTCCCAGGCGCACGGGATCTTGCGGTGGAGCAGGACGGTCGGCGGGATCTCGCGGAGGATGTCGGAGAGCCCCCGCCCCTCGGCCGCCAGCATCTCCATGATCTTCACGATCGCGAACATGCCGTCGAAGGCCGGCTGGAAGCGCGGGAAGACGAATCCGCCCGCCCCGTCCCCCGCGAAGGCGACCCCCTCGCGCGCCGCCGCCTCCATCAGCGACCGCGGCAGGGTGCGCGTCCGTATCGCGTCCATTCCGAAGCGCGCCGCGATCTTCTCCACGTTCCGCGAGGCGGTCACCGGGACCCCCACCAGCCCCTGGCGCGCCTGCCGGCAGGCGAGGAGGCAGACGACCTGCAGCGCCGTCGCGTCGGGAAGGATGTCCCCCTTCTCGTCGACCAGGAAGACCTTCTCGCCGCCGGTGTCGAGCATCGCGCCGAAGTCGGCGTTCAGGGAGCGCGAGATCGCCGAGAGGTGCTTCATCCCCCGGTCGAACTCCTCCTGGGACCGCGTGATGCGGGCCGGGTCGAGGATGGCGTTCAGCGCGACCGTCTCCACCCCGAGCTGCCCGAGGATCCGCGGGAAGATGACGGCGGCCGATCCGTAGGAGTAGTCCAGGACGATGTTGTAGTTCCGCTCCTTGATCGCCCGCTCGTTGACCGATTTCGCGAACCCGTCGACGTAGAGATCGAATCCTCCCACCGGGAAGGTGATCACCCCCGTCTCCTCGATGTCGGCACGGACGAAGTCCTCCCGGAAGAAGAGGTTCTCGATGTTCTTCTCCAGCCCCATCGGCAGGTCGAGGCCGGAATCGTCGAAGAACTTGAGGTCGACGAACGACGGGTCGAAGGGGCTTTTCCGGGTGTGCACGCCCCCCCGCTCCTCCCCGTGGGAGCGCGAGAGATATCGAACCACGGGCAACGGCGTGACGCCGTAGTCGTGCACGTCCACGCCGACCGAGAGCATCCCGGTCATGATCGCGCGATTGATCATCCGGGACGCCTTGTGGCTGTCGCGGCTGGTGGAGAGGACCACCTTCCTGCCGAACGTCGCGGCGTAGGCGGCCCCGACCTTGGCGGCGAACTCGGGGGAGATCTCGAGATTCGCCAGCCCGACGATCCCGTACGCGCCGAAGAGGGAACGCGCCCACTTCTCCCCCCAGATGAGGGACGACGACAGGACCGCCCCGTCCTCCACCACCTTGTGGGGCCACACCTTCACGTTCGGCTTGACCACGGCCTCCGTCCCGATGCTGCAATGGTCGCTGATCACCGCCCTCTCCGCGAGGAAGGCGCCGCGCTCCACCCGGGCGTCCGAGCCGATGATGTTCTCGAGGATCCGCGCCCCCTTCCCCACCGACACGTGCTCCCACAGGACGGAGGACTGGATCACCGCCCCGTCCTCGATCAGACAGCCGTCGCCGACGACGACGTTCCGCAACGTCACTCCCGACCCGACGACGCATTTCTTCCCGAGGAGGACGTTGGACAGCTCCGCGGTGTAATCGACCTTCGTCCCCTCGCCGATCCAGACGCTCCGGATCCCGGCCCTCTCTCCCTCGAATCCGATCTTCACCTTCCCCGCGAGGAGGTCGAGGTGGACGTTCAGGTACTCGTCGAGGTTCCCGACGTCCTTCCAGTACCCTTCCGCGATGTATCCGAGCAGGCGATCGCCTCCCGCCAGCATGGCGGGAAAGAGGTTCTTGCTGAAGTCGAAGTTCTTCTTCGGCGGGATGAGGTCGAGCACCTCGGGCTCGATGATGTAGATCCCGGTGTTGATCGTGTCGGAGAACACCTCCCCCCACGTCGGCTTCTCGAGGAACCGTACGATCCGTCCGTCGTCCTCCGTGATCACGATGCCGTACTGCAGGGGGTTGGGAACGCGCGTCAGGACGATCGTGACCGCCGCCTTGCGCTCCTTGTGGAAGTCGATCGCCTTCGACAGGTCGAAATCCGTGATGATGTCCGCGCTGATCACCAGGAAGGCGCCGGAGAGGCGATCCTCGGCGTTCTTCACCGCCCCCGCGGTGCCGTAATCCGCCTCGGCGTTGACGTAGTGCATCCGGACCCCCCAGGGGGACCCGTCGCCGAAATAGGAGCTGATCTTTTCGGGATAGAAGTGGAGCAGCACCTCGAGGTCGTCGATCCCCTCCGCGGCGAGCAGGCGGACGACGTGCTCCATCATCGGGCGGTTCGCCACGTGCGCCATCGGCTTGGGGAGTTTCTCCGTCAACGGGCGAAGCCTCGTCCCGAACCCTCCCGCCATCACGACCGCCTTCATGTCTCGGGCCTCCACGGGGGAAATGGGCGTGCTACAGGATGCGCGCGAGACGCGACACCCCGAGGTATCCGAAGGCGAGGGCGAAGAAGACGAGGAACACGGCGCAGGCGCCGACGATACCGCGGTACATCCGGTCGGTGAACCGTCCGCGCCCCGCCGAGACCGCCGTCCCGACGAAGACGTACCACGCCGCATCGGACAGGATGTGCCCGGAGAAGAAGGCGAGGACGCCGCCCCATCCCTGCGAGCGGGACAGCAGCAGGTACCCGAGGCCGATCGTCGCCCACCAGAGCGACCAGTACGGATTCGAGGCG
>JAKALO010000222.1 GCA_021824125.1 Deltaproteobacteria bacterium | reverse complement strand
TGCTGGAGATCGGGTTCTGCAGCAAGGGAGAGGCCTGCTCCCGGGTTTCCTGGAAGGAGGGGGATGTCCGGATCGACGTCATGGCGAAGTCTTCCACCTCCGAAATGCTGAAAGTGGCCGAGAGCATGCTCCGGTAACCCCATTTCACGGAAATATCCCGAAAAATCCGCTTCCGTAGGTACTATTTCCCCCCCAACTAGGTAGTTCTGCCGATTGTCCGGCCCTCCGGCGCTCCCTTATAGTGGGGGCGCATCATGGGAATTCGCCCGCAACGCAACAGACAGTGAGAGGAGGAGAGAGCGATGAAAAAGCACAGCGGGGGGCACCGGGTCGGCGAGGGCACCTACTGGAACCTGAGGAACGGCAGCCTGGTCGAATTCAAGGACATCGGGATTCTTCCGGGCGACGAGGAAACCGCCTACCTGCGGATTCCTTTCGCGCTCCTGTTCCTCGGCGGGATCTTCTACGGCGGGCTGTACATCGTTTTCCTGCCCGTGACGATCATCGTCATGTCGGTCTACCTGATGGGGAGAAGGATCTTCGGCGGCATCCTCGACCAGCTGAGGACGAGCGTGTCGTTCGGGTGGAGGCCGACGGAAGCGTACCTGGCCGGCAAGAACAAGAAGGAAAAGAAAAACCACGAGACCAAGGAATAACGAAAACAACCCGCAAGGAGGAACACCATGCACACGCTAACCGACTTCATGACGCACGTGAAAGGCATCGAGTACCTCATCTCCGTCCTGGCGATCACGGGGTTCATCCTCTACGTCGAGGTGCTCAAGCCAAAGCCCTTCAAGACCCTGGCCAAGGCCACGAGCGAGGACCTCGAATACCTGCGGCAGACGGGCAGGCAGAACAACCTGACGACCCTCAAGAGACTCGCCACCGCCCCGTTCATCGGGCTGGCCTACGTGGTCTCCCTGCCTTTCATCTTCGCGTTCGCGCTCACCGGCGAACTCCTCGGCATGGCGGCGGATGGCCTCGACAGGGCGTTCGGCATGGCCGGGAAGAGCCTGGCGTTCGGGTGGAGGCCGATGGAGGCCTACCTGGGAGGCCGCAAGGCGAGGAAGGCCGGGAAGCCGAAGGCCGAGGCAAAGGAAGAAAAGAAGGCTTGAAGGCGAGGAGCGCGGGACCGATACCTTACATTATTCAAGGAGGCCGGATCAGTGAAAAAGGTGATAATCGCAATCTCCGCCCTCGCCATTCTGTTCGGGGTTTCCCCGGTTACGGGCGCCGGGAGCGGTCCGGGCGGGACGGCCAAGGCCGTTCCCCCGCCCGCCGGGGGGAAAATGCCGCAGGTGATCGTCCTGGGCAGCATCGCAAAGACCTACGACCCCGTGAAGTTCAACCACGCCTCCCACGTGTCCAACGCCTCGGGCTGCGCGGACTGCCACCACCAGCACGGCAACGGGCAGCAAAGCCTCGCCTGCGGCGAGTGCCACGCGATCGACGCCTCCGCCTTCAAGAAGTCCGTAAGGCTCGCGAAGATGCGGCCCTGCGGGGAGTGCCATTCCGCTTCCTACCCGGCCGCGGATTCCGGCCGGCCGGGGCTGAAGGTCGCCTACCACCGCGCCTGCTTCAAGTGCCACAGGGGCGACGTGGGGAGCGTGGGGCAGGACCCGAAGGGGTGCGTGGAGATGTGCCACGTCCCGGGGGCGCAGGCGAAGCTGGAGAAAAAACCATGAAAACCAACGGAGGGAATATCTTGAAAGAGGAAGGGAACGGGAAGAACAAGGGGGCGGTCAGCCGGCGGGAGCTGCTGCAGGCGATGGCGGTCGTCGGCGGCGCCACCCTGATCGGGAGTTCAACCGAGGCCTTCGCGGACCGCAAGCTT
The DNA here is from genome assembly GCA_021824125.1 of Deltaproteobacteria bacterium. Taxonomy (GTDB): domain Bacteria; phylum Desulfobacterota; class Deferrimicrobia; order Deferrimicrobiales; family Deferrimicrobiaceae; genus JAKALO01. The sequence goes on along the minus strand of JAKALO010000222.1, from coordinate 1,091 downwards.
TCCGGCTGGCCCGACCGTCGCGGGATGCTCACGGACCTGACCGAGTGCGTCGGGTGCCGAACCTGCGAAAAGGCGTGCAACCAGGCGAACCGGCTTCCCGAGCCGGAGGTCCCCTTCGACGAGAAGTCGGTGTTCGACAACAAGCGGAGGCCCACCGCCTCCGCCTACACGGTCGTCAACCGGTACGACAACCCGAAATCCTCCGGCCAGCCCCTGTACCGCAAGGTGCAGTGCAACCACTGCAACGAGCCGGGGTGCGCTTCGGCCTGCCCCGTGAAGGCATACACCAAGACCCCCGAGGGGCCGGTCCTCTACAACGCGGACGTCTGTTTCGGCTGCCGCTACTGCATGGTCGCGTGCCCCTTCATGGTGCCGGCCTACGATTACGAGAGCGCACTGGAGCCCAGGATCGTCAAGTGCACCATGTGCCACGGCAGGGTAGCCAATGGGGGCATACCGGCGTGCGCCGAGGCCTGCCCCGCCGGCGCCGTCACCTTCGGCAAGAGGAGCGACCTGGTCGCCCTCGCGAGGAACAAGGTCCGGAATAACCCGGACCGGTACCTGGATCACATCTACGGGGAGTACGAGGTCGGGGGGACGAGCTGGATGTACATTTCCGGGGTCCCGTTCGGCCAGGTCGACTTCCCGACGACCCTGCCGGAAAAACCGCTCGTCGAGCAGGCGAAGGGGTTCCTCTCGGCCGTGCCGCTGGTCCTCACCATCTGGCCGGCGCTCCTGACGATGTGCTACGCCGCAACGCAGAACAAGGAGGACAAGGAATGAACAACGAACTCATCGCCAGGGAGGAAAGCTTCTCCGCGCGCTTCACCGACAAGCTCCTGATGGGGATGTCCCTGCCCGAATACGCGAGGACGCTCATCACGCCGTTCAACGTCGTCGCCATGCTCATACTGTGCATCGGGTTCCCGCTCATCGGCATCCGGTTCGCGCACGGCCTCGCCTCGGTCACCCACGCCTCCAACGAGTATCCCTGGAGCATCCTGCTCGGGTGGGGCCTCTTCTCCGGCGTGCCGCTCTCCGCGACCGGCTACGTGATGGCGACGGCGGTCTACATCCTCGGGTACAAGCAA
>JAKALO010000062.1 GCA_021824125.1 Deltaproteobacteria bacterium | reverse complement strand
AGTTCGTGGAGGCTGCGGGGTTCACCATCGATGCACGTGCGGGCTACGTATGGGCCGTCACCGGGCCCCTGACCTCTTTGTACCGCCTCCTGGAATACGACGGAATCATCTATTACGAGAAGGCATCCAAGGTCAGGGTGAAATGATCTCCAAGGGGCTTTCTTGATCGGAATTGAAAAAAGAAAATTCGCGGCTGCCGTCTTTCTCTCCATTTTCGGGGTCGCGTCGCTTTCGGGGGTTGACGTCTCCCCGGATCACCGGAAGATCGGGCCGATGCTGCTCGTCATGGACGACCCCGCGCCGGTTTTCATCCACATGAAGAGCGACGACCCGGACCTTCCCGCACGGCTCGGCAACCTGGGGGGGAACGGCAGGCGGATCACGCCGCGGCTATACACCGGGCGCATCCCCCGGGACGCGGCAAGGTACGTTTCGAACTGGCCGCAGGTGTCCTACATCGAGGGCGCCAGGCGGGCAAGGCCGCTGCTCGACCTAAGCGGTCCCGCGGTCTCGGCGGACATCGTGCAGGCCGGAACCGGACTTCCGGCATCCTACACCGGGGCGGGGATGTACGTGGGGGTCGTGGACACCGGGCTGGACAACTCCCACCTGGATTTCCACACCGGGGGGACCGGTTCCCCCCACAGGATCGCCCACTGGTATCCCGACCCCTTGAGCGCAAGCTGGGATACGGACGGACACGGCACCCACGTGACCGGGATCGTTGCGGGCAACGGGTTCATGTCTTCCGGAACGTATACCGGCATGGCGCCGGCAGCGGAGATCCTGTTCGGCATGACCTCTTTTTATACGACCGACGTCGTCACAGCCGTCCAGGATCTCGTTTCTTTCGCGGAAACGAATTCAAAACCGATCCCGGTAAACCTGAGCCTCGGGCTCATGGTGGGTCCGCACGACGGCACCAGCGCGTTCGAAAGCGCCATCGATTCCCTGGCGACCGGCACCCCTGGGAGCAAAAGGCTTGTCGTGGTCGCCGCGGGAAACGAGACAGGTTGGGACGAACACTTCCAGGCGAACGTGGCTCCTTTCGGCGCCGCCTCGGCCACCATCGACCTTTATGATGTCTCACGATCTATTTCGCAAGGCGATACGGTCGAGTTCTGGGCTGACGGGAACGACCAGTACGGCATTTCGATCGCGCTTGGAACGGACGCCATTTCCGTTCCCGCGGGAAGCTCGGGCACGTCCACCGGCGGAAGGATAACCGTATCCAACGGCGTCGCCAGCCCGCCCAACGGGGCCACGCTGATTTCCATCTTTTTTACAACGGGGAGCGGGACGGCATCGATCCAGTTGACGCGGACCAGGAACGGCGGGACGGGAAGAGTCGACGGGTATATCGATTATTGGGACGGCGCGTTCGCCTCGGCGACCGACCCGGGCACGATCATCGAGCCCGCCAACGGCAGCGCGGTTCTTGCCGTCGGTTCATACGACATAAAAACCTTCGGCGGGTCCAGCGCCCCGCAGGCTATTTCCTCCTTCAGCAGCCTTGGGCCTACGCGGGATGGACGTCTCAAGCCGGACATCACCGCTCCAGGCCAATACATTTTTTCCACACGATCGTTCGATGCGCCGAGTTCGAATTACGACGGAATAGTGAGCGGAAATAGCAACTATGCCATCCTGCGCGGGACCAGCATGGCCACCCCGCACGTCACGGGAATCGCGGCGCTCATCTGGCAGTCCAACCCGGCCCTGACCGGCGCGCAGATGCGGGAACGGATACGGAGGACGGCCAACGCCCCGACGGACGGCTCCACCCCGCCCAACAACACGTGGGGGCACGGGAAGGTGAACGCGCTGGCCGCCGTCAGGAATTCCGTCGCGTCGATCACGGCACCCGCGACCGCACTCCCGGGAGCTCCTGTGTCTATCACCAGCGATAACAGCTCCGCGGCATTCGCGGGAAATTCCCTTTCCTACGCCTGGTCGCTGGTTTCAAGACCTTCCGGGTCGGGGGCCTCCCTTAGCTCCACAACCGCTTCATCGACCGGATTCACGCCCGACAACGTGGGGAACTACACCGTCGGCCTCACCGTCTCGCAAGCGACTCCCTCCGGAACGCCTGCGGGGAGCGACAATGCAACGATCCATGTGAACACTGTCCCGGGCGCGCCCTCGATCACCGGACCTGCCTATTACGACAACCTTTCACCGGTATCTTTCCACGGATCCGGCAGCGATCCGGACGGTCAATCCCTCACCTACCGCTGGGTATTGGTTTCACGTCCGTCGGGCAGCTCCGCGTTCAGCGCTTCGCCGTATTTCACGGCGAACGGGGACAACGTCGTTCTCGCGCCGGACGCGGCCGGAGCTTACGTGGTGGGCCTCAAGGTTGACGACGGGCTGGACAACAGCGCGCTCGCCCTCCACACTTTCAACGCCAGCGGAAGCCCTCCCTCCTCCGGCGGCGGCGGTGGCGGAGGGTGCTCGATTGCGAACCGTGTATCGGATGAAGGAAACCTGGCGCCGATCGCGACGGTCGTCCTGCTGCTTTCTCCCGCCGGTTTTCTTGCCGTTCGCAGAAGGTCAAGGTAAACTTCCGGCATCCGATTTGCTGCATTCCGGGAAAAATCTCCGGAGGTGAAGCGTGATCCCCGCCGAAAACCCCGTAAAACTCTCCGTCTCGATATCCAACGGGATGCGCGTGGAAATCCGCCTCGGGATGAAGGAGGTCAAAATCGGAAGGGGAAGGGAAGCCGATCTCATGCTTCCCGACCCGTCGGTTTCCCGTTTTCACGCTCGTGTTTTCCGGGTGGGCGAACAGTACTTCCTTTCCGATACCAGCAAAAACGGCACGTTCCACGACGGAAAACGGATCACCCAGCTTCTACTGGAAGGCGGACAGACCTTCCGGATCGGGCCTTACCAGATCCATTTTCTACGCGACGGGTCCGTAACATCATCCGGGGACCCCCCCACTGATTCCGCTGCCGGCGTGCGGACGGCCCCCCCGACGGCCGGCAAAACAAAAAAACCGGGCGACAAGGCATTATCTGCCTCATTCGGTCTTGTAGGACAAGCTCCTGGAATAAAAAGACTTATTGAAAATATCCGTCGCGTCGGAAATTCCGGCCTGCCGGTCCTCATCGAAGGCGAAACCGGTTGCGGGAAAGAGCTGGTATCGAGAGGTGTCCACGATTGCTCCGGGCGCAGGAACGATCCATTCGTTGTGGTGAACTGCGGGGCGATCTCACCGGAACTGATCGAGAGCGAACTGTTCGGCCACGAGAAAGGCGCGTTCACCGGCGCCACGGCGCAACGCCGCGGGGCGTTCGAGGTCGCGCACGGGGGCACCCTGTTCCTCGACGAGGTCGGGGAATTGCCGCTGCCCCTGCAACCGAAACTCCTGCGCTCCCTGGAACAGAAGGAGATCAAGCGGGTCGGGGGGAACGAAACCATTCTGGTTGACGTCCGGATTATTTCGGCCACGAACAGGAACATGCGGGAAGAGATCGCAAGGAAAGCGTTTCGCGACGACCTCTATTTCCGGATCAGCACAATCCTGCTCAACGTACCCCCGCTTCGGGACAGGCGGGAGGACGTGCCACTGCTCGCCCGGCATTTCCTGGCGGAATACGGTTTGATTGGCGACCGGTCGGCGCCGGTCCTTTCCGGGGCGGCGGCCGAATTCCTGGCATCGCGGGACTGGCCCGGCAATGTCCGCGAGCTCCGCAACGCAGTGCAGAGGGCGATCGTTATGTGCGACGGTCCATCCCTGGAACCCGGGGATTTCTCTTTCCTTCTGGATGCGGGATCCCTTGGGCGTGAAGACGAAACCGACGCCTCTCTTTCCCGGTGGGAACAGGCGGAAAAAAACAACATCCTGGACGGGCTTTCCCGCACCAAATGGAATAAAACTCAAACGGCGAGGGAACTCGGGATCGCCAAATCCACTCTCTTCGAGAAGCTGAAGAAATACGGAATCCGTTCCCTGGGGTCAGACCGGTAATAGGTCGCTCAGTCCGGATTTCGGTCTATCGTCGAACTCCTTCCCTTTCCATTTATCCCGACCTGACCGTGCATCCGTCTGTTTTCCAGGCGGTTCGACGCACGGTTCCCCCCGGGTACCCATGGGAACGCGGCTTGCTCTTTCCGTGCTCACCACTCCACCGGAAAGGAGACGAACCATGGAAAAAGGGATACGGGTGTTGAATCGCAAGGGGCAGGGGCTCACCGAGTACATCATCGTAGTCGCTCTCGTGGCGATCGCGGCGATCGGGATCGTGAACATTTTCGGGAACCAGCTCCGCAACCAGTTTTCCACGATCATTACCGCCATGTCCGGAAGTTCCCAGAAGAAGGTGGAATCTCTCTCGAGCGAGGGCCGGCAGGAAGCCAACAAGAAGTCCCTCTCCGACTATGCCGCCTCGAAATAACCGGGGGACCGCGATGATCGAATTTATCGCCGGAACGTTCCTGGTAGGCACGATGATCTTTTCCATCATCCAGTTCGGGTTTCTTTGCGCGGGCCAGGGCGCCGTCGAGACCGCCGCGCATTTCGCCGCGCGGAAATTCGCAATCAACGCCCGCACGGATTTCCGCAAAGCCAAAGCCGCAGCACTGGCGGAGGCTTCATCCCTTTGCAGGAAGCGACCGGGGGGCGGTTGGGAAGGCACGACCCTTACCTCCATACGATTCTCATTGGACGGGAAGGAAGAAACCGCTCCGCAGGCGCGATCCGGCGAAGCGTACAAGGTTCAGCTGACTCACGGCGTCGAGCTGGTCGTTCCATGGGTCAACCGAATGTTGTTCCTCCTGGCGCCGGTCCCGAAAATCAGGGTCGCCGACAAGTATTACCTGCTTCTCCACGCAACCCGCTGGGTCACGGTGGAATAAGCATGATTTCCTTCTACACCCGTCAAATAACGCAACTGCGCAGGGGGAATTCCGGCCAGGCGGCGGTCCTTTTCCTCACAACCGCCTCGGCCATCCTGGTGCTTATTTTTTACACCATATACTCCGCGCACGTCGGGGCGGCAAAGGTGGCCTCTTCCAACTCCGTTGACGCAATCGCGCTTTCGGCGGCCACGTGGGAGGCCCGTGGGCTGAATATCATCGCATCGCTGAACGACGGAATCCTTCAATGCCTGCGGGCAATCCGTTATATCTGCGTCGTCTGGGCGGCCCTTGCGGTCGCCGCGTGCTTCGGGGCCGGCATGCCGGCGTTCACCGCGTATTCACAACGCGCCCCGGTAATGATCCGGTCCTACTGGAATTGCGCGAAGCAGCTTGAAGCGTGGGCAGAGAAGGTGAAGAAAACCACACCGTTCCTCGTACTGGCGGAAACCGCCGACCTGTCCAGAAAACTGGATGTCGCTGGCATCATTTCCCCCGTGAATCCGAACGGCCGACACGATGACAACAACACCCTGGAACTTCACCTTAAACACGGATCTCCCCTGTTTCTGATCGATGCGCTTGGACCCATAACAGGCATTCCCGGCCAATTGGGTAATTGGAAATGGGCGAAAAAGATAGCCGGGACGATCACGCAAATCATAAACTCGGCCCTCCAGTCGATACTTGGGGCTGGCCCCGAGCCAATAAGGATGCTGGAGCCCGAGGAGGATTTCCCCCGACGGCAAAAGATTCAATATGCGGGATTCAAGACGGTCACTTCCCCGTCCCTCCCCTACATTGGCACTGGTGGAAGGAAACGGTATTTCTCGGAGGCTTTCTCGGAGCCCTACGGAGGCGGCATGGCGGAGATGACCTGGAAATCCAGGTTGATCGACAAACCGCGAAAACCATGAACCTGCGATGCCCAAAAGGCCAGGGGCTGGTTGAAACGGCGCTCATAATTCCGCCGTTACTTCTCATTCTTTATGGAACGTACGCCTGCCTTCGCTCCTCCTTTCTGGATTCCGCCGCCGAGGAGGCCGCCCACGCGGAGGCGATCCGCTCGGGACGGCAGTTGGCGGGCATGGAACGGGAGATGTCCGATTCCATACTGACGGGTGGGAAAGGCGTCCGTATACACGCGAACACCGGCAATAAAACCAGGCTGCTACCCGCGCCATTTCCCGGCCTTGCCGGAAGGACAACGGTAATTGCCGAAATTGAAAAGAATTGGGAGGAAACGTCGGCCATGGCGAATCTACCTGCCCTTCGAATCCGCAGAACATCCGAAATGAGCGTCGACTGCTGGGAGAAACATTCCCCCTCCGGAAAGAAGATCCGTGGTGTAGTCAGCGGTATCGTCGTGACGGGGATACTCCGTTGAAACACCGCCACTTCCATTGGGCAGCGATTCCCGTTCTCGTTCTTGCCGCATTGCCCGCATTTTCCGGACACGACCGGAAACCTATTTCGTCCACGAAGGGGTTTATCATCGACGGCCGGCGGTTCCTGGTGGAAGAATCCGCCAGCGACGACCTATCTATCCTTCATCGCGAGTTGAGGCGTCAGGGATTGAATGTTTCACTTACCGGCGAACCATCCGCGACACATCCTTTTTTTTTCGATGCTCTCCGTGAGGATATGGAAAACATTTCCCCACCCGCATTGTCTCTCCCGCCGGGATTTCGTTCCGAACGCACGATGAGATTGGAGACGGGAAACGGTGTAATCGACCTCTCTTTCGGGCAGGTCGATGTCCCAGGTCGGATGGCCCGGGACAGGTTGTCCTCCTCCGGGTGGGAATGCGTCGCGGAAGATGACATCCCGTCGGCAAACAGCGTCGCCACACGGGAAAAAGGAAGGGAGACCGCCATTGTTTTTCTGGAAGAAAAAGAAGGAAAGTTCCTCCTCGTCCGGCGCCTGGAATAAGTGGTCCCGGGAGATACTGCTGTTCCTGGCTGGATTGACCTTGACGCTGTCCGCCATATTTCTTGCCAGGCACCGCATCGCCGCCGTGGAAAGGGAAATCCGCGTGCAATCATCTCCCGTCGAAATCGTCGTGCCATCGGTCCTGATTTCCGCGGGAGAAGTCTTCTCAGAGCAGAACCTCGCAAAAAAAACCGTTCCCGCCTCCGGGACGAGCAACCGAAACGTCCCCGCGTCGGAGTACGAACTCCTGGTGGGAGCCCGCGCAAAGGGAAACCTTGCCGCCGGGGAACCGGTTCTCTGGTCCGACGTGGAAGAACCTTTCGACATGGACAAGTTTTCCCAGGTAGTCCCCGCAGGGCGTCGGGCGCTCACGATCGAAGCGGATGTTTCCTCCTCTTTCGCGGGCCTCATTCGCCCCGGGGACAGGGTCGACCTGCTTTGCGATGGAGAAAACGGCAAAACCGTCAAATCCTGGATTCGCGCGGTCCCGGTGATCTCGGTCGACCGGCATTACAACCGTCCACCCTCCGGCGAGGAATCAAAGGAGATTTCCACAATTACGGTATCCGTCACCCCGGAGGAAGGGATAACGCTTGCATCGGGAGCGCGTGGCGGTCGCCTTCATTGGTTCCTCCGGAATCCCGACGAACCTTCCCGTCCGGCAACACGCAACGCCAGGATATCCACGACGTTCCGAAAAAAAGTCGAAATATGGAAAGCGGGAATCCTGGAACCCGTACCACTTGCCTTAAATGGTGATCCGGGATGAAAAATGGCATGACGTTCCGTTGTGTTCGAGCATTTGCGATTATCGGAACCGTAATCCTTTCCGCACCGTCCCCCGCGGAAACAATACGTCTCAGGCCCGGGTTCCAGCAGATTCTTGGCCACCCGGATGTCACCCGTATTTCCGTGGGCAACCCCGAGATCATCGAGGCACGCCCCCTCTTGAGGAACGAAGGCGTGCTCGTGGTCGGGAAAAAAGAAGGCGAAACGGATCTCGTGGTATGGGAAAGGAGCAGGCGTACCGACTGGAACGTCGAAGTCCGCGAGAAGAACACTCGCCTGGCCGAGGAGACGCGGGCGTTCGCGGCCTCTTTCCCGGGAGTGCAGGTAACCGAATCCGGAAGAATTATACTCGTTTCCGGGACCCTTTCATCCCAATCCGACAAGAAACTGATGGAGGATTTCGCGCGCACGAGACCCGACCTTCACCTGCGCATCTCTCTTCCGGAGGAAAGAAAAACCCTCCTTTCCTATGATCTTAAAATCATCGAGATCAGCAAGGGAATCAATTCCCAGATAGGGATTCGCTGGCCGGACTCACTTTCGGCCAAAGGGTCCTGGTCGAAGGGAAGCGGCTCCGGTTCCACCTTCGCCGTCGCATCGGACTTCGAGGCGCGCCTGAACCTTCTCCTCGCCGACGGCCGCGCCCGAATACTCGCAAATCCCCGCCTTGTCTGCGAAAGCGGGGAGAGCGCAAGCTTTCTGGCAGGCGGCGAGATACCGATCGTCATAGTCACGCCGGAAACACGGACCGTGGAGTGGAAAACCTACGGTATCGTTCTCATGATCCAGCCGAAAATGGATGCCGGGAACAAGATCCGGACACAGATCACGGCCGAAATAAGCACCGTGGACCACGGCAGCGGAAGCTCCGATGTGCCCGGATTCCTTACCCGTAGGGTCATCACCAACTTTTCCAGCCCACCCGGTGGAACGGTCATGCTGTCCGGTCTCGTCAAAAGCGAGATGGCCAAGGACGTCTCGAAAATCCCCCTGCTTGGCCAGATACCCGTCCTGGGGGAGCTTTTCAAGTCCCGAAGCTTCCGGGAAAACGAATCCGAGCTCGCCATCTTCATTACCCCTTCCGAAGCAAAGGGGGATTATTCCGATAATGCCGCCTCATGGGACAGGAAAGTTCTAAACGAAAAGGAAGCCATGCGATTTCGAATCATCGATTAGGGAGGTAAAACGATGAACATGGACCTGCGTCGATCCCTGCACAAAAAAGTGGTTTCTCACCTCGACAGCCGGAACACCGGTTTATCAGCAGGCCAGGAAGACAACTGGAGGGTGCGGGCTGAGGAATACCTCGGCGCGGGAATGAGAAGCCTGCCCATTCCCGAAAGCGACCGGGATATTCTCCGGAAAGGGATCCTGGACGAAGTGTTCGCGTACGGTCCCATCACGGGATACCTTCAAGACCCCTCGGTTACTGAAATCATGGTCAACGGCAAGGAATCCATCTACATCGAGCGTGAAGGGAAAGTCGTCCTCTCGAACATCGCATTCCTCACCGAAGACACTCTCCGCGCGACGATCGACCGGATCGTGTCGCGGGTCAATCGCAGGATCGACGAGTCTTCCCCCTTCGTGGATGCCCGCCTCGAGGATGGTTCCAGGGTCAACGCCATCATTCCGCCCGTCTGTCTTTCCGGCCCGTGTCTCACCATTCGCAAATTCCGAAAGGACCCTTATTCCCTGGAGGAACTGATCCGGATCGGCTCTCTCTCGGAACAGGTCGCCGATTACCTACGCGAGGCGGTCGTCAACCGGATGAACATAATCGTGTCGGGCGGGACCGGGTCTGGCAAGACCACCTTGCTCAACGCCCTCTCCCAGTTCGTTCCCGACGGGGAAAGGATCCTCACCATCGAGGATGCCGCCGAGATCAGGCTGATGAAGCCCCACGTCGTGCGACTGGAGGCACGACCCGCCAACATAGAGGGAACCGGTTCGATAACGATCAGGGACCTGGTCCGCAATTCCCTCCGCATGCGACCCGACCGCATCATCGTGGGTGAATGCCGGGGAGGTGAAGCGCTGGACATGCTCCAGGCGATGAACACCGGCCACAACGGCTCCATCACCACGGGACACGCCAACATGCCGCGCGACATGCTGCGCCGGCTCGAGACGATGGTGCTGCTTTCCGGCGTTGATATTCCCGTACGGGCCATCCGTGAACAGATCGCCTCGGCCATAGACGTTATCGTCCACACGTGCCGGATGGCGGACGGCAGGAGAGTGGTGACTTCCGTCACCGAGATCACCGGGATGGCGGAAACCCAGATTCTGCTGCAGGAAATATTTCGCATGGAAAAAGACCGGGGGGCGCCAGGCAAATCATCTCTCGTACCTACGGGCGTGCCTTCCAAGTTTTTCCACCCGGGGGGAATCGGGTGGGATTGACATTTTTCGAGGGTCTGTTGATCGCCGGGGGCTCAGCCCTTCTGGCGAGGTTTGTCTTCAAGGCACTTGCGCCCTATTTGAGGAACAGGCTGGAGGCGACAGCCCACAAGAGGGCCCAGGACCTCAAGGATGAATTCCTTCTCCTTCCTCCCAGGAAGATCCTGACGACATTGCTTGCCTCAGGAATGTTGGCCTCAGCAGCCGTTATGGCCGCGACCACCGACGTCTTCCTGACGGCTGTCTCCTTTATCGTGCCGATCGTGCTTTCCGGCTTCGCGGTCAGGTATTTCCGGCGAAAGAGACGCAGGAAAGTCATTTCCCAGATTCCCGGGTTTCTGGACGTCCTTGCCGGCCAGGTCAAGGCCGGCCATAGCTTCCAGGAAGCGCTTTCGGACACTATCCCCCTGCTTCCCAGCGAGATACGAAAGGAAATATCCTGGGTTTTCCAGCTTTGCAGGCTTGGGACCCCGCTTACCGAGGCTCTTCTCCTGTGGGAAGAACGTGTCCCGTGCGAGGAGGTAGCCATGGTGGTTCGCCCCCTCCGAATCGCGCTGCCCGCCGGAGGGAATATCGTCGATCTCCTGTTGCAGTCAAGGGATATTCTCCGTGCGAGAAACCGGATGGAAGAGAAAATGCGCAGCATGACCGCGCAGGCGAGACTCCAGGCCAGCGTATTGACGCTGCTGCCACCTGCATTCGTAGCGGTCCTCTCGAAAGTGGATCCGAACTTTTTACCGCGTTGCACAGGCACCATCCAGGGTAAGGGGATCCTCGCGGTCGCCGCCTTTCTCCAACTGCTCGGATGGCTGACCATAAGGAAAATCCTTTCGGTGAAGCCATGAGATCCGCGGATTATCTGTTAACGGGCTCCCTTCTGCTCGCCGGATTGATGTTCCTGCTTAGGTCCTCGGATCTATGTATACGGTCAGGCCTGGTCCCCCGGTTAAAGGGGATAATCATAGGTTTCCACGAACGAGCAACCCTGAAGATTATAGAAAAGGGGATTCTACGATTTCCGGGCGTCCACCTCGCCTCTCCCCTGCGGGGATGGATCGCCGGCGAGACCACCTTTCTTGCGTTCATCCTGATCTCGATGTCCCGTGGGATTTCCGCGCCAAGTGCCGTCCTCTATCTTTTATCGGGTTTGCTTCTGGGGGTGGCGGTTGTCGCCTTGTCGATTCAGGAGGATGCGAAAAAGCAGGTCAACGGCATTCGATCGGCGCTCCCACTCGCATCATTCCTTCTTTCTCTCATGCTCGAAGCCGGGATGGGGTCTTCCGCCGCCATGCGTGAAGTAGTCAAGGCGCTTCCGCACTGCGCGCTTTCCAGGGAACTGGACGAAATCGCGCGCTCCAGGCTGCTTGGCATATCGAGAGAGAATGCGATCGAAAGGTCGACAAAACGCGTTCCGCTCGACGAATACCTGCTTTTCCTGAACCTGATCCGCCAGGGGGAGCGCCTGGGTGTCGGACTCTCGCAGGGACTTCGGGAATTGTCCTCCAGGATGATGGAGAGCCAGTGGCATCGCGCGGAGTCCCTTGCTCAAAAGGCCGCGGTGAAACTACTGTTCCCGCTTGTAATATTCATTTTCCCGTCCGTGTTCCTGATCGTGCTTTCACCCGTGATTCTGGATCTTTTCGAATATGCAGGGAGGTAGCATGGCTTTTATCGGCAAACGCCTGGGCCTTCCATCGGCCTTACTTGCGATCGTCCTCGGCTTTTCCATAACCACCCCGGCATGGACGGAAGACGGAAGGCAAATACCTGCCTCGTCATTCCTTTCCACAAGGAAAAGCGGGCTGCGCCTTCAACTCCGGATCGCGGAAGCCAAGAGGAAGGTCGAAGCCCGCTCCTACTATAAAAGCATTGCCCGCCAGCAAAAGTCGAGATCACCCGGTTCTCCGGCGAATCCTCCATCACGTTCCAGGGTCAGTCCTCCCGCCTTTTATCCACCAGTGGGACGATGACCTTCGGGTTTGAACCTGGCCTGACGGAAATCTCAATGGTTCTCTCCACAGCCAAAGGCTCGTTGACAAAACGGAGGCGATGCACTCCCACGGCAAGCCTGAGATCGTTGATCGGCGTGTCGCCGATGTACTCGTTCCCGGCAAACACCTTCGCCCACGGTATAGCCTGAACCACTTCGATCGTTCCTGTCTGCCGCTCCAATTCCAGCCGGAAGCTCCTTACCTGTGCAAGAAGGTCCGCCTGTAAATATTTTCCGATATAGCCCTCCTTGTGAAACGCAATCGTCTTCCCAAGCCAGGGGGTCAAGTCGATCCCGAGCGGCGTTTTACCCAAGAGTGTCCCGTCCTCAAGGGAGATGGATACTTCCGTCGGATCCGTCTCGACGAGAACGGTATTCCCCGGCTGGGGCGAAGGCTTTTTGGGGGGCGTCGGCGGGGGTGCAGACGTCACGGCGTGCCCGGGCAGTGCTGCGTCCGTGGGAGTCTCCCCCGAACGAACCGTATCCCGATCGACCCTGATGCCGGAGGTTGCTTGGGGCTCCCCTGTTGCCGCCGCGTGCGACCTTGCCGGCTCCTGGGACAGGGATGCGTTCGAAGACGGGGTGGGCGCCGGCCTCGAATCATCCGAATTCCCCTTCCATAAAAAGTACCCTCCCGCTGAGAGCGCCACCATGGCCGACAGGACTCCGATCTTCGCCGCATTACCGCTCCTCTTCCCGTATCCTTCCCTTTTTTCCCGGACGACACTCCCGTCGCCGGTCCGGTCCGACCCGGGAGGCGCGATGGTGTCCTCCTCTTCCCTGTTTTCTCCCGGGAAGAGAACCTCCCAATAAGCCAGGATTTCCGACCGACCCGCGGAGCGGTTCACCGCGGCGCAGATGGCATTCGAAAACTCCTCCGCATCCCGGTAACGATCGCGCCGGTCGGCGGACAGCCCTTTCCGGACGACTTCGGACACCTGGGAGGGCAGGGCGTCCAATTCGGCACTGCTCCCGTCGTATTCTCTCAGCCGGGC